>CAZSYT010000050.1:0-21812 GCA_964610905.1 uncultured Acidimicrobiaceae bacterium
GTCGCCCCGTCGCCCCGTCGCCCCGTCGCCCCGTCGCCCCGTCGCCCCGTCGCCCCGTCGGGGCTCCCGTCACGAAGCTTCGTCGCGGCGACCCGGGGCCGTACTTCCGGTGCCCCCGTACTCCTCTTGGAGCGCGGCGGCCCGGGTCGGGTGGAGGAGCCGCCGGAGGGCGGTGCGGCCGTCGCCCGACGTGCGCAGGAGCACGTAGACGAGCACGTAGGCCACGCACAGGACGACGCCCAGAGGTGCCCACACGAGCCACACGCCCCGACCCTACCGGTGCGCCCGCACCGGCCCGGCTGGTGCACCGGGCGTGCGCGGGTGGCGAGGACGCCGGGCCCCGACGGAGCCGGTGCCGGCGCCGATCACGACGCCGCGGCCGGTGCAGACGCCGGTCAGGAGCGTCGCGGCCCCGGGGCGTTGCGGAACTGGAACGGCTCGCTCGGACGCCCGGGGACCACGTACCAGCACTCGCCGGAGCCCGTCGCGTCGACGATGGCCAAGAAGGCGTCGACCACCTCGGACACCTCGAGGATGGGGAAGCGCTGCTCGACGAGGACGGGGCGGATGGCGCCGAGGATGGCCGTCTCCGCGAACGACGGGCACAAGGCGTTGACCCGGACGCCCTGGGGGCCGTAGGTGGCGCCCAGGGAGCGCACGAGGCCGACCACGGCGTGCTTGTTGGCGACGTACACGGGGTCGAAGGCGGGCGCCACGATACCGGCCATCGACGCCGTCGCCACGATCGACCCGCTGCCCTGGGCGAGCATCGCGGGGAGGACGGCGTGGACCCCGAAGACCACCCCGTCGAGGTTCACGCCCATGGCGCGCCGGTAGCTCGCCACGTCGAAGTCCTCGCCCAGGCCGCAGCCGGTGGTCACCCCGGCGTTCAGATGGGCGAGGTCGATCCGGCCGTGGCGGTCGAGGGCGTGGGCGACCACCGCCTCGACCTCGCCGAGGTCGCGGACGTCGCAGCGGACGAAGGAGGCGCCGAGCTCGTCGGCGAGCGCCACCCCTGCGCCTTCGTCGACGTCGCAGAGGACCAGCGCCGCTCCTCGCTCGGCGAGCGCCCGGGCCACCCCGGCCCCGATGCCGTTGCTCGCCCCGGTGACCAGCGCGACCTGACCGTGCATGCTCTCTGGTGCCATGCCTGCAGCCTGCCAGGTCCGCGTCCGGTCGGCCCAACCGGTCCCGGTGCGAGGGTCCCGACCGGCCCCGGTGCGGGGCCCGCCCCGACGGTCAGCCCGGGTGGTCCGGGACGGTGCCGCTGGCGGCCAGCTCGGCGTCGAGCTCGGCGTCGAGCTCGGCGGTCCGGGCGTCCTCGTAGCGGACCCACCGCAGCACGATGGGGATCATGATGAGGAGCATCAGGCTGTCGCCGCCGACCCACATGATCGCCCCGCCGGCGTGGAGGTCGGTGATGAGCGACGGCCCCCACGAGCGCGGGTGGGCGAGGTAGTAGGGGAAGAGCTCGTGGGTGGTCGAGGTGAGGGCCAGTCCCGTGAAGGTGTCTACGGGGACGGCGAGGGCCACGTAGAGGAGCTGGAGCGGCGGGATGAGCGGGTGGCGGGACGCCTCGACGGCCACCACGGGCCGGAAGAACAGGTAGCCGATGACGAGGAACAGCACGTGCTCGAGGTCGTGGACCGGCTCGTACTCGAGCGTCCAGTTGTACATGACCGTGAGGTGGGTCACCGGGATGAAGGCGAAGTAGACGACGAAGCCGAAGATCGGGTGGCCCACCACCTCGGCGAGCCGCGACCGCATCCCCCGCTCGACCAGCCGGTGCGCCTCGCCGCCCGTCGCCTCGACGAGGAGGTCGAGGGGAGCGCCGAGGGCGAAGAGCGGGCCGGCGATCATGACCAGCAGCAGGTGCTGGATCATGTGGTCGTAGAAGAGGGTGTCGTCGTAGGCGCCGATGAACGACTCGATGGCGACGGCCGTGACCGCCATGCCGGCGACGAAGGCGAGCGTACGCCCGACCGGCCAGGTGCCGCCCGGTCGGGCGCGCACCCGCTGGACGCCCCACAGGTAGCAGCCGAGGGCGACGACCATCAGGAGGGTCGGCACGGCGCCGATCTCGGTGGTCCCCATGTGGGACCAGTCGAGCGGAGGGAGGGCGGCGACCACCGTGTGGCCGGCCAGGGTGGCGAGGGACGCCCCGGTCACCGGCGGTCGGCGGTCACCGCGCCGAGCCTCGCGTCGAGGCGTACTGCACCATCGGGGGCACGGTAGGCCGCCGGCACCCGCTCCGTCCAGCCGCCCAGGTCGGGGCTCCGTCCGGGCACCCAGGTCGGGGCTCCGTCCGGGCACCCAGGTCGGGACTCCGTCCGGGCACCCGACGAGGGCGTCGCCGGCGGTGGGACACTGGTGGGCGCACGGCCGGGACGTGGAGGTCGCGGATGGACGTCGACGAGGCACGGGACTTCCTGCGCGAGCACCACCGCTCCGTGCTCGTCGCCCGCAAGCGCGACGGCTCGCCCCAGCCGTCGCCGGTCGTCCACGGCGTCGACGACGCCGGGCGGGTGGTGGTGTCGAGCCGCGAGGGTGCCTACAAGGTCCGCAACCTCCGGCGGGACCCGCGCGTGACACTGTGCGCCTTCGGGGACGGCTTCTTCGGCCCGTGGGTCGTCGTCGAGGGACGGGCTACCGTCGTCCCGCTCCCCGAGGCCATGGAGCCCCTCGTCGACCTCTACCGCCAGGTTGCCGGCGAGCACCCCGACTGGGACGAGTTCCGCTCCGCCATGGCGTCCGAGCGCCGCGTCGTCATCCGGGTCGACGTCGAACGGGCCGGCCCCGACGTGGCCGGATGACCCTCGCCGGCCCCCGTCCCCACGGGACGGGCGAGCCCGCCGGGCCGCCCGAGGGCCCGACCGGGGTCGCGCACCCCAACCTGGCGCTCGCCGTCGTCGTGGTGGGCGTGCTCATCAGCGCCGTCGACACGACCATCGTCGTCCTCGCCCTGCCCGACATCCAGCGGTCGCTCCACATCGGCCTGGCCTCGGTCATCTGGGTCATCATCGGCTACCTGCTGGTCATCACCGTGCTGTCGACGCAGGTGGGGCGGCTCGGGGACATGTTCGGCCGCGTCCGGATGTACGAGGCGGGCTTCGTCGTCTTCGTCATCGGCTCGCTCGCCTGTGCCCTGTCGTGGGACGAGCTCGCCCTCGTCGGGTTCCGGCTCCTGCAGGGGGTGGGCGGCGCCCTCATCACGGCGAACTCGGGGGCGGTGATCGCCGACACGTTCCCGCCCGAGCAGCGGGGCCGCGCCTACGGCATGAACTCCATCGGCTTCAACACCGGGGCCGTCCTCGGCGTCGTCCTCGGCGGCGTGATCGTGACGTTCGTGTCGTGGCGGTGGATCTTCGGCATCAACGTGCCGATCGGGCTCGCCGCCGTGGCGGCCGCCCGCCGCGTCCTCGTCGACTCGGGCCGGCGCCAGCAGCGCCGGCTCGACTGGTGGGGGATGCTGACGCTCGGCCTCGGCCTCTTCGGGCTGCTGTGGGCCATGGTCAAGCTCACCTCCGAGCCGCTCGACCCCGCCATCGCCGGCTGGCTCGTCGGCGGCGGCGTCGTGCTGGTGGTGTTCTGGCGCGTCGAGCGTGCGAGCCCGGCCCCCATGCTCGACCTCAGCCTGTTCCGGGTGCCGACCATGACGCCGTCGCTGCTCGCCGCCCTCTTCCAGAGCCTGGCCAACTTCGCCGTGCTCTTCCTCCTCCTCATGTACCTGCAGGGCGTGCGCCACCTGACGCCCATCCACGCCTCGCTGCTGCTCGTGCCCGGGTACCTGGTCGGCGGCGTGGTGGGGCCGTTCGCCGGCCGCTTCGCCGACCGGCGGGGCGCCGTGCTGCCCGCCACGTTCGGCCTCGGCGTCCAGGTCGTCGCCCTGCTCGCCTACGCCCAGCTGGGGCTCGACACCGGCCTGTGGTTCGTGGTCGTCGCCTACATGGTCGGCGCGGTGGGATCGGGGTGCTTCTTCCCGTCGAACAGCTCGGCCGTGATGAAGGCGGCCCCCGGCGAGCGCTTCGGCGTCGCCTCGGGGCTGCTCCGGACCTTCGCCAACGTCGGCATGGTCTTCTCCTTCGCCCTGGCCATCCTGGTCGCCTCGGCGACCATCACCAAGCACGAGGCCTTCGCCATCTTCGTCGGGACCTCGACGCTCTCGCGCGCCGTCGCCGGTCCGTTCACCGACGGCATCCACAGTGCCTTCTACTCGTCGACGTCGCTGATGGCGGTCGCCGCCGTGCTGTCGGCCACCCGCGCCCGGTCCGGCCGGTCACGTGCCGGCCCGGGCGACGCCACTCCCGAGGTGCGGTCGGCGCCCTGAGGTCGCCGGGGCCCCGGGGTCGCCGGGGCCCTGAGGTCACTGGCGCCCTGAGGTCGCCGGGGCCCCGGGGTCGCCGGGAGGGACCTCGCGCGACCCGGGGGAGCCGATGACGTTCGGCCCTATGGACGACCGTCCGTCCTCTCCCACGATTGACGGTGCGACGGGGATCAGCCGACGAAGGAAGAAGACGACCATGAGCACCTCCGGATCCCGCCCGCACGACCGCCGGGTGGCGGGTCGCAGACGGCTCGGGACGGCGGCAGCGGGGCTCGCCCTCTGCGTCGGGCTGGTGGCCACCGCCCTCGCAGCTGCCCCGGCGGACGCTGCCTCGTCGACGGTGGTCCCGACGGCCGCGGCGGCCGGATCGGGCAGCGGCTCGGGGTCGACCCAGACCGTGGTGCTGAAGGACGCCGGCTACCTGCTTCCCGCCTCTGACGGTGGCGTCTTCGCCTTCGGCTCGGCCACCTTCGCCGGCTCGATGGGCGGGCAGCCGCTGAACGCACCGGTGGTCGGCATGGCCGCCGCCCCCGAGGGCACCGGCTACTGGCTCGTGGCCCGGGACGGCGGGGTCTTCGCCTTCGGCTCGGCCGGCTTCTACGGCTCGATGGGCGGGCACCCGCTGAACGCTCCGATCGTGGGCATGGCGGCCACGGCCAACGGCCAGGGCTACTGGCTCGTGGCCAAGGACGGCGGGGTGTTCACCTTCGGCGACGCCACCTTCTACGGGTCGGCGGTGGGCACGGCCATCGGCGGCCACGTCGTCGCCATCGCCACGACGCTCAACGGGCACGGCTACTGGCTCGCCGCCTCCGACGGGGGCGTGTCCGCCTTCGGCTCTGCCACGTCCTACGGCTCGATGACCGGGACGCCGCTCGCCGCACCGGTCGTGGGCATCGCCGTCACGCCGAACGGCCAGGGCTACTGGCTGGCCGCCGCCGACGGCGGGGTGTTCGCCTTCGGCTCCGCACCGTTCGCCGGCAACGCCGCCGACCTCCACCTGAACGGCGCGGTGGTCGGCGTCGCCGGGGTCTGACCGGGCCACGTCCGGGCACGCCTGGAACGTTCTCCCAGGTCGCGGCTAGCCTGCGAGGCGCATCCGGTGCGGTGGGGCGCCGGCCGGGACGTGTCGGCACCGCTCGTGGTCGGGACGTTGGTCCCTGGCGGTCGTGGTGGCGGCGACGTGACGATGAACCGGGGCGTGCACGACCGTGCCCGCCCACGAGGAGGGACGTGGTCGGATGACGGTCCACGGCGCCGGCGGGGCCGGCGCGGTCTTCGCCGACGGTGACGGCTCGCTCGACGAGGCAGAGGAGCTGCCGGGCGTCGCCGGGCTCGACACGCCGGTGGCGGTGCCCCTGCGCGGGACCGCTCCGGAGCTGGTCGACCGGCTGCGTGCCCTCGTCGACCTGGTGCCCAAGGCCTACCGGGCGCTCGTCGTCAAGCTGGTGCGCTACGCGGCGACTTCGGGGGTGGCGCTCGGGGTGAGCGAGGTGACGCTCGTCGTCCTCTACGGCACGGGCGCCCTCGGGGCAACGGCGGCCGCGCTCGTCGCCAACGTGGTGGCCACCGTCCCGTCCTACCTGCTCAGCCGGTACTGGATCTGGTCCCGTGCCGAGCGCACGCGCGTGGGGCGCCAGGTCGTCCTCTACTGGACGACCTCGGCGGTGAGCATCGCCCTGCTCAGCCTGTCGACCGGGCAGGTGGCCAACCTCGCGCCCGCCGGCCACCCCTTCCACCTCCTCGTCGTGGCCGTCGCCTTCCCGTTGCTCAACCTGTTCTTCTGGGTGGCCAAGTTCTTCGTCTACCAGCGGGTGATCTTCCTCGAGCGGGGCCGGGCCACGACCGCCCAGGGCGACGCGCCAGGCTCCGACCGCGCCGCCGCCTGACCTGGGCGCCGGGGCGCCGCCTGGGACCCGCTCCCCGCCCGCCCTCAGCCGGTGGCGCGCAGGGGTGCTGCCACCTCGGTGAGGAACCGGTCGAACGCGTCGCGCCGTTCCGCTCCCGTGCCGAGGTTCCAGTCGGGGAGGACGAACTCGCCCACCCCCGCCTCGTCGTAGCGGTGGAGCAGGTCCTGCAGCTCGGCGACGCCGGCCCGCACCGAGGGCATCGGCCGGCGGAAGGGATGGGCCCCGTCGAGGTCGACGACGACCTGGGCCGAGCGGGCGACCGTCGCCGGGTCGCGCCCGTGGGCCTCGCAGTGGCGGTCGAGGACCGCGCCCTTGGTCGCCAGCACGTCGGGCGTGCCCCACGTGTTCCACTCGTCTGCCCACCGGGCCACGATCGCGAGGGTGACCCGTTCCCCGCTCCCGCCCACCAGCAGCGGGGGCCGCCCGCGTGCGCCCTTGGGCTCCATGGGAGCTTCGGTCAGCCGGTAGTGGCGCCCGCTGAAGGTGGCCCGTTCCTCCGAGAAGAGGCGGGTGACGACGGCGCAGGCCTCGTCGAGACGGGCGAGCCGCTCGGGCACGTCGAAGTAGTCGATGCCGTAGGCGGTGTGCTCGTTCTCCTGCCAGCCGGCTCCCAGGCCGAGCACGACGCGTCCCCCGCTCAGCTGGTCGACGGTGGCCGCCATGTTGGCCAGCACGGCAGGGTGGCGGTAGGTGTTGCCGGCCACGAGGGAGCCGAGGCGGACCCGGTCCACGGTGGTGGCGAGCCCGGCGAGGACCGTCCAGCACTCGAGCATGGGGGCCTCGAGCCTGCCGGCGGCGGGCATGAAGTGGTCGGCCACCCACACCCCGTCCCACCCGGTGGCGGCGGCGTGGGCGGCGGCGTCGTGGAGGTCGGCGAAGGACTGGGCGGTGGTGGGCCAGATGCTGAAGCGCATGGACCGACCCTAGCCACGACGCCAGCGGGACGGCCCGAACGGCCGGGGAGCCGGTGGGACGGGCCAGCGCGTCGTCAGCCGAGCAGCTGGCGCACAGCGCCGAGGACGTCCTCGGGTCGGTAGGGCTTGGCCACGAAGCGAGCCCGCGGACCACGCAGGTCCTCGTCGGCGGCGACGTCGGTCACGTGGCCCGAGGTGTAGACGACGCGGAGGTCGCCCTGTACCGCACCGAGGTGCGCGGCGAGCGTGCACCCGTCCAGCTCGGGCAGCACGACGTCGGTGACGAGCACGTCGACGCGGGTCGTCGCGGCGACGTCGAGGGCCTCTGGGCCGTCGCCGGCCTCGAGGACGCGATAGCCGCGCTCTGCGAAGGCGGCGGCGAGCAGTGCGCGGGCCTCGTCGTCGTCCTCGACCACGAGGACGGTCTCCTCGCCGTCGAGCGTCACCGCACCTTCGGGCGTGGTGCCGGAAACGAGCGCGGCGTCGTCGGTGACCGGCAGGTAGAGCTTGACCGTCGTCCCGACGCCGACCTCGCTGTGGAGGCGGACGTGCCCGCCGGTCTGCTTGGCCAGCCCGTAGACGATCGAGAGCCCGAGCCCGGTGCCGTCGACCTTGGTGGTGAAGAACGGGTCGAAGGCGTGGTTCTGGGCCTGCTCGTCCATCCCGACACCCGTGTCGCTCACCTGCAGGAGCAGGTGGGGACCGGGGCTGGCGCCCTCGAACATCGCCGCGTAGCTCTCGCCCAGCTCGACGGCCTCGGTCCGCACGGTCAGGGTGCCACCGTGCGGCATGGCGTCGCGGGCGTTGGTGACCAGGTTGAGGAGGGCCTGCTCGACCTGGCTGCGGTCGACGACGAGGACCGGGAGGTCCTCCGCGAGGTCCGCCACGAGCTCGACGTCGCTGCCGAGCATGTGCTCGAGGAGCCGCAACGTGTCGGAGACGAGGGCGCCCACGTCGGTGGCCTCGGACCAGAGTGCCTGCTGGCGGCTGAAGGCGAGCAGCTTGCGGGTGAACCCGGCCGCTCGCTCGACGGCCGCGTCGATGCGGTGGGCGGCGTCTTGCAGCTCGCCCTCGGGGAGGCGCCGGGCCAACAGGGAGCTGTAGCCGCGGATGACGAGCAGCATGTTGTTGAAGTCGTGGGCGACCCCGCCCGCGAGGGTGCCGATCGCCTCGAGCTTCTGGGCGTGGAGCAGCTGGCGCTCGAGCTCGCGTCGCTCGGTGACGTCGGTCTGCACGCCGACGAAGTGGGTGACGACCCCCTCGTCGTCGAGCACCGGGGACACGCTGACGTTGTTCCAGAACGGTGTGCCGTCCTTGCGGTAGTTGAGGAGCTCGACCGTGCACTCGCGTCCGGCAGCGACGGCCCGGCGCAGCTCGGCGACCGTCTCGGGGTCCGTGCCGGGCCCTTGCAGGAAGCGGCAGTTGTGCCCGACCACCTCGTCGTGGGCGTAGCCGACGAGGCGCTCGAAGCTGGGGCTGACGAAGCAGAGGGGCTGGTCGGGCGCTCTCGCGTCGGTGAGGACGACGCCCTGCGACAGGGCGTTGATGGCCCGGTCGCGCAGGCGCAGCTCGAGCTCGTCGTGCTTGCGCTGCTCCTCGCGGGCGAAGCGGTCGAGGGCGAAGGACAGGCTCGGGGTGATCTCGCTCAGGGTGGCGACGATCTCGGGGGTGAAGGTGCCCGGGGTCGACGAGTAGAGCGTGAGGGCGGCCACCACCTGGCCTGCTTGGCGGATGGGGAACGACGCGCACGCCGAGACGCCCACCCGTGCCCCGGCCTGGTGCCAGGGAGCCATCATCGGCGCGCTGAGGAAGTCGTTGACCACCGTGTAGGTGCCCGTGCGGATGGCCTGGCCGGTCGGCCCGTAGGTGCGGGGGTCGTCGTCGGTCAGCGTGATGACCGCCTCGGTGACGTAGCCGTTGTCGATGCCGGCGGACGCCACCGGCCGCACCCGGTCGCCGTCGGGGACGCCGACCCAGGCGAACTGGAAGCCGCCCGCCTGCACGGCGATGTCGCAGACCTGCGGGTAGAGGTCCTCGGTCGAGGTCGACCGGACGATCGCCCGGTTGGTGGAGGCCAGCATCTCGTAGAGGCGACTGCGCAGGCGCAGCGCCTCCTCGGCGCGTCGCTGGGCCGTGACGTCCGAGGCGATGCAGCCGATGCCGGCCACGGTGCCTCCCACCCACAACGGGAAGTAGCTCACCGCGAACTCGCGCGGCTCGCCGCCGGCGGCACGGGTGACCACGTGCCGGTCGACGACCGTCTCGCCCGCCAGCACCGAGCGGAGGAGAGGCTCGAGCACCACCCACTGCTCGGGCACGACGTCGGCGACCGCCGCACCGACGTGGTCGCCCGCTGGCAGGCCGTGGACGGTGGCCAGGTCCTCGTTGATCCGGAGGTAGCGGAACTCGCGGTCGAGGAACGCCATGCCCACCGGGGCGGCGTGGAGCACCTCGCTCAGGACGGCGACCTGGCGGGCGCCGGGGACCCCCGGGGAGGCCGGCGGCGACGGCTCGCCGTGTCGGCGCGACCTGGCCACCGCGTCCCCCACGGGTGGGGCCCCCGTCGGGTCCGCCGTCGACGGAGCCGGTGCGCTGCGTCCGTCCTCGGTCATGCCTCCGGCCCCCGACGCCCCTCCGCCATGCCGGCCTCCTCTGACGCGCGTCTGCCGACCCGGCGACCATGATGGCACCGGGGTCGGGCGGGTGCTCGCTCCACGCTCCGGCCCCTAGGGTGCGGGAGGGCAGCTCGGCGGGGCCGCACGGTGCGGCGCCGGTATGGGCGGACGGACCAGGGCGGACGGACCAGGGCGGACGGACCAGGGCGGACGGACCAGGGCGGACGGACCAGGGCGGACGAGGAGGACCAGGACGTGACCGAGCGAGCCACCACCGTCGCCGTCGTCGGTGCCGGGGGCATCGGCGCCTTCTTCGCCGCTCACCTGCTCGCCGCGGGGAAGGCCGACGTCACGCTGTGCGTCCGGACCCCGTTCGACGAGCTGGTGGTCGAGTCGGAGCTGTGGGGCGCGACGCTGCGCTCGCGCCCGCGGGTCCTCGTCGAGCCCGCCGACGTGCGCGGCACCCTCGATCCCCCGGTCGACTGGGTGCTGCTCGCCACGAAGGCGCACCAGACCGGGGGTGCGGCGGGCTGGCTCCGGGAGCTGACCGGCCAGGGCACCACGGTCGTCGTGCTCCAGAACGGCGTCGAGCAGGTCGAGCGCGTGCTCCCCCTCGTGGCACCGGGCACTCGGGTGGTGCCCGGCGTCGTCTACAGCGGGGTCGAGCCGCTCGCCCCGGGGCACGTCGTCCACCGCACCAGCGGGTTCGTCCTGGTGCCCGAGCGCGATCCCGGCCAGGGGGTCACCCCCGAGGACGCCGCCCGTCTCGCGGCGCTCTTCGCGTCGGAGCGGGGCATCGTCCGGCCGGTCGCCGACGTGACGACGGCGCTCTGGAAGAAGCTCTGCAGCAACGTGGTGGCCAACGGCCTGACCGCCCTCACGGAGCGGAGGATCGAGGTCCTGCGCCGCGACGACGTCCGCAAGGTGGCCCGCGCCCTGGCCGACGAGTGCGTCGAGGTGGGCCGGGCCGAGGGAGCGTCCGTCGACGACGCCTTCGTCGCGACCGCCCTCGACCGGATGGCCGCCATGCCGGAGGGAGCGGGCTCGTCCATGCTCTTCGACCGGCTCGCCGGGCGCCCGCTCGAGCACGACGCCCTCTACGGCGCGGTGACCCGGGCCGGCCTCCGCCACGGCATCGCCACGCCGATCACCGACACCGTCGGCGCTCTGCTCGCGGCGGTCAGCGAGGCACTCGCCGGTGACGCGGCGATGTCGCCGGCCGGGGAGGTCGCCACCCGCGCCCCGGGGGAGCCGCGACCCGAAGGACCTTGAGCCCCGGGGCAGCCGCGCCCCCGAAGGGCCCTGAGCGCCGGGGCGCCTGCTCAGACGGCCGGGCTCACCGAGCTCATGTTGAAGTCGGGGACGCGCAGCGCCGGCATGGCGAGGCGGGCCGCGTACTCGTTCCACTCGCGCGTGAAGGCGCGCTCGCTGCGGCCGGCCTCGACCGAGCGGGCCAGGAGGTCGACCGGGCTCTCGTTGAACCGGAAGTTGTTGACCGCACCGACAACCTCGCCGTGCTCGACGAGGTAGACGCCGTCGCGGGTGAGCCCGGTGACGAGCAGGGTGGTCGGGTCGACCTCGCGCAGGTACCACAGGCAGGTGAGGAGCAGCCCCCGTTCGGTCCGGGCCACGAGGTCGTCCAGGCCGGCCCCGGCCCCGGGCACCTCGAGGACGAGGTTGTCGATCGGCGGGGCCACCGGCACCCCCGATCGGGCGGCCCGGGCCCGGTGGGCGCGCAGGCGGGCGAGGCGCCCGTCGTCGACCCACGCGGTGGGCCCGAGGGGCAGGCCGTTGTCGAAGACCGAGGTGTCGGCGGTCGACGCCGCGGCCACGGCGAAGGGGGCGCACTCGAGGCCCGGCTCCGCCGGGTCGCTGCGCAGGCGGAAGGGCAGCTCGGCCAGGCGCTCGCCGACCCGGGTGCCGCCACCCGCGGCGGCGAAGACGCTGTGGCCCTCCTCGGCGTCGCGCTGGCCGAGGGCCTCGGCGAGGGGGACCATGAGGTCGGCGACCGCGTCGGGCGGCAGGACCGTCTCGTACCGCCCGGCCGGTAGGGAGACCGACCGCTCGCCCCAGGCGAGCCTCCGGCGGAGCTCGGCTTGGACGTCGGGGAGCGAGACCCCGACGAGGTCGGCCTGCTCGCGGCCCACCCACGCGCCACGCCCCCCGTCGGCCGTGCGGGCCGCCACCTGGAGCTTCCCGACCGGCTGCACGTGGCGCCGGCGCAGCCCCGTGGAGGTGCCGAGCGAGACGGTCTCGACGCGGTGCTCGGCGAACCCGGCGAGGACGTGGCCGGCGGTCCGCGCCTCGGCGAAGGCCTCGCCGAGGCTGCCCACCACCGGAGCGAGGGCGGCGACACCCGTGGTGGGGGCGGGCTCCGAGAGGTCGTCGCGGGTGTCACCTTCGACCAGGTCGGCGGCGTCGTCGGCCGCCGGAGCGCTCCGGGCGTCGGCCTCGGCCGCTCGCAGCAGGGCGACGACGTCGGCGGCACCGCTGCCCGTCGCCGTCCCCACCGTCGGTCCGGCGGGCGACGAGCCCACGGCCACCACGGTGACCCGACGGTCGCGCCTCGTGCCGTTGGTGGTCGTGGTGCTGGCGGCGAAGCGGACCTCGACCTCGCTCACGTCGGCGACCACCACCACGCACCCCTCGAGCGTGGCCGCCTCGAGGGCGCGGTCGACCACGGCGCCGGCGGGCTCGAGAACGCCGGTCGTCACCGCCCCGCCTCAGCCCGGCTGTTCAACACCGTCACCTGACGGAAGCGGGCGGCGGGGCAGCCGTGGCTGACAGGGGCGACCTGCCCGGGCTGGCCCTTGCCGCAGTTGAACGCCCCGCCGAGCACCCATGTACCGCGGCCGCCCAGGCCGTCGAGGGACGCCCAGAAGTCGGTGGTGGTGGCCTGGTAGGCGACGTCGCGGACCTGGCCGGCGAGCCGACCGTGCTCGATCCGGTAGAAGCGCTGCCCCGTGAACTGGAAGTTGTGGCGTTGCATGTCGATCGACCAGCTCTTGTCGCCGACCACGTAGAGGCCCCGCTCCGTGCCCGACACCAGCTCCTCGACGCTCGGACCGTCGCCCGGAGCGGGCTGGAGCGACACGTTGGCCATGCGCTGGATCGGCACGTGGAGCGGGGAGTCGGCGAAGGCGCACCCGTTGGAGCGGCCGAAGCCGTGCTCGGCGGCCATCCGCCGGTCGAGCTGGAAGCCGACGAGCACTCCCTCGCGCACGAGGTCGAAGGCCTGGGCGGCGACACCTTCGTGGTCGTAGGCGACGGTGGCGAGGCCGTGGGGCACGGTCCGGTCGCCGGTGACGTGCATGAGCGGGGAGCCGTAGCGCAAGGTGCCCAGCTGGTCGAGGGTGGCGAACGAGGTGCCGGCGTAGGCGGCCTCGTAGCCGAGGGCCCGGTCGAGCTCGGTGGCGTGGCCGACCGACTCGTGGATGGTGAGCCACAGGTTGGAGGGGTCGATCACGAGGTCGTAGGTGCCGGGCTCGACGGAGGGGGCCGCCACCTTCTCGGCGAGGAGGTCGGGGAGGGCGGCCACCTCGGCGTCCATGGCGGACGCTGGCCCCTCGACGTGCTCCCAGCCTCGTCCGGCCGGCGCGACGAGGGTGCGCATCGTCTCGAAGCTGCCCGCCGCGGTGTCGACGGCGACCGCCTCGACGACCGGGTGGACCCGGACCCGCCGCTGGGTGATGCGGTTCCCGGCGAGGTCGGCGAGGTGGGCGTCCTCGGCGACGGCCAGCACGTGGGCGACGGCGTGGTCGACCCCGGGTGCCCGGCCGAGCTCCTCGGTCCAGCGGACGAGCGTGCCGACCTTGTCGGCGAGCGGCACCGCCGTGGGGTCGACCTCGTAGGGGGCGACCCAGTGGACGACGCCGTGGACGGGCTCGTCGGCCAGCACCACGCCCCCCCCGGCACCCGCCGTGGCCCGTGCCAGGGCGACCGCCTCGTCGGCCAGGGCGGCCGCCGCCTCGGGGGCAAGGGCGACGGTGCCCGCGAAGCCGAGGGCGCCGCCGTGGAGGACCCGCAGGCCGACGCCGAGCTCGGTGCTGTCGACCGTCGTCTCGACGAGCCCGTCGCGGACGACCACCACCTGGGTGCGGATGCGCTCGACGCGCAGCTCGGCGCTGGTCGCCCCGAGGACCCGGGCCCTCCCGAGCCCGGCGTCGGCCACCGCGTCGAGGGGGAGGGCGAGGAAGCTCGCGTCGGGGTCGGGCACCACTCGCGACGCTACCGCCCGCCGTGGTCCGTCGCCCCGGCGAAGGCACCCGGCCGCCGGACGCGACACGAGGCCCTCTCGGGCCTCGTCGTCGCTTGGTCTTCTGTTGTGATTCTGCCAATGAGACGCATCAGCCAGCCGCAAAAGAAAATGAGAGAACGTCGTCCGACTTGACGATGTGCTGCACGACCGGACCCCCCGGTCGTCGTTCGCTGTCCCTCGACTCTACGTAGACGCAGCACCCCGCCAAGTTCGTCGCGACCGTTCCACAACGTGCGGGATTTCACGGCGCTCACCGGCAGCTAGGGCAACAGCACTGGGCTGTGGATCACCGAGGCGGCGAACGCTCCATGGCCTCACGAACCATTCGTTGGACACCTCCTTGTACGAGGATCCTTCGCTGGTTGCAGCACTGCTACCGCCCCTCTATTGATAGCCACTGGGCCATCCGATTTCAAGGCTTCCGACCTGGGACCTCGCGGCCTCGAAGACGCCGGTCGAGGAGGCGGAGAGGCGGTCGCTCCAGGTCGCGGCGTGCGCCCTGGGCCGGAACGGGTTGCCGGCCGAGCCCGTCGAGGTCGTGGCAGAATTGGCAGTCGAGGACCGCGAGTGCCAGCGGTGGACGTGCTCGTCGGCGGCCCCGTGCCCGGCCGGAGCGCCGGCACGGACGGTCCCGGAACGCGCTGCTCGGGCGCGCCCGACCCGGGCGGACGCGCGCGACCCGGGCGAGCCCGAGAGAGGAGGAACCATGCGCATCGCCATCGTCGCCCCGCCGTGGGTGCCCGTCCCGCCACCCGGCTACGGGGGCACCGAGGCGGTGCTCGACACCCTGGCCCGCGGCCTGGCGGACGCCGGCCACGACGTCCTGTTGTTCGCCACCGGCGACAGCGCGTGCCCGGTCGAGCGGGCGTGGGCGTTCGAGCAGGCGGTCGGCGTCGGGGTCGGGGGCGCGGCCGAGGAGCTCCACCACGTGGTCGCCGCCTACGACGCGGTCGCCGACGCAGACGTCGTCCACGACCACACCCTGACCGGTCCCGTCTACGCCGAGCGGTTCCCGCGACTGCCGGTCGTGACGACCAACCACGGGCCCTTCACCGGCGTCCTCGGCTCGCTCTACCGGGCGGTGAGCGGCCGGGTACCCGTCATCGCCATCTCCCGCCACCACGCGTCGACGGCGGCGGGGGTGGAGCTCGCCGGCATCGTCCACCACGGGGTCGACGTCGGTCGCGTCCCCGTCGGGAGCGGCTCGGGCGACTACGCCCTCTTCCTCGGGCGCATGAGCCCCGACAAGGGGGTGGACGCCGCGGTTCGGGTGGCGCGAGCTGCCGGCATGCCGCTGCGCATCGCCGCCAAGTGCGCCGAGCCAGCCGAGCTCGCCTACTTCCACGAGCGGGTGGAGCCGCTCCTCGGCGGCGACGTCGTGTTCGTCGGGGAGGTGGACGGCGCGGAGAAGCTCGCCCTCCTCGGTGAGGCCACCTGCCTGCTCAACCCCATCGCCTGGCCCGAGCCGTTCGGGATGGTGATGATCGAGGCGCTCGCCGCCGGCACGCCCGTCGTCGCCACACCGTGCGGGGCCGCCCCCGAGCTGGTCGCCGACGGTGTGACGGGCTTCGTGCGGGCCGACGAGGCGGGCCTGGCCGCCGCCCTCCGCGCCGTCGCCGGGCTCGACCGGTCGGCGTGCCGGTCGGCGGCCGAGGAGCACTTCTCGGCCGAGCGGATGGTCGCCGACCACCTCGCCGTCTACGAGGCGGTGCGGGAGCGGCGGGCGGCCGCCCGGCCGTCCCGCCCGCAGTGGTCGCCGGCCGCCGCCACGCCGACGGGGGTCGCCCCGACGCCGGTCGCCGTCGCGCCCCCGACGGGGGAGGCGCCCGCCGAGGCCGGCGAGCCGGCAGCGGTCGTCACCCTTGCCCGGGGGGCCTGAGCGACCCTGCGGGCGAGGGAGCGGGCCGGGCTCCGCGAGGGGCCGGGCTCCGCGAGGGGCCGGGCTCTGGCGACCCCTACCGCCGACAGAGCGCGGCGAGCCAGGGCTCGCCGCTGCCCGTCACCTGCTCCAGCCGGACGACCGTCCAACCTGTCCGCTCGAGGGCGTCGCGGAGCGGGCGGGGTCGCCAGTAGACGAACCACCTCGGCGCACTCAGCTTGGCGTCGCTCCATGCCTCGCCGTCCCCCTCCTTCAGGGTGAAGGCGAGCAGGCCACCCGGTCGCACGGCGTCGTGGCACGCCGCGAGGGCGCGGGCCAGCTCGTCGCGTCCGAGGTGCAACAGGACGGCGTCGGCGAGCACGGCGTCGACGGGCCCGCCGAGGTCCCCGTCGCGGACGTCGAGCAGTCGGGCCTCGTGGCCCCGGTCGCGCAGGCGCTGCACGAAGGCGGGCGTCGCGTCCGTCCGGTCGACGACGAGGCCACGCCGCTCGAGCTCGTCGGCGTCGGTCCCCGGGCCGCTCCCGAGCTCGAGGACGCGGCCACCGGGCAGCTCCCCGGCCAGCGCGTCGAGCAGCGAGGCGACGGCCGGCGCGACGGTCGCCGGGGTGCCGGCGCAGTATGCCTCGACGCTGCGCTCGTAGGTGGCGAGCGTCACGTCGGTGGGGTCGGGCACCGAGCAGACGGTACCGCCGGGCCCGGCGGGTGGCCGGCCCCACGGCGACGCGCCGGTGCCGGGCCCGCAGCGACGCGCCGGTGCCGGGCCCGCAGCGACGCGCCGGTGCCGGGCCCGCAGCGGGGCGCAGCGTGCCGGCTTCCACCGTGTGCGGCGGACGATCCAGGGGCAGACTGGGGACGTGCGGCGGAACCTGGCGGTCCTTCTCGTCGTCGTGTGCGGTGCGGTCGTCCTCGCGGCCTGCACGACCGCCGCCCCGACGGCGGCCGGCTCGCCCGGGTCGACCTCGACGGGCCACGCCACCTCCGCCGCGCCTTCGACGGCACCGACGCCCGCGACGGCACCGACGCCAGGCGCCGCCCCGTGCACGGCACACGATCTCCGTGCCCTCGGCGGGGGCCGACAGGGCGGGGGCTTCCAGACGGCCGCCGCCCTCGTCCAGGTCGAGAACGTCGGCCCGACCGAGTGCGTCCTCGCCCAGGCCCCGAGCGCCCTCTCGCTCGTCGGTGCCGGCGGGACGGCTACGGCCCTCGCCGTCACCTACCGGGTCGGGTCCGCCCGGACCGCCCTGTCCCTCCGCCCAGGCGCCGTAGCCGAGGCCGACCTGAATTGGGCCAACTGGTGCCACGGCGACCTGGGGCCCCTGCGGGTCCGTCTCACCTTCCCGGGCGGCGCGGGCACGGTGGAGAGCCCGTTCGACGGACCGCCGGACTACGACTACGTGCCCGGGTGCACCGCCTCGGGGCGGCCCTCCACCGTCACGTTCCTCGGCTGGCTCGCCGTCCCCCCCGGCTAGCGGCGAGCCCGGGCACGCGGCCACGGGCTCACCCCGGGGCGAGCGGGCGGACCATCTTGCGCTCGGGCAGCGGGTGGTCGGGATCGGTCGCCCACCCGGCGTCGACGAAGCCGTGGCGGGCGTAGAGGCCGATGGCGTGCTCGTTGGCGTGGCGCACGAAGAGCATCACCGCGGGCGCGCCGCGCTCGGCCGCCCATGCCACGACCGCCTCGATGAGCGCGTCGCCCACCCCGAGGCCCCGCCCCTTCGGCGACACCCACACCGATATCAGCTCGACCTCGCCGCCCGGCCGGGGATAGGCGCTCGCCATGCCGACCGGGACCCCGTCGGCATCGGCGACCACGTTGCAGGGGACCGAGGTCAGCCGGGCCCGCCACCGCTCCTCGGTGTCACCGGCACCGGTCCACTCGGCGAGGGTGGCGTCGAAGGCGTCGGGCGAGTCGACGAGGGCGGCCTGGCGCAGTTCGCGCCACTCCTCCCAGTCGTCCTCGCCCACGGAGCGGATGGTTGCCATGCTGTGTCCCCAGGCTACCGGCCTTCCCCTCCGGCCTTCTCCGGCCAGGCATGATGGGTGCGTGCGGCGCGTCTCGGTGGTGGGGACCTCCGGCTCGGGGAAGACGACCGTGGCCCGGCGGCTGGCCGAGCGCCTCGGCGTCCCCCACGTCGAGCTCGACGCCCACTACCACGGGCCGGGGTGGCGGCCGGCCGACCCCGTGGCCTTCCTCGCCGACGTCGCCGACGCGGCGGCCGGCGACGCCTGGGTGGTCGACGGCAACTACCACGCCGTGGTGCGCGACGGCCCGGTGTGGGCACGTGCCGACACCGTCGTGTGGCTCGACCTGCCGCGGGCGGTCGTGACGGGCCGGGTGCTCCGGCGCACGCTCCGGCGGGCCCTCGTCCGCCAGGAGCTCTGGAACGGCAACCGCGAGCCGCTCTCCGGCCTCTTGCGGTGGGACCCGCAGCGCTCGATCGTGCGGTGGTCGTGGACGACCTTCCACGAGCGCCGGCGAGAGCTCGAAGCAGCGCTCGCCTCCCCGGCCTGTCGCCACCTCGACTTCGTGCGGCTGCGCAGCCGCGCCGAGGTCGAGGGGTTCCTCGCCGAGGTCGGGCCCGGAAGCGCACCGGCGGAGGGGTGACGATGGTGAGCGGCTCGGCTCAGCCGGCGGCGGGCAGGCCGCCCGCAGCCAGGGACGCGGCGACGGCCTCGGGGTCGCCGCAGCCGACCACCCACTCGTCGTGCGGCGCGCCGGAGAGGGTGAGGCGCACCCCGCGGGGCGTGCCGTGGTGGACGGCGGCGAACACGGTCCGCTGCGTGCCGTGCATGGTGCCGACCTCGACCACGCCGAAGAGCCGGGTGCCCACCTTGACGCTCACGAAGTCGGCGGCCCGGTGGGCGTCGTCGAGCACCTCGACGCCGGTCACCGCCGAGCGGGGCACGCGCAGGTCGCCGTGGACGCCCTCGACCTTCTCGAGCCGGGTCAGGTGCAGCACGACGTCGTCGCCCTCGATCGCGAGCTCGGCCATCTCGTCCTCCTCGTCCCACCGCCACGAGCCCACGAGCCGCGTCGCCCGGGTGCCGTCGCCGTGCGGCACAAACGTTATCAAAATTGAGAACGGTTGGTACACTCGCCCGGTGACCAGCGCCGACCTGCTCCTCCACCCGGTCCGGCTGCGGATCGTCCAGGCCTTCCTCGGGGACCGGCGGCTCACGACGAGCGAGCTCGCCGCCGAGCTCGACGACGTGCCGGCCGGCAGCCTGTACCGCCACGTCGCCCGGCTGGCCCGTGCCGGGGTGCTCCGGGTGGTGGCCGAGCGGCGGGTCCGGGGCGCCCTCGAGCGCACCTACGCCCTGCGCACGGCGGCGGCCCAGGTCGGCCCGGCCGAGGCCGCTGCCCTCGGGCCCGAGGAGCATGCCCGGGCGTTCCTCGCCTTCGCCGCGTCGCTGCTCGCCAGCTTCGACCGGTACCTGGAGGGAACCGCTGCCCCCGACCTCGCCCGTGACGGCGTCGGCTACCGGATGGCCGGGCTGTGGCTGACCGACGAGGAGCTCGGCGAGCTCGTGCGCGACGTCGCCGCCGCCGTGGCGCCCCGGCAGGGCAACCGACCTGGTCCGGGTCGCCGGCGTCGGCTGGTGGCCGGCGTGCTGCTCCCCGCCACCGGCGAGCGGGAGGCACCGGGGGGCGGCGCGCCGGCGGGCGGGGAGGTACCGGGCGGGGAGCCCGGCCGGTGAGCGCCCTCCCGCCCGACTACGACACCGACCCCGGGCGGTCGCGGGGCTTCCGGCTCGGGTGGCAGGAGGACGTCCACGGGCCGGTCGCCGAGCGGCTGGTGGCCGAGGGGGTGGACGTGGTGGTCGACGTGGGGTGCGGCATCGGGCGCTTCGCCGACGCCCTCGGCGGCCGGCTCCC
The DNA here is from genome assembly GCA_964610905.1 of uncultured Acidimicrobiaceae bacterium. Classification (GTDB taxonomy): domain Bacteria; phylum Actinomycetota; class Acidimicrobiia; order Acidimicrobiales; family RAAP-2; genus JAJZJT01. Next base: position 19,778 of record CAZSYT010000050.1, read on the forward strand.
CTGGGTCGGCGTCGACTCGTCCACCCGCCAGCTGGCCGACGCCATGCCCCGGCCCGTCGTGCGCGCCGACGCAACGGCGCTGCCGTTCGGGGACGCCAGCGTGGGCGCCGTCGTGGCGCTGTGGACGCTCTACCACCTCGACGAGCCGCGCCGCGCCCTCGCCGAGGCGCGCCGCGTCGTGCGACCGGGCGGGCTGGTCGCCGTGTGCGCGAGCGCCCGGTCGAGCGATCCCGAGCTCGTCCCCGGTGGGTACCCGGCCACGTCGTTCGACGCCGAAGAGGCTGCCGAGCTGGTGGCCGACGTCTTCGGTGCCGGTGCCGTCGAGGTCGAGCGGTGGGACGAGCCGCTCGTCCGGCTGGCCGACCGCGACGAGGTCGCCGCCTACGCCCGGAGCCACCTGCTGCCGGCCGGGGTCGCCGACGCCGTCGTGCCCCCGCTCACCCTCACCAAGCGGGGGTGCCTGGTGTGGGTCCGCCGGACCTGAGCGAGCTGCCCGCTCCTACGAGGCCGACCCGTGGGTCCCCGGCGGGGTGCCCGCCGGGCTCGACCCCGGTCGTGGCCGCCACCGCCGCCAGGTCGCCGTGGCCGCGGCGCGGACCTTCTCCTCGTAGCGGAGCTCGACGTCGACGGTCACTTCGGCTTCGGACGCCTGCGACACGGCGGCCCACAGCTCGACGGGCGCGTGGAGGGGGGACGGGCGGAGGTAGCGGACCTCGATGCCGGCGGTCACGAAGGGCAGGAGGGCGCCGCCGAGCGCCTCCCACCCCTGGCGCCTCGACTCGAGGACGACGGCGGCCGCGCTGTGGCAGTCGAGGAGGGTGGCGATGATGCCTCCGTTCAGGAACCCCACCCCGTTGTCGTGCTCGGGCCAGGGCACGAACTGCCCGGTGACCGCGTGGTCGGTGTCGAAGCCGGCGGCCTCGTAGCTGCGCAGCTTCAGGCCCTTCGCGTTGGCGTGCCCGCAGCCGAAGCAGGTGAGCGTCGGGTAGAGGCGCTCCTGCACGCTGAGCTGGCGGGCGGCCTGCTCGAGGGCGGCCTGCTCGCCGGCGGCGGGGCGGTGGGGTCCGGCAGGGTCGGCGGGCGTCATGCCCCGAGGCTACGGCGCCGTGGCGCTGCGTCGGGCTCGTCGCGGGGACGCCGGCGGGCGCCTCGGCGGGGACGCCGGCCGCGCTCCGAGGCCGGGCGCACCACCCCGGTGCCGCCCCGGCAGGGTCAGGACGCGTCGGGGCCGGGCGCTCGCGTCTCGTCGACGACCCAGGCCAGGTACTCGGGGTTGCCGTCGAGGACGGGCAGGGCGAGCACGCAGGGGACGTCGTAGGGGTGGTCGCGCTCCGCCCGCTCGACGATCGCGGCCACCAGCCCGGCCCGGGTGTGGAGGGCGACCCGTGCCTCGCTCGCCTCCTCGACGGCGCCCTGCCAGCGGTAGGTGGACCGCACGGCGGTGACGACCTGGCCGCAGGCGGCGAGCCGGTCGTCGACGAGCCCGCGGGTGAAGGAGGCCAGCCACTCGGCGTCGTCGGCGGTGACCACGACCTCGCAGACGCCATGCCCTTCGGGTCGCTCCATCTCCTGTCCCTCCTCGTTCGCTTCGCCAGCATGCCTCTCGCCGGGCTTCCGGCGCTCCCGGTCCTCGGGATCTCCCACCGCACGACCGGACGGCGCCGGGGGTCGCTCAGGCGACCGCCGCGGCGAAGGCGGCGTACAGGTCGCCCGGCAGCGGGTGGTCGAGCTCCCAGGTGATCGCCATCGGGCGCTCGCCGGTGTGGCCGCGGTACCGGGCCGGTCCGAGGAACCACAGGGCCCGGTCGTCGGTCCGGAGCCGGACGAAGGGGAGGACCGTTCGTCCGTCGCGCTCGTGGGTCTGGTAGCGCAGGCCGGTCGCGCTGTCGGCCCGGGTGGCCGCCTGGCTCTCCCAGTGGAGCAGCGTGCGGCTGACCGCGTAGTCGCGGTAGCGGGTGGTGGGCGAGAACTCGCCGCTCGTCTTGTCGAGGGTGACGGCGAGCAGCTCGGCCCTGGCCGCCTTGGCCTCGTAGAC
>CAZSYT010000051.1:0-21436 GCA_964610905.1 uncultured Acidimicrobiaceae bacterium
TCATCGAGGCCTCGATGCCCTCGCGGAGGAAGATCACGAACGTGGCGACCACGTTATTAGGTATACCTAATAACGTCTCACAGGTCAACCTGATCTCGGTGGGCCGGACCGAAGGCCACCGGGGCGAGCTGGGCGGCGGTCGGCTCGCTGCAGCAGAACCACGTCTCGGTCAGGCGGGGGCGGCACCCGGGCGGGCCGGTCGACCGGCTCCCGACCGCCGGCCCCGGGCCCCTGCCCGCCGCGGCCCGGACGAGCGCCTCGACGGCCCCGAAGACCTCCGCCGCGGGGTCGGCGGCGCGGTCCTCGACGAAGGTGGCGACGTCGCGCTGGAGCGCGTCGACCGACGGGTCGGGATGCCTCCACGCGGACCCGAGGTGCTCGGGGTCGTAGGGGCCGAACGCGGCGGCCAGCTCGGCGTCGTCGAGGAGCAGCGAGCCCGGCGGGACGAGCAGGCGGATCGAGTACTGGACGGGGTCGACGTTGTCCACCAGGTCGTGGGCGAGGACGAAGTCGACCAGGTCGGCGACGTCGCCGGCCGACGTCCACGGGGTGAAGGGCAACCACGACGGGCGGACCTCGATGCCGTGACGGCGGAGCAGCGCGACGGCCGCCGACGCGTCCTCGGCCGTGTGGCCCTTGCGCAACAGGGCGAGGAGCCGGTCGTTCGTCGACTCGAAGGCCGACACCACGAAGCGGCAGCCCGCGGCGGCCAGCTCCGGCCACAGCCCGGCGTGACGGAGCACGTGCTCGACCTTCACCGTGCAGTCGAAGGTCAGCCCGGGGTGGCGCTCGTGGACGCCGGCGACGACGCGCAGCGCGTGCCGGGGTGCGTTGAGGAAGTCGGGGTCGGCGTAGGTGAGGTGGGCGGCCCCGGCACGGACGAGCTGGTCGACGTCGGCGAGGACGTCGGCGACCTCGACGGGGCGGACCCGACCCTCGTAGACGACCGGCACCGGGCAGTGGCGGCACCGGTGCGAGCAGCCGCGGCTGGCCTCGACGGCGCCGACGAGGTGCTCGCCGCGCTCGTCGACGAGGCGCGCGTAGCGCCCGAGGGGAGCGAGCCCCGAGCGGTCGCTCGAGCGCTCGGGGACCCGGGCCAGACGGCGCGCCGTGCCGGTCATACGGCCCTCGACCCACGCCTCGAGGTCCGGCTCGACCTCGCCGGCGAGGGCGGCGTCGGCGGGCCCGAGGCCGCCGCCCGTCCCCTCCGACGCGGCGGCCGCCTGGGCGTAGAGCCCGTAGTAGCAGACCGGGAGCTCGGGACGTCGCGCCCGCACGGCACCGACCACCTGGCGGGCGAGGCGCATCGCCGTGTGCATCGGGACCGACACCGCCACCTTTTCCGCCCAGTCGACGGCCGTGGCGTCGAGCGTCTCCACCGACAGGTCGAGGCAGGCCACCTCGTGGCCGGCGCGCCGGAGGCGGCCCGCCGGACCGGCCAGGGCGATCGGTTGGTGTCCGAGCTCGTAGGTCGCCACCAGCAGGACGCGCACGTCCCGACGCTACCCGCAGCGACGAGCCGCCCCCGCGTGCGCCGTGGGCCCGGCCCCGGCGCGGCGGTGGACCCGAAGGCACGTCGAGGCCTGGCGGAGCCGGGTCTCGACCTCGGCTGGCGTGAGTGCCCGGGCGAAGACGAAGCCGAGGTAGCGGTCGCCCTCGGGCAGGGGGACGAGCGGGGAGCCAGGCGAGAGGGTGACGTCCACGGCGGTGATGCCGGGCACGGCGAGGGCCTCGTCGACCCCGGCCACGTGGTCGAGCACGCCTCCCTCGAGCACGGGCAGCATCATGACCCCCGACGCCGGCCCCTCGCGGGCGATCCCTTCGAACGGCATGCCGAGGGCGTGGTGGACGATGGCGTCCTCGAGCGAAGTGCGACCTTCGAGCCGCAGCGCCCGCGAGCAGTGGCCGCCGATGGAGCGGGCCGCCACCTCGAGCACGGTCACCCGCCCCTCCGGACCGACCCGGAGCTCGACGTGGACGGGCCCTTCGGTGAGCCCCAGGGCGGTGACGGCGCGGCCCGTCTCGCGCCGGACGGCCTCGAGCACCGTGGCCGGGTGGCGTGACGGCGTGACGTAGATCGTCTCGGGGAAGGTCGGCCCGTTCAGCGGGTCGGGCTTGTCCCACACGGCGAGGACCGCCGTCCGGCCCCGGACGACCAGGCCCTCGACGGCCACCTCGACCCCGGGGACGAAGGCCTCGACGAGGAGGGGCGCTCCGGGGCCGGCGATGCGCGCCACGCGAGCCGCACCGCGGCGCGCCGAGGCGACGTCGTCGACGCGGAGCACGCCCTGGCTGGCCGAGCGGTCGGTGGGCTTGACCACGCAGGGGAACCCCACCTCGACCGCCGCGCCGACGGCGGCTCCGGCGTCGGCCACCACCCGGAAGCTGGGCTGGTCGAGCCCGGCGCGGGCCAGCTCCCGACGCTGGGCCGCCTTGTCGCGGGTGCGGGCGACGGCCGCCGGTGGGCTCGCGGTCAGCCCGAGGCGCTCCGAGGCGGCCGCCGCCACCGCCACCCCCTGGTCGTCGACGGCGAGGACGGCGTCGAGCGGGGTGCGCGCGTCGAGGGCCACGATCGCCTCGACGGCCTGCTCGGGGTCGTCGAAGGGCAGGACCACCGCCCGGTCCCCCACCTCGGCGGCGAGCGCCTGGCGGCGGTCCGACCCGACGACCACCTCGGCTCCGGCGCGCTCGGCGGCGGCCACGAAGTCGGAGGCCCGGTAGGTGGAGGTGGGGAGGAGCAGGAGCAACCGGGGCACCGCCCTATGATGCACGCGACGGCACGGAGAGAAGGACCGCCACCATGACCGACGCCGACAATCCACCTGTCCTCGACGTGACGCCGGCCGCGGCGGCCGAGGTGCTGTCGACGCGCTCGTCCGAGCAGGACGCGGGGTCGCTTGCCCTGTGGGTCGAGGTGGCAGGAGCCAACGGCGACTCCTACGCCTACGACATGTACTTCCAGGCCGTCACCGACGCCGCCGCCGACGACTGGCAGGGCGAACGTGACGGCCTCCCCGTGGTCGTGCCCCAGGCGAGCATCGACCGGATGCGCGGTGCCGTGCTCGACCTCGAGGGCGAGGGCGAGGCGCGCGGCATGGTGATCCGCAACCCGAACCGCCCGCCGGCCTCTCCGGCCGTTCGGTCCGACCTGCCGCCGCCCGACCTGAGCGGCGACGTGGCCCAGCGGGTGATCCAGGTCCTCGAGCAGCAGGTCAACCCGGCCATCGCCGCGCACGGGGGACGGGCCGACCTGGTGGCCGTCGAGGCGGACGTCGCGTACCTGCGCCTGAGCGGCGGGTGCGCAGGGTGCGGCATGGCCGCCGTCACCCTGAGCCAGGGCATCGAGGTCACCTTGCGCGACCTCGTCCCCGAGGTCACCCGGGTCGTCGACGTCACCGACCACGCGGCCGGCACCAACCCGTACTACGAGCCGGCGAAGAAATGAGCGGGGAGGCCGGGCCCTCCGGCTGCTTGGCCCCTCGAGCGCCCGTCCCCCGGGCCGGCACGCCCGTCGCGCCGTGTCGTGCCGGTCAGGTCGAGGCGAACCGCCGGGCGTCCTCGGAGGCATAGCGGGCCACCGTCCGGTCGCATGCCGCCGTGGCGGCGACCCGCTCGACCACCTCGGCCAGGCGGCGGGCGGGGACGGCGCACGTCATCTCGGTGTTGGCCAGGCGGGTCCGCATCCGGCTCAGCATGCAGCCCACCGAGGCCACGACGTCGCCGTCCTCCTTGGCCACGGCCACGATGTGGCACTGGGGCTTGCCCTCGATCCGCAGCCCCGGCAGGGCGTCGGAGAGCACCATCAGCTGGCGCCCGTCGACGCGGAGCAAGACGACGTCGGGTGCGACGGGCGTGTCGGCGAGGGGACCGTAGACCACGGCGCCGGGGCGCTCGTGGACCACCGGGATCGCCGGCACCATCTCGGGGGTGACCCAGCCCGACGCGAGCAGGGCGGCGACGTCCTCGCGCCCGGCGACCTCGTCGAGCGTGGCGAAGCCGTGGGTCACACTGCCCACCGAGCAGTTGGCGTGGTCCTCGGCGACCGTCGAGAAGGTACGGTCGACCGCCTTCGTCCAGAAGACGCACCCGGCGGGCACCCGGCCGGTCCGACCGTCGGGCGTGGGCGCCGGCATCGGGTCGCCGAACGCCTCGACGTCCTGCGGCGCCGCCGCCGCGAACGTGATGGCGACCGGCGGCACGGCGAGGCCGAGGGCCTCGACGAGTGCCGCCGACAGGTCGGACCAGCTGGGAGCGGGAGGGCGAGCCGTCATCGGGCCAGCGTACCCGGGCCGTCCTCCGCCGCCGAGCCCGGCCCCGGGGCTAGTGTGCGCCCGTGCGGAGGCGATCGGCGGTGCGGATGGTGTCCGAGCCCGGCGCGAGGCGCCGGGGACGCCGTCACGTCGCTGCCGTCGCCGCCGTCGTCGCCGCTGTCGCCCTCGCCGCCTGCGGCAGCAGCCCGGCCGCCGCCGGGCGTGGGCACGCGCCCGCCGGGCGCGCCGCCCTGCCCGTCGCCCCGATCGGCCACGCCGGCCGGTGGCTGACCGACGCCGAGGGACGGGTCCTGCTCCTCCACGGGGTCGACGTGGTGGTCAAGCAGCCGCCCTACGAGCCGGCGTCCGCCGGCTTCTCGGCCGCCGACGCGGCGTTCCTCGCCAGCGAGGGCTTCCGCGTCGTCCGCCTGGGCGTCCTCGCGACCGGGCTCATGCCGACCCCCGGCCGGATCGACACCGCCTACCTCGCCTCGCTCGCCTCGACCGTGCGCGTCCTCACCGCCCACGGCGTCCTCGTGCTGCTCGACATGCACCAGGACGGCTTCGGGCCGGCGGTCGGCTCGGACGGGTTCCCGGCGTGGATGACGCTGACCGGCTCGGCGGCCAACACGCACGCCCCGTTCCCCACCTACTACGTGAGCGATCCCGCCGTGCAGCAGGCGTTCCAGAGCTTCTGGGACGATCAGGTCGGGCCGGGTGGCGTCACGCTGCAGGCCGACTACGCCGACATGCTCTCGGCGCTGGCCCGGACCTTCGCCCACGTCCCCGACGTCCTCGGCTACGACCTGTTCAACGAGCCGTGGCCGGGGACCACGTGGCAGCCGTGCCTGGCCGACGCCAACGGCTGCCCGTCCCTCGACGCCCACGAGCTCGCTCCCGCGTACGCCCGGGCCGACCGGGCGATCCGGGCGGCGGGCGACCACCACCTGGTCTTCGCCGAGCCCTTCGTCCTCTTCAACTACGGCCAGTCGGTCACCCACGTCCCCCTGCCCGGCGGAGACCCGGCGAGCGGGCTCAGCTTCCACCTCTACACGGCCACGCCGGCGGCCGAGCCCCAGGTGCTGCGCAACGCCGTCGCCTGGTCCCGCTCGACCGGCGGCGCCCTGCTCAACACCGAGTGGGGGGCGACCACGTCGGTGCCGGCGATCCTCCGCCAGGCCGGCGAGCTCGACGGTGCCCTGCTTCCCTGGATCTTCTGGTCGCTCACCCCCTACCTCGTCCGCCACCTGACGGCAGCGCCCTCGGGTGCCAACCTCGACACCGCCGCGCTCGGCGCGCTGGTCCAACCCTCTGCCGTCGCCGTGGCCGGCACGCCGACCCGTTTTGCCTACCAGCCGTCCACCCGGGTGCTCAGCGCGTCGTGGCGCTCGTCCCGGCCCGGTGGCGGCACGTACGCCCCGGGGGTCGTCTCGACGTTCGACCTGCCCCGCGCTGTCTACCCGGGCGGCTACCGGGTCACGGTCGCGGGGACCCGGGTGGTCTCCGCACCGTGCGCTTCGCTTCTGGAGCTCGCCGCCGCACCCGGCGCACGCACCCAGTCGGTGACGGTCTCGCCGGGCAGCTGCCCGTCGCGCTGAGCCGGAGGCCCGGCTGGCACCTCCCCGGCCGGCGCCTACCCGGCTGCCAGGGCGTGGCCGGGCACCGGCACGACGTTGACGGCGTCGAGGTTGCGGGCCGTCGCCCGGCGGAGCCGCCCGAGCGCTCCGGAGGCCAGCCGCTCGCAGACCCAGTCCCAGTGGAGCGACACCACGTCGCCGGGCGCGAGGCCGGTGACCATCGCGGTCCCGCCCTCGCCGCAGCGCACGCGCTCGGTCCGGGGCGCCCCGAGCACGAGCTGCGACCCGGCGATCTCGAGCGGCCGCGACCTGACCACGGCGTGGTCGCCGGCGACGGACTCGACCGTGCCCCACCGCACCCGGCACCGGTCGAGCACCTCGAGCGGCGCTGGTCCGCCCGCTCCCTGGCGCAGCAGTCCCAGCCACGGCGAGACGGCGAAGACGTGGAAGCTGTGCTGGGCGACCGCCCCGGCGCCGGCCGGGGCCACGAGGACGGACAAGGAGGAGCCGGCCCGCCGGGCGAAGCGCTCGTCGAGCTGCCCCGCCAGCGCGGCGGGCGGCACCCGGGCGAGGAGCCCGTTCCCCACCCAGTAGGCGTCGACCACGCGGACGTCGAGGGGGTCGGCGATGCCGTTCGACCCGGCGATGAGCTCGAGATAGGGCCATGCCCCCTCGAAGCCGGCGGCCAGGGCCCGGAGGTGTGCGAGGTCGGTCCCCTCGGTCGCCGTCCCGAGCAGGTCGGCGGCGTCGTCGGGGCCGCAGTAGCCGAGGGCGTTGGGCGCGTACGCGTAGCGGGCGAAGAGGACCGGACCGGGGAGACGCCCTCGTGGCGGCTCAGGCACCGGGCCGCCCCCGGTCGGGACCGGGCCCCACCCGCCCTGCCGCGGCCAGGGCGCCCGTCGTCGCTCGCGACCGGGGGCGCCGCGGCCAGGCCACCACGGCCAGCGTCGTGCCGACGGCGACGAGCACGAGCCCGGCCAGCTGACCGGACAGGTCGCTCCCGTCGACGACGGCGTCGAGGACGGCCGTGACGAGGGCGCTGGCCACCAGCACGGAGGTGACGTCGAGGGCGCGGGCACGGGACAGGGCGGCGAACCACGTGGCCACGTAGACGGCGAGCAGGGTGCCGGTGACCAGGGCCCACACCGCCTGGCGCCCGCTCATCCCGACGAGGGTGCCGAGCTTCCCGGTGACGGCGAGGTCGGCGACGAGCACGGCCCCGCCGACCCCCATGCGCACGACGCCCAGGACGGCCGGTCGCACGGTGGCGAGGAGCGCCTTGGCCACCACCACCTCGCCCGCCCAGAGCACGGTGGCCGCCAGCACGAGGGCCTGGCCCCGGCCGACCAGGTGCCCCACACCTCCCGACAGGGCCGCCTGTCCCACCACCAGCAGGACCACGGCGGCGAGGTTCGCCGTCGAGAGGCGCTCGCCGAGGAACGGCCACGCGACCAGCGCCACCCAGACCACCAGCGAGTCGTGGAGGAAGGCGGCCGGCACGGCGGTGGTCGCCGCCAAGCCGCTGAAGAAGAGGAGGAACGCCACGCCGCCGCCGACCACGCCGACGTAGGCGAGCCCGGCAAGGCGGAGGAGGCGCTGCCGGGGCCGGCTCGGCCCCGGCGCCGGGGCCGTCGTGACGACGTCCCCGGCGCGGGCACGGCGCCCGCCGGCGGCCAGTACGATCCCGACCAGCACGACCGCCGCGACGAGGTTCTTGGCCGTCGTGTAGACGGCGGAGCTCGAGAAGGTGGCCACGCCTCTGGCGTTGACGAGGACCGAGACGCCGCTGACGGCCGCCGTGGCGGCAGCCAGTGCCACACCAGCGAGGTACGCCGGACGGCCCGTGACGCCGCCGAGGCGGGTCGGCCTCGTCGACAGCGGCGCGGACGCGTCACCGCCCGCGCCGGCCCCGGGCGCTCGCTGTCGGTGGACGGTCATCGCCTCTCCTCTCCTCCTCGCCCGTCTCCGCCCACGGCTCCGGTCCGGCCGCGCGGGCGCCCCGGCCCGGCGGGCCCGACAGGCGGCGGCCGTCGTGGCACGGGGGCGACGCCGGGCGCGCCCGACCGGGCGTCACGGAGCGCGCCGGCGAGCTCCGCGACTGCGGCCCGGGCCTCCTCCTCGTCGGCGGGAGCGAGGGCGTAGCCGCTGTGGACGACGACCCAGTCCCCCATGCCGGGCTCGGGGCCGTCGTAGGCGAGCAGCGAGACGCGGGACCGCCGGCCGTCGAGGCCCTCGACGACCACGGTGCCGCCCTCGTCGAAGCCGACGACGCGCCGGAGACGGCTCGTGCACATCAGCGGTCCTCGATCAGGCTGCGGACCCGCTCGACGGCCACGGGCACGGCGGCGGCCACGGCGGGCGTGAAGCCGACGCCGTCGCCGAAGTCGGCGCCCTCGACGGCGACGACGACCACCCGGCGGGGGGCGCTCCCGACGGCACGGGCCAGCTGGAGGACGCCCACCAGACCGATGCCGTGCGTGCTCGTGGCGCCGGGGGGACGGCGTCCGACCGGAGGGGGCGCGCCTCGGTCCGGTGGGGAGGTCCCCGGGTCGGCGACGGCCAGCCGGACCTCGTGCACGGTGCCGGCCGGGAGCCCCGAGCAGGTGGCGTCGACGACCACCGCCAGGTCGGCGCCGTCCCACCGCCCCAGCAGGTCGAGCGGCTCCCCGAGCGGGCCCACGTCGACCGCCCCTCGTCGCCCCGGGTCGTCGGTCGCTGCGACGGTGGCCAGGCGGGCCACCGTCGGGCCGACGCCGTCGTCGCGGCGGTGCTCGCTCCCGATGCCGGCCACCACCACGTGCGCCGTCACGACCGCTCCACCGTCACGTCGAGGAAGTGGGCGGCGCACGAGATGCACGGGTCGTGGTTGCGGACGGCCTGCTCGCAGCGTGCCGTCAGGGCGTCGTCGGGGAGGTCGAGGCCGGCCGAGGCCACCCGGCGCAGGTCGTCCTCGATGGCGGGGTGGTTCTGGGCGGTCGGCGGCATGAGCCGTGCCGCCCGGACGGTGGCGTCGGCACCCAGCACGTAGCGGTGGAGCAGCACGCCCCGCGGCGCCTCGGTCAGCCCGACGCCCACGGCACCCTCGACGGGCGCCGCGAGGTCGACGGCAGGAGGGTCGGGGGGCTCGTAGGCGTCCACCAGCGCCGCCGCCTCCTCGCAGGCGGCGACCAGCTCCACGGCCCGGACGACGATGCTGCGGAACGGGTTCGTGCAGGCCGCTCCCAGGCCGGCACTCCGGGCGGCCGCCGCCGCCTCGGCGGGGAGCCGGTCGCCGACCAGCGCGTAGCGTGCCAGCGGGCCGGTCAGGTAGGCGTCACGACCAGCCAAGCGGGCCTGGCGGGCCGTCGAGGTCGGCACCTCGGTCTCGACCGCGAGCTCCGCGAAGGCGGGACCGTCCAGCAACCTCCCCCCGGAGGCGACCACCCGGCCCGTCGCCGCCACGTACCCCTCGTCGGGACGAAGGGCCACGAAGCGGTAGGCGCCCTCGACGTCGGGCACGTCGAAGCCCGAGACCCACTCGACCGTCTCGACGGCGTCGGCGACGGCTCGCCGGAGCGGCTCGGCGAGCGCGGCGACCTGGTCGGGGTCGGGCGCCTGGTAGAAGCCGCCCACACGCACGTTGACCGGGTGCACGGCGCGGCCTCCCACCGCCTCGATGAGGCGGCTGCCCATGCGCTTGAGGGCGAGCCCGCGCCGCACGGCAGCGGGGTCGATCTCGGCCAGGGCGACGGCGTCGGGGAGCCCGTAGAAGTCGGGGGCGTGGAGCACGGTGACGTGCAGGGCGTGGCTCTGCACCCACTCGCCACAGGCGAGCAGGCGGCGCAGCGCGGCGATCCGCGGTGCCCGGGTGGCGACGTCCACGCCGACGGCGTCCTCGACGGCCGCGGAGGCAGCCAGCTGGTACGACACCGGGCAGATACCGCAGACGCGTGCAGTGAGGTCGGGGGCGTCGGACGCCGGCCGGCCGCGCAGGAGCTCCTCGAAGTACCGCGGCGGCTCGAAGATCCGGAGCTCGACGTCGGCGACCGCGCCGTCGCGCACCTCGACGCGCAGCGCGCCCTCGCCCTCCACCCGGGCCAGGCCCTCGACGGCGAGCGTGCGCCCGCCCCCGCTACCGGTCGGGCGTCCGTGGGTCATGGGCCTCGGCCTCGGCACGGAACGCCGGCGCGCCGGCGGTGACGGAGCGGAACAGGCGGGCGACGTCGGGCTCGGACATGCCCCGGGCGGCGAACCGGGCGGCGAGCGACGCCGTGTTGGTGGTGTCGGCCGGCCCGAAGCAGCCGTAGCACCCTCGCCCGACCGACGGGCAGAGCGCGCCGCAGCCCGCACGCGTCACCGGCCCGAGGCACGCGGCTCCTCCCGACACGAGCACGCACGGGACGCCCCGGGCCTTGCACTCGTGGCACACCGGGTGCCCGGGGACCGCCGGACGGCGGCCGGCGAGGTGGGCGGTGACGACCTCGAGGAGCTGGCGGGGTGCGACGGGGCACCCCTGCAGCTCGAGGTCGACCGCCACGTGGGCCGACACCGGCGTGGACGCCTCGAGCGAGCGGACGGGACCGACAGCGAGGGGCACGTCGGGGCCGCCGGGGCCGTTGCGGAGCGCCTGGACGCCTCCCGTCGTCGCGCACGCCCCCATGGCGACGACGACCTTCGAGGAGGCCCGGACGCGCCGCAGGAGGGCGGCGTCCGCCGCGGTCGAGACCGATCCCTCCACCAGCGAGAGGTCGTAGGGGCCGTCGTCGGACGCCCGCGACACCTCGGCGAAGTGGGCGATGCGGACGACCGAGCTCAGCCCGAGCAGCTCGTCCTCGAGCTCGAGCAGGCTCAGCTGGCAGCCGTCGCACGAGGCGAGCTTCCACACCGCGAGCGTCGGGCGGGGGTCGTCGGGCACCGTCACCGCTCCACCACCGTCACCGCTCCCGCACCGTCAGCAGCCCGTCGGCGAGGCCGCCCCAGGCGACGACGGGCCCGTCGCGGCAGAGGAGGAACGACCCGAGCTGGCAGTGGCCGCACAGCCCGACCCCGCAGTGCATGTTCCGCTCCAGCGACACGAGCACCCGGCGGGGGTCGACGCCGCGCTCCTCGAGCGCTCGGCCCACGTAGCGCATCATCACCTCCGGGCCGCACACGAGGGCCACGGTGCGCGCCGGGTCGAGGTCGGCCCGCTCCACGAGGGAGGTGACCACTCCGACGGAGCCGCGCCACCCCGGACCGGCGGTGTCGACCGTGACCGCCACCGTCGCGCCCGCCGCCTCCCACCGACGGAGGTCGTCGACGAAGACGAGGTGCTCCGGGCTGCGTGCCCCGACGAGGACGGTCACCCGCACCCCCGGCCGGCCCACGAGGGCGGCGACGGCGCCCCGCAGCGGAGCGAGGCCGATGCCGCCCCCGACGGCGACCACGTGCGTCCCGTCCGCCAGCCCGTCGACCCCCCAGCCCGTGCCGAAGGGCCCCCGCACCCCGACGACCGTCCCGACGGCGGCCGTGGCCAGCGCGTGGCTCACGGCCCCGACGTCGCGCACCGTGTGCTCGAGCGGGAGGCCGCCACCCGGCACGCCGCTCGCCGACAAGGCGATCTCGCCGACGCCGAAGGCGGTCACCATGTTGAACTGACCGGGCTCGGGGTCCGGGACCGCACGGGCACCCGTCGGCTCGAGGGCGAGCGTCGCCACCCCCGGCGACTCGGGGCGGGTGCCCACGACCCGGTAGAGGACAGGGACGAGCAACCCCGGAGGAGGCGCACCGCGGTCGCTCGCCGCCGTCGACGCACACGTGCCGGGGACGCCGTCCGACGGCCCTCGTGCCGCACCGGCCGCCGCGGCCGGACCCGGCTCACGGCCCACCATCGCCGTAGAGGTCGAGGAGGCGCACCCGGGTCGCCTGCAGCCGGTCGAGGAGCACGGCCGACAGCCGCTGCAGCAAGGCGTAGCCGAAGACCGGATCGGCGTCCGCCTTGGACCGCAGGCACGCGCCGTCGACGGCCACGGCGCCCACGGGGTCGAGCGCCCGGGCGTCGAACCGGTACCGGTACGGCGGGAAGAGCCACGACCACCCCACGACCTCGCCGGGCCCGACCGCCTCGATGGTGCAGGGTCCCCGACCCGGCACGTGGACCTCGAGGGCCACCCGCCCCCGCCGCACCAGGTAGCAGGTGTCCGCCCGCTCTCCCTCGGCGAAGAGCAGGGCGCCCGCCGGCACGGCCACGTTGCGGGCACACCCGGCGACCAGCGACACGGCGTCGCCGGGGAGGTCGGCGAGGAGCGGGTGGGTGGCCACGACGTGGGCGATGGGCTCGTTCACGCCGGCTCCCGCTCGTGGGCGCCTGCCAGCTCCCGCTCGTCGGCCGCACCGGGGCGCCCGGCACCGTCGCTGGCACGGATGGCCGACACCTCCTCGGTGAGGTCGATGCCGACCGGGCACCAGGTGATGCACCGGCCGCACCCGACGCAGCCCGAGGTGCCGAACTGGTCCCACCACGTGCCCAGCTTGTGGGTCAGCCACTGCCGGTAGCGCGAGGCGACGGACACCCGCACCGAGCCACCGTGGAGGTACGAGTGCTCGAGGTCGAAGCAGGAGGACCACCGCCGGTGCCGCTCGGCCGTCCCCGTCAGGTCGGTGACGTCGACGACGTCGGTGCAGAAGCACGTCGGGCACACGAGGGTGCAGTTGCCGCACGACAGGCAGCGGGACGCCACCTCCTCGTAACGGGGGTGGTCGAGGTTGCGGGCGAGCAGGGCGGGCAGCCCGGCGGTGTCGAGCCGGCGGCCCATGGCGGCACGCGCCCGCTCCAGCGCCCCTCTGCGGGCGTCGAGGTCGTCCGCCGTCGCCGGCTCCCCTCCCACCTCGTCGAGGACGGCGGCGCCACCGGGAGAGCCGGCACGGAGCACGTAGCGGGGCTCGGTCCCCCCGAGCAGCTCGGTCAGCGCGACGTCGAAGGAGCCCGAGGCCTCGGGTCCGGTGCCCGTCGACGCGCAGAAGCACGTTCCCGACGGGCTCGTGCACTCGGCCACGACCGTGAAGCCGCCGTGGCGTGCGGCCACGTACCCGGGGTCCGCCGTCCCCGCCGCCGGGGCGAGCACGCGGTCGAGGACGGCGAGCGCGGCGAGCTCGCACGGGCGCACGCCGACGACGGCCAGCGGGAGCCCGTCGGGCGCGTCGGCGGCCCCACCGGGGTCGATCCACCGCTCGGACCCCGCCCCCCCCGACCGCCACAGCGTGACGTCGGGAGGCAGCACGTCGGGCTTCGTCGAGGCCGGACCGACCGCCCAGGCGAAGCGGGCCTCGTCCCCCCGGGGGACCAGCCGGTAGTGCCCGGGCGCCTGCTCGTCGCCCCACCCCACCGGGAGGTCGGCCGCGCCCGACACGTCGCCGACGGCGACCACACCGTCGCGGACGACGGGACCTCGGGTGCGGTAGCCGCGGCGGCGCAGCGCGGCGGCCAGCCGGTCGAGCCCCTCGGCAGTGACCACCACGGCGTCCTCGTGCACCGTGCCATGGTCGGACCGGACCTCGGCCGGCGGCCAGGGTCCAACGTCACATCGGGCGCCGGGGCTTCCGGACCCGGGTCGCCGTGGGACCCACGGCGACCCGGGTCGGCCCGGCGACGCTCGTCCCGGTCGGGTGTGCCGGTGCTCGCCGGCTACAGGTGGGCGGGCCCGGCGCCGATGGACGAGGCATGAGGCGGGGCGGGGCAGTCGTCGTACCGGCGCGACCGGACGAGGCCGAGGAGCCGGCGGCCCGCGCCGGGTGGCGGGCCACGCCGCGCCTGCTCGCCTACCTCATCGGGCCGGCGGCGCTCGTGCTGGTCCTCACCTGTCGGCACTTCGGCCTCATCGCCCGCGAGCCGGTGTGGGCGTGGCTCGTCGTCTTCGCCGTCGTCCCGCTGGTCGGCGGCCTGGTCGACGTCTGGTACCGACGCCGGCCCTCCGAGCCCCTGCTCCGGCTCCGCGTCGCCGCGCACGTCGCCGCCGCCGCCGCCGCGACGGTGATCTACCTGACCGGATGGGGCTCGATCCTGGTGGTCGCCTTCGTCGTCGTGGCGGTCGAGAACGTCTCGCTCGACGGCTCGCGCACGTGGTCGGTCACGGCGTTGTCCTCGGTGGCGGCCGTGGCCGTGGGCCAGGTGCTCGTGAGCGAGGGCATCGCCCCGTCGCTCCTCACCGACCGCCAGTCGCAGGCCCTCGCGGTCATGGAGACCTTCGTCGTCCTCTTCGTCATCCGGATGTTCGGCGCCATGGTGGAGCAGACGGAGCGGGCCGAAGCAGCCGTCGCAGCGAACGAGGAGCGCTTCCGCTCCCTCGTCCAGCACTCGAGCGACACCACGGTCGTCCTCGACCCCACCAGCGTCGTCACCTACGCCAGCCCTTCGGTGGCAGGGCTCCTCGGCATGACGCCCGACGAGGTGGTCGGCCGCCCGTCGTCGGACTTCCTGCTCCCCGAGGACCTCGACTCGGTCGGGTCGGCGCTCGACCGGAGGGGGGTCGGCAGCGAGGCCACCGACACCCTCCACTTCCGCATGGCACGTCCCGACGGCTCGACGCGCTGGGTCGAGGCCGTCGTCGCCGACCTGCGGGACAACCCCGCCGTCGGCGGCTACGTGGCCAACCTGCGCGACGTGACCGAGCGACGCGAGGCCGAGGACCGCCTCGCCCACCAGGCGCTCCACGACCCGCTGACCGGCCTCCCCAACCGCGCCCTCATCCTCGACCGGGCCGACCGGCTGCTGGCCACGGCGCGCCGCGAGGGGGGGACCGTCGCCGCGCTCTTCGTGGACCTCGACAACTTCAAGGCGATCAACGACAGCCTCGGGCACGAGGCGGGCGACCTCCTCCTGCGGGCCGTCGCCCTCCGGTTCGCAGAGGTGCTCCGGGACAAGGACACGGTGGGTCGCCTCGGCGGGGACGAGTTCGTCGTCCTGGCCGGTGGGCTCGACGACGGACACGAGCCGCTGGCGCTGGCCGAGCGCCTGCACGCCGTCCTGCGCGAGCCCGTCGTCGTGGACGCCGCCTCGGCCCCGCTCACCGTGACGGCCAGCGTGGGCGTCGCCGTCGGGACCAGGCCGGGAGCGGCGGAGCTGCTCCGCGACGCCGACACCGCGCTCTACCGCGCCAAGGCGCTCGGCAAGGACCGCACCGTCCTCTTCGAGCCCAGGATGCACGCGGAGGCGGCCGAGCTCCTCCGGCTCGAGACGGACCTCGCGTCGGCCGCCCTCGGCGAGGACCTCTTCCTCGGCTATCGACCGGTCGTCGCCGTCGACCCCCAGGAGACGTGCGGCGTCGAGGCGCTCCTGCGCTGGCGCCGGCCCGGCGGCGAGGTCCTCCCACCGGCGCGGTTCGTGCCGGCGCTCGAGAGCTCGGGCCGGATCGTCGAGGTGGGCCGGTGGGCGCTCGACCGTGCGTGCCACCAGGCGTCGGCCCTGCAGGCCAAGGGCTACGCCTCCTCGATGTCCGTCAACGTGTCGGCGCGCCAGCTGGCCAGCCCCACCCTCGCCGACGACGTCCGCCGGGCCCTCGCCGGCTCGGGGCTGCCCCCCGAGCTGCTCATGCTGGAAGTCGCCGAGGCGACCCTGGCGCGAGCAGACCCCGAGCACGTCCGCAACCTCGCCGCCGCCAAGGCGCTCGGCGTCCGTGTCGCCGTCGACGACTTCGGCACGGGGTACTCGTCGCTCGCCACCCTGCACCGCATCGCCGTCGACGCCTTGAAGCTCGACCACGCGATGCTGGCCGCCCTCGGCGGTCCCGAGGAGGGCCGCGCCGTCGTCCGGGCCGTCATCGACCTCGGGCGCGCCCTGGGGCTCGAGGTGCTGGCCGAGGGCGCCGGGCCGGCCGTCCCCGCGCCGCGGCACGCGTCGGGAGCGGAGACCGCCCGGAGGCTCCAGCTCGGAGCAGACGGCGAGCCCATGGACGCCGAGGACGTGGAGGAGCTCTTGACCGGCGCCAGCGGCCGGCCGGTCCAGCCCCGCCTCCTCGACGTCGCCGGCTGAGCGCGCCTGCCCGACCGGTACTGGCGTCGGCCGCGCTGGGTGGCCCGCCCGCCGGGCACCCGGCGGCCGAAGGCGGGCTGCGGAGGGGGGACCCGGTGCGGGAGCGGGAACGGGAGCGGGGCACCGACGCCGCCGGCGCCGGGACGCGTCACGAGGGGCTCCCTCGCAGGCGGGAGCCGCACCGGCGGCACGGGGTCGCCGTGGGCCTCGTCGTGGCGCTGGCCGCGGCGACATTGACCGGGCTCCAGACGACGGCCGCCGCGGCAGCGGCCACGACGGTGGCCTCGAGCACGACGGTGACGGGCACCGGGGCGTGGGGCGTCCTCGCCACGACGAGCTCCCCGGTCGAGAGCCTCTCGTGCGGGACACCGACGACCTGCCTCGCCGTCTCGGCGACGACCCTCCTCCGGACCACCGACGGCGGGGTGACCTGACAGCCGCTCGCCCTCACGACCGGCTACGCCATCGGGCCCTCTAACGAGGGGACCTTCGACCTCCCGAACGCCCAGGTCCTCTGCTCGGGGACCTCGGACTGCGTGCTCGAGGGTGTGACGACGAGCACCGTGCCGACGCTGTTCGTGACGGCCGACGGTGGTGCGACGTGGACCAGCCGGTCCCCCGGCAGCGCGTTCCCGGGCGGACCCCTCTTCTCGGCGGGGTGGTGCGCGTCGCTGACGGGCTGCACGTTCGAGGCGTTCTACGTGCGGGGGACCATGGGCGCCTACCAGTACCCCCTGCAACGCTCGACGACGACCGACGGCGGGCTGACGTGGGCCACGACGGTCACCTACGACCCCAGCCGGACAGAGGTCCTCGTGACGTGCGCGACGCCCGCCTACTGCCTCGGCACGTCCGACTTCACCACCACCCCGGGCCTCTTCGTGTCCACCGACGGGGGGCAGGCGTTCTCCACGCTCCCCAACGACGAGCCGCCCACCGCCCTCTGGTCAGTGACCCCGCAAGGGATCGCCTGCCCGAGCGCCACCACCTGCGTGGCGCTCGTCGCCTGCACGGCGGTGAGCGGCCCGGACGCCTTCGTCACGTCCGACGCGGGTGGCACCTGGCAGGCCCTGCCGGCTGCACCGGTCACGTCGCTCGACACCGTCTCGTGCCCGACGGCGGCGGGGTGCCTCGCCGCCGGCACGGGGACGAACGGCGGCGGCGTGACCGTCGGCGATGCGACGCCGACCCCGGTGGTCGGGCTGCCCGCTGCCGGGGCGAGCCTGCATGGCAGCGTGTGGCTCGACGCCTCGACCGCCGGTGCCGGGGCGTCGGCGACCTTGGTCGTCTACGAGCTGTCGGGCAACGGGGTCACCGACGAGGTCGTGAGCGACGGGACGCCCACCATCGTCGGCGAGCTCGGGGCGTGGGACACGACGGACGTGCCCAACGGCACCTACACGGTCACGTGCGTGGCGACCGGCCCCTTCGGGCTCACCCGCAAGAGCGCCCCGGTGACCGTCCACGTCGGCAACCTGCCGCTCGCCGCTGCCGTCCTCGTGCCGGCCGCCGGCTCGGTGCTCGAGGCGGGCGGGATCGTCGACGCCTCGGCGGCGGGGCGGAGCGACGTGACCTCGGTCGCCTTCGCGCTGACCGGCGGGACGCTCGCCCGCCACCCCGTGGCGACGGGCACCCCCACCGTCGACGGCTGGATCGGCCGTGCCGACCTAGCGTCGGTCCCCGCCGGCACCTACCAGCTCACCGCCACGGCGACCGACGCCGCCGGCCACCGGGCAACCAGTCCACCGGTGACGGTGACGGTGACGTCGTAGCCGTGCCGGGGGCCGTCGTCGCCGGGCCGGGGGCCTGGACGGCTGTCGTGGCGCCCGGTCGAGCGCCGGTCGTGGCCGCCACCACCGTGCGGCCGACAGGAGCTCCGGGGGAGAGACTCGAACTCTCAACCTAGCGGTTAACAGCCGCTTGCTCTGCCGATTGAGCTACCCCGGACCGGTGCGAGCGCACCCGTCGGCACCGGGCGGCACGGCAAGCGACTCTAGCCGACGGCGGGCCCGGAACAGCCGACCGGAGCCCACCGCCGGGGCCGCCGCCCCCGGCGCTCAAGCCTCGTCGAGGTAGTCGCGCAGCAGCTGGGCCGAGTCGGGCCGGCGGAGCTTCGCCAGGGTCTTCGCCTCGATCTGGCGGATGCGCTCGCGGGTGACGCCGAACGCCTTGCCCACCTCCTCGAGGGTGCGGATCTTGCCGTCGTCGAGGCCGAAGCGGAGCCGGACGACGTCCTGCTCGCGCGGCGACAGGTGGGCGAGCGCCTCGCGGACGGCCTGGTCGAGCATGATCCGGGTCGCCGCGTCGTCGGGCACCACGGCACCGCGGTCCTCGATGAGGTCGGACAGGCTGAAGTCGTCCTCGTCGCCCATCGGCTGCTCCAGCGAGACGGTGTCCTGGTTGATCCGCTGGATCTCGCGGACGCGCTCGATGGTGAAGTCCACCCGGCGGGCCACCTCCTCGGCCGTCGGCTCCCGGCCGAGCTCCTGGAGGAGCTGGCGCTGGGCCCACACCACCTTGTTGATGGTCTCGACCATGTGGACGGGGATGCGGATGGTGCGGGCCTGGTCGGCGATGGCGCGGGTGATCGCCTGGCGGATCCACCACGTGGCGTACGTCGAGAACTTGAAGCCCTTGGTGTGGTCGAACTTCTCGACGGCGCGCATGAGCCCGAGGTTGCCCTCTTGGATGAGGTCGAGGAAGGCGAGCCCACGGTTGCGGTAGCGCTTGGCGATCGAGACGACCAGCCGGAGGTTGGCCTCGATGAGGGCCTCCTTGGCCGCCTGCCCCCGGCGGACGAGCATCCGGTCGGCCGCCTCCTCCCGCTCGGGGCGGACCACGCCGCTCGCCTCGGCCTCGGCCAGGCGCACCGCCGCCTCGGTGCCGGCCACGATGCGCTCGGCCAGCTCGACCTCGAGGGCGGCGTTCAGCAGCTTGACCCGCCCGATCTCCTTCAGGTACGTGTGCACCGGGTCGGCCGCCGCCCCGCCGAAGCGATCGGAGCCGGTGTAGCGGTCGGCCCCCTGGGGGGCGCGCCGAGGGGCTGCCTGGCGTCCGGTCGGGCCGGCTCGCCCCGTCTCGCCGCGGCGGGCGGTGTGCCCTCCGGCGTCGTCGCGGGACACGCGAACGTCCGACGCGTCCGGGCCGGCGCCGCTGCGTCGGGACACGTCGAGGGGGCGGAGGGGGGTGATGGTGGAGGGCCGGGCGCCGTCCGGCCGTCCGGCCACGTCGCCCGGCACCTCGCCGGCCGCCTCGGCGAGGACCTCGTCCGCCTCGCCGGCGAGCTCCTCGGGGGACTCGTCGACGAACTCGATGCCTGCCGCCTGCACCTGGTCGACCACCCCGACGATCACCTCGGGGGTGAGCTCGACGGAGCGGAGGACCTCCATCAAGTCGTCGGGGGAGAGCGTGCCCCGGGCTCGGCCACGGGCCAGCAGCGCCGCCATCCCCGCTTCGGGGACGCCGTCCACCTCGGTGGCGCGACCGGGCTCCGGCCGCGCTTCGGCGGTGGTGGCACCGGTGGACGCGGCGTCCTCGGCGGTCATCTCGGTGGCTCCGTCACGTTCGGCTCTCCCTTGCCCGGAGCCAGGCTACCAAGCGCTCGGCGGAGGTTCTCCCGGACTCGGGGTCGTCGAGGCCGTGCAGCCACGACGCCGCCTCGGCGGCCTCGGTGGCGGCCACCGGGTCGGCGGCGGCAGACCGGGTCAGCTCCGTGAGGGACCGGCGGGAGGCGTTGCGGACCAGCTGGAGGACCACCTCGTCCGCCGCCCCCACCGGCTCCTCGACGGCGAGGCGGGCGAGGAGCGCCCGCGCCTCCCCCGGCGCCGAGGCCAGCGCCGCGTGCAGGTCGTCGCTTCGGGCGAGGGCGGAGAAGGCCTCCCGCTGCACCTCGTCGAGGAACAGCACGGCCTCGAGGCGCGCGAACACCTCCTCGGGCCGGTGGATGGCGAGGCGGAGAGCCTCGAGCCCCGGCCGATCTTCGCCCGGGGCCGCGCCGCCGGCGCCGCCGGGGCCGCGCCTCCCCGTGCGCCCGCCCGGTCGGCCCGGAGCACCCGGCCACCCGTCGTCGGAGGGCCCGTCGTCCGGCTCGCGCACCCATCCGCCGTCGGACGGCCCGTCGTCGGGCCGCGCCCGGGTGCCGACGGGGGTCGCCCGAGCGCCCCGTGGGGACGGGCCGTCCCCGCGGCTGCCCGCCGGCACGCCTCCGCTCCGTCGCACGACCTCGAGGCGCCGGCGCAGGGCGGCGGGCTCGAGGCGGCACCGCTCGGCGATCGTCATCACGTACTGGTCACGCACCAGGTCGTCGGGGTGCTCGGCCACGGCCGCCAGAGCGGCGTCGGCCGCCTTGGCACGGCCCTCGGCCGTCGAGAGGTCGGCAGCGCCGAGGACCCGCTCCACACGGAACTGCAGGAACGGCCGGGCCGAGGCGACGGCGCGGCGCAACGCCTCGGGGTCGTTCCGGGCCACCTCGGCGGGGTCCGACCCCGGCGGGAGGGCAGCCACGGCCACGTCGACCTCGTGGTGGCGCTCCCACTCGTAGAAGCGGCCGGCCGCCGACTGGCCGGCCCCGTCGGCGTCGAAGGCGAGCACCACCCGGCGGGCGAAGTTGCGCAGGAGCCGGAAGTGCTCGTCGCCGAGCGCCGTGCCGCACGTGGCGACAGCCCGCTCCACGCCGCTGCGGAAGAAGCCGATGACGTCGGTGTAGCCCTCGCACACCACGACCTCGCCCGTGCGGACGATGTCGTCCTTGGCCCAGTTGAGGGCGTAGAGCACGCGTCGCTTCGTGTAGACGGGCGTCTCCGACGAGTTCTTGTACTTGGCCGGGTCGTCGCTGCCGGGCAGCACCCGGCCGCCGAAGGCGACAGGCCGGCCCGAGGGGTCGCACACGGGGAAGAGCACCCGGGCTCGGAAGGCGTCCTGCAGCCGGCCCCGCCGGTTGACGAAGCCGAGGCCGGTGCCGGTCGCCAGGCGCTCGTCGAGGCCGAGGGCGCGGCAGCAGGCGTCCCACTGGTCGGGGGCCCACCCCAGCCGGAACCGGCGGACGGTGTCGCCGTCGTAGCCGCGCGAGCGCAGGTAGTCGCGTGCCGGTCCGGCGTCGGGACCGCCGACGAGCCGCTCGTGGTACCACTGGGCGGCCCGCTCCAGCACGTGGAGCAGCTCACGCCGGCGCCGGGCGTCCCCGCTGGCCGCCTCGTCCTCGTGGAGGGCGATCCCGGCACGGTCGGCCAGCAGGCGCACGGCGTCCGCGAAGTCGAGGTGCTCGACCTCCCGCACGAAGGTGATGACGTCGCCGGAGGCCTGGCAACCGAAGCAGTAGTAGAAGCCCTCCTCGGCGTTGACGCTGAAGGAGGGCGTCTTCTCCGTGTGGAAGGGGCACAGCCCGACCCACCGGCGCCCCTGGCGCTTCAGCGCGGCGTGGTCGCCCACCAGGGCGACGATGTCCGTCGCCGCCCGGACCCGAGCCACCTCGTCGTCGGGGATCGCCATCGGGGACGACGGTAGCGGGTGACCGGCACTCCCCGGGCCGCTGGCGCCTCGGGCGTCAGCGGGACCGGCGCGTCGCGCCCCGGCGGGCCGGGGCACCGGTGCGGGCCGCCGCCGACCGGGGCTCGGCGGCACGCGCC
>CAZSYT010000052.1:0-18195 GCA_964610905.1 uncultured Acidimicrobiaceae bacterium
ACCAGGCCATCGTGGGCAACATCGGGCACTTCGACAACGAGATCGACATGGCCGGGCTCGCCGCCCTGCCGGGCATCGAGCGGGTCAACGTCAAGCCCCAGGTCGACAAGTGGGTGTTCGCAGACGGCCACGCCGTCATCGTCCTGTCCGAGGGACGGCTCCTCAACCTGGGCAACGCCACCGGTCACCCGAGCTTCGTGATGTCGAGCTCGTTCACCAACCAGACGATGGCCCAGGTCGAGCTGTTCACCAACGCCGAGCGCTACGGCATCGGCGTGCACGTCCTGCCCAAGCAGCTCGACGAGAAGGTCGCCAGGCTCCACCTCGACGCCCTCGGCGTGCGCCTGACGACCCTCACGCCGCGCCAGGCGTCCTACATCGGCGTGCCGGTCGAGGGCCCCTTCAAGCCCGACACCTATCGCTACTGACGGGCCGGGGGTCGCTCCCGAGGAGCCCCTCGGCTCCTCCGGCACCACCGGCCCCGTGCCCGCGTCGGGGCCGGCGCCCGAGCGGCGAAGCGTCGTGCGGGCGACGACACCGGCCCCGTGCCCGCGTCGGGGCCGGCCGACTACCGTTGCCCGGTGCACCACGACGCAGAGCGCCCTCTCGCGACCGCCGCCGCGCCGACGCCGGGGACCGCCGCCGCGCACGACGGTCGGCTCGGATCCGGTGCGGAGCCGACCGGGGAGGCGCCGTGGTGGCAGCGCGCGGTCGTCTACCACGTCTACCCCCGGTCGTTCGCCGACACCGACGGCGACGGGGTCGGCGACCTGCCCGGGGTCCGCGCCCACCTCGACCATCTTGCGTGGCTCGGCGTCGACACCCTGTGGCTCTCCCCTTTCTACCCGTCCCCGATGGTCGACTTCGGCTACGACGTGAGCGACTACTGCGGCGTCGACCCACGCCTCGGCACCCTCGACGACTTCGACGCGCTGGTCGCCGACGCCCACGCGCTGGGCATCCGTGTCCTCGTCGACTGGGTCCCCAACCACACCTCGGACCAGCACCCCTGGTTCGTCGAGTCCCGGGCCGGGCGTGAGAGCCGGCGTCGGGGCTGGTACGTCTGGCGCGACGGACGCCCGGACGGACAGCCGCCGAACAACTGGGTCTCCGCCTTCGACCCGGACTCGCCGGCCTGGAGCTACGACGCCGCGTCGGACCAGTGGTTCCTCCACCTCTTCACCCCCAACCAGCCGGACCTGAACTGGGACGAGCCCGCCGTCGAGCAGGCCATGCACGACGTGCTCCGCTTCTGGCTCGACCGTGGGGTGGACGGCTTCCGCGCCGACGTGGTGCACGCCATCGGCAAGGACCCCGGGCTCCCCGACGACCCGCCCGAGGTCGCCGGCCTGCCGCACGCCGTCCTCAACGACGTGGCCCCCACCCACGAGCGGCTCCGGGCGGTGCGGCGGCTCCTCGACGCCTACCCGGGCGACCGCGTGATCGTCGGCGAGGTCTACCTCCTCGAGACGGCACGGGTGGCTCGCTACTACGGCCACGGGGACGAGCTCCACCTCGCCTTCAACTTCCCTCCCCTCCTCGCCCCGTGGGACGCCCGTCCGTGGCGCACGTGCATCGCCGCCGTCGAGGACGAGCTCGGGCCACGCGAGGCGTGGCCGACCTGGGTCCTCGCCAACCACGACAATCCCCGCCCGCGGACCCGCTACGACCGCGCCGCGGCAGCGGCGGGCGAGGACCTGGCGACCCGGTCCCGCCGGAGCGAGGCACGCGTCCGCGCCGCGGCGGTCCTGTTGCTGGCGCTCCGAGGGACGCCCTTCGTCTACCAGGGCGAGGAGCTCGGGCTCGCCGACGCGGACGTTCCCGCGGACGCCCGGGTCGACCCCGGCGGGAGGGACGGCTGCCGCGCACCGCTGCCCTGGGACGCCTCCCTCGACCACGGCTGGCCGTCGGCCGACGGGTCACCTCCGTGGCTCCCGTTCCCCGCCGACGCCGCCGCCCGCAACGTGGCGAGCCAGCGTGCCGACCCGGGCTCGATCCTCAACCTCTACCGGCGGACCCTCGCCCTCCGCCGGTCCTCGACCGTGCTCGCCTCCGGCGCAGAGCGGCTCGTCGACGCCCCATCCGGTGTCGTCGCCGTCCGCCGCGGCGAGGGGCCCGGCGCGTGGACCGTGCTGGTGAACTTCACCGGGGCTCCCCTGGCCGTTCCCGTCGACGGGCCCGCTGGGCGACCCGTGGTGCTCCTGGCCAGCGACGGTGCCGGCGAGGGGTCGCCCTACTCGGGGGTCCTCGCCGGCGACCAGGCCGTCGTCCTCGCCCCGCCCGTCGGCGCCACGGAGGCGAGCCCGGACGAGTGACCCCGGTCCTCCGCCGTGACCGCTCGTCCCCTTCGCGGCACGTCAGCCGGCTGGGAGCCTCCACCCCTGCCGCTCGGCGATCTCCTTGCACGTCGGGCAGAGGGGGTAGCGCTTCGGGTCACGCCCCGGCACCCACACCTTGCCGCACAGCGCTCGCACAGCCGTGCCGTTGACGATGCCCTCGACCACCGTCGGACCCGCAGGGACGAAGTCGCCGTCCTCGGGCGTGAACCCCTCGAGGACGATGTGGGACATCCGCTCGTGCTCCCCGTCGAGCTGGGGCTCGCTGCGGGTGGGGGCGAGCGTGGTACCGGCGTCGGTCATCCCTCCATGCTCGCGCGCCGACCGGGTAGACGGGCGGGCGTGGGCCCCCTGGCGACCGGACCTGGCGGCCCGCCGTGGCCGGTCGTCCGCGCCGTGGCCCTACGCTGGCCCGGTGACCGCGCGCCCCGAACCCGCTCCCCGCGCCCCGGCGCGCCGTGCTGCTCGGACGCTGGTGCTCGCCTCGTCGTCGCCGGCCCGGCTGCGACTGCTTCGCGACGCCGGCTTCGCGCCGACCGTGGTGGTCAGCGGCGTCGACGAGTCCGCCGTCGACGCGCCGGACACGGCGTCGCTCGCCCTCGCCCTGGCCGAGCGGAAGGCGCTGGCGGTGGCCCGCCCCGGCTGCGGCGCCGTGGTCGTCGGGTGCGACTCGCTCCTCGAGGTCGACGGCCGACGCTTCGGCAAGCCCCGGACGGACGACGAGGCGCTCGGCTGGCTGCGCGAGCTGCGCGGCCGCACAGGCGTCCTGCACACCGGCCACTGCCTGGTGGACGAGGTGACGGGGCGGAGCGTGTCGGCCGTGGAGGGGACGACCGTCCGCTTCGCCGAGACGACCGAGGCCGAGCTGGCCGCCTACGTCGCCACCGGCGAGGCCACCGCGGTGGCCGGCGCCTTCACCCTCGACGGGCGTTCGGCACCCTTCGTCGACCGGGTCGAGGGCAACCCGAGCAACGTCATCGGTCTGAGCCTGCCGCTGCTGCGGACGCTGCTCGGCGAGCTCGGGATCGCCGTCCACGAGCTGTGGGCCGAGCCCGGTGATCGTGCCTGACGCCCTGGTCGACGCGGCACCGCCGCGGACGTCCAGTGCGCTCGGGCGAGCCGTCGGCCCGCTCGCCGTCGGCCCGCTCGTCGTCGACCCTCCGGTCGTGCTCGCCCCCATGGCCGGCGTGACCAACATCGCCTTCCGCCGGTTGTGCCGGAGCTACGGGGCGGGGCTCTACGTGAGCGAGATGGTGACGGCCAGGGCGCTCGTGGAGGGGAACGCCAAGACGCTCCGGATGGCCACGTTCGCCGAGGACGAGCCGGTCCGAAGCGTCCAGCTCTACGGCGTCGACCCGCACGTGATGGGCGCCGCCGTCCGCCGGCTCGTCGACGAGGTCGGGGTCGACCACGTCGACCTCAACTTCGGGTGCCCGGCGGCCAAGGTGACCCGTCGGGGCGGAGGGGCGGCCCTCGTCGCCCGACCCGTCCTCCTCGGCACCATCGTCGCCGCCGCCGTTCGAGCGGCGGGCAAGGTCCCGGTGACCGTCAAGATGCGCCTCGGCGTCGACGACGAGAGCCGCACGTTCGTCGCGGCCGGGCGCGCCGCCGCCGACGCCGGTGCCGCGGCGGTCGCACTGCACGCCCGTACGGCCGAGCAGCACTACAGCGGCCAGGCCGACTGGTCGGCGATCGGCGAGCTGAAGGCCGCCGTCGGGGACGTGGCCACCGTGCCGGTGCTCGGCAACGGGGACGTCTGGGAGGCGTCGGACGCCCTCGCCATGGTGGCCGAGACGGGGTGCGACGGCGTCGTGGTCGGTCGCGGCTGTCTCGGTCGCCCGTGGCTCTTCCGCGACCTGGCCGATGCCTGGGCGGCCCGTGACGTCTGCCCGCCTCCCGCGCTCGGCGAGGTCGTGGCCGTCATGCGTCGCCACGCCGAGCTCCTCGCCGACACCTTCGGCGAGGCGCTCGGCCTCCGCCAGTTCCGCAAGCACACGGCGTGGTACCTGACGGGCTACGCGGTCGGCGGAGCGGCCCGGCGGGCACTGGGGCTCGTCAGCGACCTGGCGGGTCTCGACGAGCTGCTCGGACAGCTCGACCCGACGCTCCTGCTGCCTCGCCCGGCGCTCCGCGTGCCCCGAGGCCACACCGGCGGCCCCCGCCCGGTGCAGCTCCCGCCCGGGTGGCTGGAGCGAGCCGAGGACCCGACACCGCCCGACGGCGGCGACGAGCTCGTCTCCGGCGGATGACCCGCGAACCGCTCCGCCCCCCTGCCCCGCTCGCGCCGTGATCACCGCCTCGTCCCTCACCGTCGAGATCGGCGGGCGCACCCTGGTGGCCGACGCGTCGTTCGCCGTCGGACCCGGCGACAAGGTCGGCCTGGTCGGCCGCAACGGCGCCGGCAAGTCCACGGTCCTCTCCGTCGTCGTCGGGGACCCCTCGTCCGTCGTCCGCTCGTCGGGCGACGTCCGCGCGACGGGCACCGTCGCCTTCCTGCCCCAGGTGCCCACCGAGGGGGGCCTCGGCCTCGAGCCCACCGGGTTCTCCCACGTGCTGTCGGCCCGGGGCCTCGATGTGCTCGACGAGGAGCTCGGGGCGGCGCGGGCCCAGATGGCCAAGGACCCGTCGACGGAGAACATCGCGCGCTTCTCCGACCTCGAGGAACGCTTCCGCGAGCAGGGTGGCTACGAGGCCGAGTCGGCGATGGCCCGCCTGGCCGCGGGCCTGGGCCTCGACGAGGACCTCCTGCTCGAGGACATCGACCGGCTCTCGGGAGGCCAACGCCGCCGCGTCGACCTCGTGCGGGCCCTGTTCGAGCGGCCCGACGTGCTCGTCCTCGACGAGCCGACCAACCACCTCGACCGACCGGCCAAGCGTTGGCTCATGGAGGAGCTCGAGCGCTTCCCCGGGGGAGTCCTGGTGGTCAGCCACGACCTGAAGCTCCTCGACCGCTCGATCACGAAGGTCCTCCACCTGGCGGGCGGCCGCCTGCGCGCCTTCGCCGGCACGTACTCGTCGTACCTCGACCAGCTCGAGGCCGAACGACGCCAGCAGGAGCGGGCCGCCGCCCACGAGAGCGCCGAGATCGCCCGGCTCTCGTCCCTCGCCGACTCGATGCGAGGGAGCACGAGCCGGCGCGCCCGCGTCGCCAAGTCGCTCGACCGCCGGGTGGGCCGGCTCGCCGCGCAGCGCACCGAGGTCACCGCGCGCGAGCGGACCGCGACCTACCGGCTTCCCGAGCCCCCCCGCTCGGGCTCCGTCCCCCTCGAGGCCCGCGGGCTCGTCGTCCGCTACGGCAGCCTCGCCGTGCTCGCCGGCCTCGACCTCGCCGTCGGGCGGGGCGACCGGGTCGTCGTCGTGGGCCGCAACGGCGCCGGCAAGTCGAGCCTGCTGCGCTGCCTCGCCGGCGTCCAGCAGCCGACCGGAGGCGAGGTGACGCTCGGTGCCAACACCGCCGTCGGCTACTTCGCCCAAGACCACGAGCAGGTCGACCTCGGCGCGACCGTGCTCGACAACGTCGACGACCACGTGCTCACCACCGAGACGGAGCGCCGCGCCCTGCTCGGCTCCTTCGGCCTCAGCGGCGACGTCGCCGGTCAGCTCCCCGCCACGCTCTCGGGCGGCGAGCGGGCCAAGCTCGGCCTCGCCATGCTGGCGGCGGGCCGGTCCAACGTCCTCGTCCTCGACGAGCCGACGAACAACCTCGACCCGCCGTCGATCGAGGCCGTGGGGGCGATGCTCGGAGCGTGGCCGGGCACGGTCGTCGCCGTGAGCCACGACCGCGCCTTCGTGTCCGCCCTCGCGCCGACCCACTGCGTGCTCCTCCCCGACGAGGTGGTCACCCACTGGGACGACGCCTACCTCGACCTGGTCGAGGCCCGCTGACCGTCGGCCGCCCACCCCGAGAGCCGTACGGCCCGCGCGCCCCCGAGGGCGGCGTGGGCACCTGCCCCGCGCCGCTCGGGCGGGCGCCCGCACGCCGGTAGGCTCGCCCCCATGGATCGCATCGGTGTGGTCGACACCATGTTCGCCCGCTACGACATGGGCGCCGAGGCGGTCGACGAGCTGGCCTCGTGCCCCGGCTTCGGCGTGCGCTTCGAGGTCGTCCGCCGAACGGTCCCCGGGTTCAAGGACCTGGGGGTGGCGTGCAAGCGCCTCGTCGAGCGCGACGGCTGCGGGATCGTCGTCGCCCTCGGCATGCCGGGCAGGGCGCCCATCGACCAGGTGTGCGCCCACGAGGCGTCCCAGGGGATCATGCTCGCCCAGCTGCTGACCTCGACCCACGTCCTCGAGGTGTTCGTCCACGAGCACGAGGAGGAGGACCCGGCCAAGCTCGCCCAGGTGTGCGTCGACCGGGCTCGCAAGCACGCCCGGAACGCCTACTGGATGCTCTACGAGCCCGAGCAGCTCACCCGGCGGGCCGGCCGGGGCGTACGCCAGGGGTACGAGGACGCCGGTCCGCTCCCGGTCTGAGCCCGGTCCCACCGCACCGCACGCGGTCCGGTGGGCCGGCTGCCGCCACCGCTCCAGCCCGTTCAGCCCACCGGGTCGTGGGGCAGCCCGAGCGTCCGCTCGGCGATGATGTTGCGCTGGACCTGGGCGGTCCCCCCGCCGATGGTCAGCGCGCGCGAGAAGAGCAGGCCGTAGTGCCAGATGGCGTCCTCGCTGTCGGCCGCCAACAGGCTGGCCAGGCCCTCGAGATCGGCGGCCAGCTCCATGACGTGCTGGCCGTGCTCGTCGGCCAGCGCCTTGCGCACCGAGGCCTCGGGCCCCGGGGCCAGCCCCGAGACGGCCGCGGAGACGGTCCGGAGCCGCAAGAGACGCAGGAGCTCGCCCTCGGTCCACACCCGGGCCAGTCGTTGGCGCAGCAGCGGGTCCGTGCACCCGCCTCGCCGGCGGACCCGCTCGACGAGGTCGGCGGCCGTCGGCCCCATCCCCCACAGCGCCCCGGCCCCCGACAGCGAGACCCGCTCGTTGCCCAGGGTCACCTTGGCCAGCGACCACCCCTGCCCCTCGGCCCCGACCAGGTTGCCCGCCGGGATCCGCACCTCGTCGAAGAAGACCTCGTTGAAGGTGTGCGCCCCGGTCAGGTCGACGAGGGGACGGACCGTGATGCCGGGCGCGTCCATGGGGCAGACGAAGTACGAGATCCCCTGGTGCTTGGGCGCCTCGGGGTCGGTGCGGGCGAGCAGGATGCCGAAGGCCGCCACGTGGGCGTACGAGGTCCACACCTTCTGCCCGCTCACGACCCACTCGTCGCCGTCGCGCGTCGCCCGGGTGGTGAGCGAGGCGAGGTCGGAGCCGGCGCCGGGCTCGCTGAAGAGCTGGCACCAGAACTCCTCGCCGGCGAGGAGGGGTGGCAGGAACCGTTCCTGCTGGCCGGGCGTCCCTGCCGCCACCAGGGTCGGCCCCGCCCACCCGATGCCGATCGGGTTCTGGGGCCGGCGCACGCCCGCCCGGGCGAGCTCGTCGTCGATGACGAGCTGGGTGACCGGGTCCGCGGCCAGCCCCCATGGCCGTGGCCAGTGCGGGGCCACGTAGCCGGCCTCGGCCAGCTGGCGCGCCGAGGGCCCCGGGTGGGCCGAGAGCCACGAGCGCACGGCCTGGCGGCGGGGGTCGTCGTCGGGGGGGAGGGCGAAGTCCACGACGGGCAGCGTAGGCTCTGGAGCCAGTTCGGGTCACCCCGGGGCGCGGTCCGGCCGCGACCCGGGGGCGAACGGGCCCGGAACGTGGGATGGATGGGGGAACCGCCGTGACGGAATGGAACTACGCGGACCTGTGGGAAGCCGCCGCCGACCACCTGGCCGACGCGCCGGCGCTGACGCACGGCCCTCGCACGCGCCTCTGGGACGAGCTCGACCGCCGGGCCGACGGCCTGGCCCGGTGGCTGCTCGACCAGGGCGTCGAGCGCCAGGACAAGGTGGCCATCTACCTGACCAACTGCCCCGAGTACCTCGAGACCACCTTCGCCGCCTTCAAGGTGAGCCTGGTCCCGATCAACACCAACTACCGCTACGCCGACGCCGAGCTCGCCTACCTGTGGGACAACGCGGACGCCGCGGCCGTGGTCTTCCATGGGGCGTTCGCCGAACGCGCCGGCAGGGTCCGTGGCCAGGTCCCGAGGGTCCGGAGCTGGCTGTGGGTCGACGACGGGTCGGGTCCGTGCCCGGAGTGGGCCGTCCCCTACGAGGACGCGGTGGCCACGCCGACCGACGGCAGGGTGCGGGCGCCGTGGGGCCGGGGGCCCGACGACCTGCTGATGCTGTACACGGGGGGGACGACCGGGATGCCCAAGGGCGTCATGTGGCGCCAGGACGACCTCTTCGCCCGCATGAACGCCGCGGGCTTCCGCCGCTACGACCAGGATGCCGGGCTCGACGACGTGCACGCCCAGCTGGGGACGGGCACACCGGGGATGACCACCCTCCCCGCCTGCCCGCTCATGCACGGCACCGGCTACTTCACGGCCATGGAGTGCCTGTCGGAGGGCGGCCGCGTCGTCACGCTCACCTCGCGCCAGTTCGACCCGGTCGAGCTCCTCGACACCGTCGAGCGCGAGCAGGTCAACGGGCTCGTGATCGTGGGCGACGCCTTCGCCAAGCCCATCCTCGCCACGCTCGACGACCATCCGGGCCGGTGGGACCTCTCCAGCCTGGTCGGGATGATCTCGTCGGGGGTCATGTGGAGCGAGGAGACCAAGGAGGGCCTGCTCAAGCACCATCCGGGCATGCTGCTCGTCGACGCCTTCTCCTCCTCGGAGGCGCTCGGGATGGGCGCGTCGGTGTCGTCGGGGGCCGGCGCCGCCCGGACCGCCCGCTTCACCCTGGGGCCGGACGTCCGGGTGCTCGACGCAGACGACCGCGACGTCGCACCGGGCTCGGGCGACGTGGGCGTGCTCGCCCTCGGGGGGCGCATCCCGCTCGGCTACTACAAGGACGAGGCGAAGTCGGCGAGCACCTTCCGGGTGATTGACGGCGTCCGGTACTCGGTGCCGGGCGACTTCGCCGAGGTCGCCGAGGACGGCACGATCCACCTGCTGGGCCGGGGCTCGGTGTGCATCAACACGGGGGGCGAGAAGGTCTACCCCGAGGAGGTCGAGGAGGCCGTCAAGACCTTCGACGGCGTCGTCGACGCCGTGGCGGTCGGCATCCCGAACGAGCGCTTCGGCGAGGAGATCGTGGCCGTCGTCGAGCTCGCGCCCGGCGTGCCCGCCGGCGCCGTCTCCCCCGACGCGGTCATCGACCACGTCAAGGCCCAGCTGGCCTCCTACAAGGCACCCAAGCGGGTCCGCATCGTCGAGACGATCGGCCGCTCGCCGTCGGGAAAGGTCGACTACGGGCGCCACAAGCGCGAGGCGGCCTCCTGGGCCGGCGTGGGATGAACCGGCCACCGGGCAGGTGACCGGCGCGCCCGACGACGTCCCACCTGCCGCCCGGGCGCCCGTTCGCCGGCGCGGCCGTGTCGCCCGTGGTGCCGCAGCCGCCGGGGTCGCCGGGCGTCTCGGGGCCGGGCACGCCGCCGGGATGCTCCGGGCGCGCCTCGCTCCCCCCGAGCGCCGCGCCGCCGTCGCCGCTGCCGCCGAGCTCCGCACGGCCCGCCAGGTCGCCGAGGCGCTCGGAGGCATGAAGGGGGCGCTCATGAAGCTCGGCCAGATGGCCAGCTTCCTCGACGAAGGCCTCCCCGAGCCCTACCGCGTCGCCCTCGCCGAGCTGCAGACCGACGCACCGCCGATGGCATCCGAGCTGGCCGCGTCGGTGGTGGAGGACGCCCTCGGCGGCCCGCCGGAGCGGGTGTTCGCCGCCTGGGACGAGCGGCCGCTCGCCGCCGCCTCGATCGGCCAGGTCCACCGGGCGGTCACCCGCGAGGGGCTCCCGGTCGCCGTCAAGGTGCAGTACCCGGGCATCGCCGAGGCCATCGAGTCGGACCTGGCGAACACGGCGCTCGCCGCCCGCATGCTGCCCGTGCTGTTCCCCTCCGTCGACCCTTCGGTGCTGGCGGACGAGCTGCGGGCGCGCCTCGGCGAAGAGCTCGACTACGTGCACGAGGCCGAGCACCAGCAGCGCTTCGTCGACGCCTACCGCGGGCATCCCTTCATCCACGTGCCCGAGGTCGTCGCCGAGCTGTCCGGGCCGACCGTGCTCACCACCGAGCTCGCCGAGGGCGCACGGTTCGCCGAGGTCGAGACGTGGCCGCAGCAGGAGCGCGACCTGGCCGCCGAGACCCTGTTCCGGTTCGTCTTCCGCGGCATCAACCGCCTCGGCATGTTCAACGGCGACCCCCATCCGGGCAACTACCTCTTCCGCCCGGGTGGACGGATCACCTTCCTCGACTTCGGGCTGGTCAAGCGGTTCACGGCCGACGAGACGGCCGTGTTCAACCGGATGATCGAGACCCTCGTCCTCGAGGGCGACGGCGAGGCCTACCGCCGGGTCCTCGAAGACGTCGGGCTGCTCCGGCCGACGCCCTCGCTGTCGACGGCCGAGGTCGTCGCCTTCTTCTCCCACTTCCACCGGTTGGTGCTGGAGCGAGGCCCGGTGCACGTGGACGGCGCCTACGCCTCGGAGACGCTCCGCCGCGTCTTCGACACCTCCAGCCCGGTCGCCCGGGCCGTCGACCTACCCCCCATGTTCGTCGTCGTCCAGCGGATCAACCTCGGGCTCTACGCCCTGCTCGCCCGGCTCGACGCCACGGTCGACTGGCGCTCGGTGGCCGAGGAGCTCTGGCCGATGACCGACGGCCCGCCGTCGACGGAGCTGGGGCGCCAGGAGGCGGCCTGGGCGGCGAGCCGGGGCTGAGCTGCCGGACGCCAGGGGCTGGCGGGGCTGGCGGACGCCAGGGGTTGGCGGGGCTGGCGGACGCCAGGGGTTGGCGGGGCTGTCGGACGCCAGGGCTCGTGCGGCCCGGACCCCCGTGCTCGGGCGCCGGCTGTCTCGTCAGCCCTTGTTGGCCCCGTGCTCGCGCACGTAGTCGTTGACGGTGTAGTAGGCGTCGATCGACTCGCCGGCGTCACCCCAGAAGCCCTGCAGGACGTCGAACGCCATCGCCCCCTGCCCGATGTAGTGGTTGTTGACGTCGGTGATCTCGAGCTCGCCCCGTCCCGACGGCTCGAGGGTGGGGATGACGCGGAACACGTCGGCGTCGTAGCAGTAGATGCCCGTCACCCCGAACTTGGACGGCGGGTCCGCAGGCTTCTCGACGATGCCGCAGACCCGCCCGTCGTCGTCGAAGGCCGGCACGCCGAGGTGCCGCAGGTGCCGCTCCTCCTCCACCGGCGTGAGCAGGATCCGGGCTCCGCGGGGGTCCGCGCAGAACGCCTCGACCATGGGTCGGATCGAGCCCCCGACGATGTTGTCCGCCAGCATGACGAGCACCGGGTCGTCGCCGACGAAGCGCTCCGCCAGGCCGAGCGCCTCGGCGATCCCGCCCGGTCGGTCCTGGTAGCCGTAGGAGAGCCGGTCGATCCCGAACTCGTGGCCGTTGCCGAGCAGCCGGAGGAACTCGCCGGCGTGGGTGCCGCCCGTGACGAGCATGATCTCGGTGATGCCGGCGTTGACCAGGGCCTCGATCGAGTAGTTGATCATCGGGCGGTCGTAGATGGGCAGCAGGTGCTTGTTGGTGATCCGGGTGAGCGGATGCAGACGCGACCCGGTTCCCCCCGCGAGCAGGACGCCTTTCATCCGGCCGAGCCTAGACGTGCCGTGGCCGCCGTGCCCGGGGAGCCCCGAGGGGCCGTGGCGGCGCCGCGGCGCGGACCCGGTGCACCGCCGGTGCACGCCGGTGCACGCCGGTGCACGCCGGTGCACGCCGGTGCACGCCCCGCCGGTCGGGGGTACCGTGAGCACGTGGGCACGTCCAGCAGCTTCTCGCGCCGGGCGCTCCTGAAGGGCGGGGCGGCGGCCGTCGCCGGGCTCGCGCTCTCCGGGTGCGACCTCCGGCCCTTCGAACACTTCCTCGCCGGCGAAGGCGCTCGCTTCCGGCACCGCCTGCATGCGCCGGGGAGCCGACCGTTCCCCCGTCTGCCCGAGGGGACCGACACGCTCCCCGAGATCGACCACGTCCTCGTCGTCATGCTCGAGAACCACACCTACGACAACGTGCTCGGCATGCTCCGGGGCCGGGGCGACGGCTTCACCCTCGGCCCCGGCGGGCTCCCCACGGCGTCGAACCCCGGTCCCGGCGGCGAGGTCGTCCACGCCTTCCCGATGCCCAACGCCTGCCAGCAGGACGGCCACCCCTACAACACGTGGGACGCCGGCCACCAGTCCTACGCAGACGGCGCCATGGACGGGTTCGTGCTGAGCGCCAGCGGGCCGGTCGCCATGGGCTACCTCGACGAGGGCGTCCTGCCGTTCACCTACTCGCTCGCCCGCACCTACCCGCTGTGCGACCGCTACTTCTCCTCGGTGATGGCCCAGACGTACCCCAACCGGCGCTACCTCATGGCCGGGACGTCGCTCGGGCAGATCGCCGACACGCTGAGCGTCACCGCCAAGCCTCCCAACGGCACCATCTTCGAGCAGCTCGACGCCCACGGCATCACCTGGACGAACTACTACTCGTCCCTGCCGACCGTCGGGATCTGGACGTACCTCCTCGAAGAGCCCGGCATCCTGAGCCACCTCGCCTCCTTCGACCGGTTCCTCGCCGACGCCGCGGCGGGGACGCTGCCGGCGTTCGCCATCGTCGACCCGAACTTCGACACACAGTCGGAGGAGGACCCCCAGGACGTGCAGTTCGGCGACGACTTCCTGGCCCAGGTGGTCGGGGCGGTCACGTCCGGCCCGGCGTGGCAGCGGACGCTGCTCGTGTGGACCTACGACGAGGGCGGCGGCTACTACGACCACGTCCCTCCCCCGCGGGCCCCGAAGCCCGACGACGTCCCGCCCGACATCACCGTGCCGCCCGACTACCCGGGCGGTTTCGACCGCTACGGCTTCCGGGTACCGTCCGGCGTGGTCTCCGCCTACGCGCGGCCCGACCACGTGTCGCACACGGTCTACGACCACACGTCGGTCCTCGCCACGCTCGAGCGCAAGTGGAACCTGCCCGCTCTGACCTATCGCGACGCCAACGCCCGCGACTTCCTCGACTGCCTCGACCTCGACGGGCCGCCCCGGTTCCTCGAGGCCCCCACGCTCGCCGCACCGGCGGACGCCGCCGCCGGTGCCGGGTGCCTCACCACGGGGCCGGGGGTCATCCCCCCGCCCTCGGCCGTCACCGGCTGAGGCGCGCTCTCCTCGTCGGCGTGGACGGCGAAGCCGGCACGGCCCGCGGCACGACCGAGTAGAACGGAGCAGTGGGCTGCCGGCACCACCGGTGGCAGCTCGAGCCGACCGGGAGGAGCACACCGATGCCGACCACCTCGCGCCCGACCGTCCCGCTCGGAACGACAGGCATGGCGATCACCCGGGTGGGCTTCGGCGCCTGGGCCATCGGCGGGGGCGGCTGGGCGTTCGCCTGGGGCGACCAGGACGACGAGGCGTCGGTGGCGGCCATCCGTCACGCCGTCGACGCCGGCGTGAACTGGGTCGACACCGCCGCCGTGTACGGGCTCGGCCACTCCGAGGAGGTGGTCGCCCGAGCCCTCGCCGGCCTGCCCGAGGCCGACCGGCCCTACGTCTTCACGAAGTGCGGCCTCGTGTGGGACGACGCCGACCGCGGCCGGCCCGCACGGCGAGTGGGTGCGCCGGCCAGCCTCCGCGCTGAGGTGGAGGCCTCGCTGCGCCGCCTCGGCGTCGAGCGCATCGACCTCTACCAGATGCACTGGCCGGCCGAGGACGGGACGCCACTCGAGGAGTACTGGGCGACGCTGTGCGACCTCCGGGCGGAGGGGAAGGTGGCCGCCGTCGGGCTCTCCAACCACGGAGCGGCCCAGCTCGAGCGGGCGGAGGCCATCGGCCACGTCGACACGCTCCAGCCGCCCCTCTCCCTGGTGGAGCGGACGGCCGCCGGCGAGGCGATCCCGTGGTGCAGCGCCCACTCGACCGGCGTGATCGTCTACAGCCCCATGCAGTCGGGCCTGCTCACCGGCTCGTTCGACGAGGAACGGGCGGCCGCCCTCCCGTCGGGCGACTGGCGGTCGCGGTCCCCCGACTTCACCGGGGAGGGGCTGCACGCCAACCTGGCGCTGGCCGAGGCCCTGGCCCCGGTGGCCCGCCGGCACGGCACGACTCCGGCGGCCGTCGCCGTCGCGTGGACGCTGGCCGTCCCCGGCGTCACCGGCGCCATCGTCGGGGCACGCTCCCCCGAGCAGGTGGACGGATGGCTCCACGCCGACCGGCTCGTCCTCGACGCGGCCGACCTGGCCGACCTGGCCGACGCGCTCGTCCGGACGGGGGCGGGCCGGGGCCCGGTCCTCCGGCTGGACGAGCCGGCCGAGGCACCGTCGTGAGCACGGCGAGCGCGGGGCTCCTCGTCGACGCCTTCGGCCGGGTCGCCGAGGAGGTGGAGGCGACCGTCGCCGGGCTCGACCGGGAGGCGTTGGCCTGGCGGCCCGACCCGGACGCCAACTCCATCTCCTGGCTGGTCTGGCACCTGACCAGGGTGCAGGACGACCACGTGGCCGACGTCGCGGGAACGTCCCAGACGTGGTCCGCCCAGGGGTTCGCCGACCGGTTCGCGCTGACGCTCGACCGAGCGGACACCGGTTACGGCCACACGTCCGCCCAGGTCGGGGCCGTGACGGCCGACGCCGACACGCTGACCGCCTACCACCGGGCCGTCCACGCCGCCACGGTGCGCTTCGTCGACGGCATCGAGGACGCCGACCTCGCCCGGGTGGTCGACGAGCGGTGGGACCCTCCGGTCACGCTCGGCGTCCGGCTCGTCTCGGTCATCGCCGACGACCTCCAGCACGTCGGCCAGGCCGCCTACGTCCGCGGCCTGTTCGAGCGCGGTGGCCGCCTCGGCGCTCCGTCCCGCTGAGCCCGCCCGACCGGTGGCACGAGCGGGCATACCCGGGTGGCCGTCGGTGTTGTAGTAAGTGGATCCGAGGGAAGGATCCACGAGGAGGTGGCCGGTGGAGTGACCAGTCAGATCCTCTCGTACCGAGGGTGAGCGGCCGTACGGGCCGGCGTAGCGAGCCGGTCGGGCAGGCCCCCGACATCACAAGCGGCACGTAGGGCTCGGCGGGGAGCCGGTGCAGCGGCACGGGGCCCGGAAGCCTCCAGGGGTGCAGCGCCCAGACGTCCGGCCGTGATGCCCTCGGCGTACAACAAGAGCAGCGCCCGACCTCCGGGGTGACCTGAGAGGCGGGCGCCGGTTCGCGTCCGGCCCGGTCGAGCTTCCACCGCAGCACGGGGACGGGGTGGGTGGACGGCAAGCGGGGGGACCGAGCTGGCTCCCGCACCAGAGGGCTCGCTACGGTGCAGGACCGTGGGGCAGGTCACGAGAGCGGCGACG
Source organism: uncultured Acidimicrobiaceae bacterium (assembly GCA_964610905.1). Classification (GTDB taxonomy): domain Bacteria; phylum Actinomycetota; class Acidimicrobiia; order Acidimicrobiales; family RAAP-2; genus JAJZJT01. The sequence goes on from CAZSYT010000052.1 coordinate 15,738, forward strand.
CGCGCCGGGCGCGGACGCCGGGGCGGCGACGGGAGGGCGCCCGGACCCCCACCGTTGCGCTCGAGCCACCGTGGCGCGGGCCCGGGCTCTCGAGGATCGGCGTGTCCGGGCAGGACGCTGGCGGCCCTCGCGGTGGCGTCGCTGGCGCTCGCCGGGTGCGGCGCTCCCCGGGTCGCCGCTCGCGCCGTCCTCCCGGTCGCCGAGGCCCACCGGCCGGTGACCACCGGTCTGCCCGCCTTCTACGCGCTCCCCCGGCGGCTCCTCCCAGCGCCTCCGGGCACGCTGGTCCGCCACCAGGTCGTCCCCCCGCCCGCCGGCCTGCCGGCGGGCGCTGCGGTGGAGCGCATCCTCTACCACTCGCTGTCCGACTCCGGCTCCGACGTGCTGGTGTCGGGCGTCGTGGTCGTCCCGCCGGGCCGACCACCGGCCGGCGGCTTCCCCGTCGTGACGTGGGCCCACCCGACGACCGGCCTCTCGGCCGCCTGCGTGCCGTCGCTCGAGGGCGCGGCCCCGATCCCCTACCTCGACGCCCTCGTGCGGGCGAGGGACGTAGTCGTGGCCACCGACTACCAGGGGCTCGGGCCCGGAGCGGTCGAGCCCTACCTCGTCGGCCCGACCGAGGCCCACGACGTCCTCGACGCGGCGCGTGCGGCCCGGCAGCTGCTCGGGACAGCGGCGTCGAGGACCGTGGTCGTGGTCGGGTACTCCCAGGGCGCCCAGGCGGCGTTGATGGCCGGCCAGACCGCCGAGCAGTACGCTCCCGAGCTCGACGTCCGCGGCGTCGTCGCCATCGCCCCACCGGCGTCGGTCGCCGAGCTCGTCCCCCGCCCGCTCGGCGCGAGACCCGACCCCGGCCTCGTCTTCGCCGTCATGGCGCTGGTCGCCTGGGCGGCCGACACGCCGGGGGCGTCGCTGGGCCCGGCGATCCTGCCGGGTGCACGCGGCCTCGCCACCGGGCTCGAGCACCAGTGCGTCACGAGCGGAGCCCGAGCCTTCGCCCACCTGGCCCCCGACACGGTGCTGCACCGGGATTGGGCGACGACGCCGGTCGGCGCCGCCGTCGAGGCGGCGAGCGCCGTGGGAGGAGCGCCGACGGGCGCTCCGGTCCTCGTCGTGCAGGGCACCGCCGACGCGGTCGTCCCCCCGAGCGGCACCACCGCGCTCGTCCGGGCGCTCCTGTGCCGGGCCCGGCACGACACGGTCGCCTACGACGAGGTCCCCGGCGCCGGCCACGGGAGCGTGGTGGCGGCCGCCGCGACGGAGGTGCTGTCGTGGATCGGCGCACGGCTCGCCGGAGCGCCACCGCCCGCCGGTCCCTGCGGGGCGCCCCCGAGCCCCTGACCGGCTCCCCGCCCGCGCGCCGGGCGGCAGACGGCGCCGCGCGAGCCGCACCGGCGACGCCGGGACCGGCTCAGACGTCGAGGGACCGGCGCTCAGACGTCGAGGGACCGGCGCTCAGACGTCGAGGAACCGGCGCTCAGACGTCGAGGAACCGGCGCTCAGACGTCGAGGAACCGGCGCACGGCGAGGGCCGAGCCGACCGCCCCGACGGCCACTCCGACGATGAGGACGAAGAGGCTCGTGACCAGCACCTCGCCGACCCCCATCGACATCTGGGCGGCGAGGCTGCCGTGGTTGGCCACGGTCTTCGCCGTGTCGAGACCGAGCCCCCAGTAGAGGGAGAAGACGGCGAGGACGGCCACCGCGCTCCCGAGCAGGCCTTGCGTCATGCCCTCGGCCATGAAGGGCAGGCGGATGAACCAGTTGGTCGCCCCCACCAGTTTCATCACCGACACCTCGCGGCGCCGGGCGAAGATGGCCATGCGGATCGTGTTGAGGATCAGGACGGCGGCGGAGAGCAGCAGGATGGCGGCGATGCTGAGGAACACCCACTGGAGCACGTGGATGACGTTCTCCATGGTGCGGATCTGCGCCTCGGGGTACTGCACACGGTCGACGCCCGGCCGGCCGGTGAACTGCTGCTTGATGGCGCTGGCCTCGGCGGGGTTGTAGAGGACGCACCGGTAGGACGAGGGCATGTCCGCCGCGGTGAGGACGGCGACCTCCTCGGCCGGGAGGATCCGCTTGGCCTCCGAGTAGTCGTAGGCCTGGCTGCGGTGGATGCACGTGCGCACGAACGGGTCGGAGCTGAGCTGGCGGCCGATGGTGGCGCTCTGGCTGCTCGTGGCGTTGGGCGCCACCCACACGATGGCGTCGACGTGCTGCTGCCACTGCACGGTGGCGTTCGACGTCCCCTGCTTGAGCAGGAGCGCCGAGCCGACCAGGGCAAGGGACACGGCGACGGTCAGCACCGCGGCCACCGTCATGAGCCGGTTCCGCCACAGGTTGGTGACGGCTTCCTTGACGACGTAGCTCCCCGAGAGGGCCATCACGCCTCGCGCGCGCTCACGTCGGGGACGGGTCGTGCGCCGCTCACGTCGGGGACGGGTCGTGCGCC
>CAZSYT010000052.1:18295-21397 GCA_964610905.1 uncultured Acidimicrobiaceae bacterium
GGTCGTGCGCCGCTCACGTCGGGGACGGGTCGTGCGCCGCTCACGTCGGGGACGGACGCGGGCGGGCGGCGCCCGGCGCCGCGTCGGGCCCCCCGGCGCGCCTCGGTCCGCCCCCCCGGCGCGTCGGGGCCGGCGGGCGCCTCGTTGGCCCGAGCGCCGGTCGGCGAGCCCGCACCGGCGGCGGCGACGGCTCGGTCGATGCCGTAGATGCCCCGTGCCTGGTCACGCACCACGACGCCACGGTCGAGCTCGATCACCCGCCGGCGCATGTGGTCGACCATGCCGGCGTCGTGCGTGGCCACCACCACCGTCGTGCCGGTCCGGTTGATCCGGTCGAGCAGGTTCATGATGCCGAGGCTCGTCTTCGGGTCGAGGTTGCCGGTTGGCTCGTCCGCCAGCAGGATCAGCGGTCGGTTGACGAAGGCCCGAGCCACCGCCACCCGCTGCTGCTCCCCACCGGAGAGCTCACCCGGGAGGTTGTCGCGCTTCTTGCTCAGCCCCACCAGGTCGAGCACCTGGGGCACCTGGGCGGCGATCACGTGGCGGGGCCGACCGATGACCTCGAGGGCGAAGGCGACGTTCTCGAAGACGGTCTTGTTCGGAAGGAGCCGGAAGTCCTGGAAGACGCAGCCGATGTTGCGGCGCAGGTAGGGGATGCGGGCCTTCGACAGGCGGCCGATGTCCTTGCCGGCCTCCCAGATACGCCCCGAGTCCGGCGCCTCCTCCCGCAAGAGCAGCCGGATGAACGTGGTCTTGCCCGAGCCCGAGGGCCCGACCAGGAAGACGAACTCGCCCTTCTCGATGTCGACCGTGCAGTCGCGCAGGGCAACGGTCGATCCCTTGTACGTCTTGGTGACGTTCTGGAACGTGATCATGGACAGGCCGTCTCGGTCGTCGACAGCCGCGACGGGCCGCGTTCGGACCGCGGGCCGCACGGCAGTGGCAGGGCGACACGCCCAGACCGTGCCGAAGTCGGGGTCAGTGTACCCCTGCCGGGGAGGGCGCAGGGCGCATCACGGCACCCGGCGCACGACCGCACCGGTCACCCCTCGGCCTTGCGGCGGAGCTGGGCCTCACGGCGGAGCTCGGCCTCGAGCAGCGCGTCGATGTCGCCGTCGAGGACCGCGTCGACGTTCCCCGTCTCGGCGTTGCTCCGCAAGTCCTTGACCAGCTGGTACGGGGCGAGCACGTAGGAGCGGATCTGGTTCCCCCAGGCGTTCTCCGTGCGCTCCCCGGCCAGCGCGTCGAGCTCGGCCCGCCGCTCGGCCCGCTGCCGCTCGGCCAGCTTGGCCGCCAGGATCTGCATGGCCTTGGCCCTGTTCTGGTGCTGGCTGCGCTGGTTCTGGCACGAGACGACGATGCCGGTGGGCAGATGGGTGATCCTCACCGCCGAGTCCGTCTTGTTGACGTGCTGGCCGCCCGCCCCCGAGGAGCGGTACGTGTCGACGCGCAGGTCCTTCTCGTCGATGTCGACCTCGTCCGACGCCTCGTCGAGGAAGGGGACCACGTCGAGGGAGGCGAAGCTGGTCTGCCGGCGGTGCTGGGCGTCGAAGGGGGACATCCGGACCAGGCGGTGGACCCCGCGCTCGGCGGCCAGCAGGCCGAAGGCGTAGCGCCCGCGCACGACGAAGGTCGCCGACATCAGCCCGGCCTCCTGGCCGGGCGTGGCCTCGTCGATCTCGATCTCGAAGCCGTGGCGCTCGGCCCACCGCGTGTACATGCGCAGGAGCATCTCGGCCCAGTCCTGGGCGTCGGTCCCTCCGGCACCGGCGTGGATCTCGGCCACGGCGTCGCGCTCGTCGTGCTCGCCGGCGAAGAGCGCCCGGAGCTCGACGTCGGCCAACCGCCGGTCGAGGTCGGTGGCGGCGGCGGCGGCCTCGGCCAGGGCCTCGGCGTCGTCCTCCTCGTCGGCGAGCTCGAGGAGGGTCCGGGCGTCCGACAGCCGAGCGGCCAGGCCGTCGAGGAGCGCGAGGTCCTCTCCGACCCGACCCAGCTCGGTCGTCACCGTGCGAGCGTGCTCGGCGTCGTCCCACAGGCCGGGCTCGGATGCCTCGGCCTCGAGCTCGGACCGGCGAGCCTCGAGCCGGTCGCGCCCGAGGTACCGCTCGGCCTCGGCCAACCGGTCCCCGAGCGCGACGAGGAGCGCCCGCACGTCACCGCCGCTGTCGTCCGCCATTCCGGCGGTCGTCGTCACCATCGGGGGTCAGCTGGCGCCGTGGCAGAACTTGAACTTCTTGCCGCTCCCGCACCAGCAGGGGTCGTTGCGCCCGAGCTTCTCCCGGTCCGACTTCACGATGGGGACCTGGCTGTCGTCGTCGACGGCGCGCCCCGGACCGTTGGCTCCGCCGCGGACGGCGGCGAGGCCCCCCGGCGAGCCGTCCGCCTGGGGCGCGGCGGCCACCGGCGGCGGAGCCGCGTCGGCGGCGGCGACGAGGGCGCCCACCAGCGCGCCAGCGCCCTGCACGGGGTCGTCGGCGGCGAAGTAGCGGGCGTTCGCCAGGTCCGGCTCGGGCGCCGGCTCGGCGAGGACCTGCACGTGGAACACGTAGCGCAGGTAGTCGTCGGCGATGCCCTCCATCAGCTTGCCGAAGAGCTCGAAGCCGTCCTTCTGCCAGGCCACGAGCGGGTCCTGGTTCCCCATCGAGCGCAGGTTGATGCCCTCGCGGAGGTAGTCCATCTCGGCGAGGTGGTCGCGCCAGCGCTGGTCGATGATCTGGAGCATGATGTCGCGCTCGATCTGGCGCGCCGTCTCCTCGCCGCCGGGGACCGTCTCGTCCCGAGCCGCGTACTGCTCGAGGGCTTCGGTCACCAGGCTCTCGGTGAGCTGGGCGGCCGTTGTCGCCTCGGCGAGCTCCTCCTCGACGAAGCGGGTCGGGTAGTACTGCGAGACCTCGGCGAGCAGCCGGCCCAGGTCCCACTCCTCGGGGTAGTCGCTCGGGCACGACGACGCCACCAGCTCGCCGACGGTGTGCTCGAGGAGCTCGACGGTCTCGTCGCGCAGGTCCTCCCCCTCGATGATCTGGAGGCGGCGCTGGTAGATCACCTTGCGCTGCTGGTCCATCACCTCGTCGTACTTGAGGATGTCCTTGCGGGTCTCGGCGT
>CAZSYT010000053.1:0-21011 GCA_964610905.1 uncultured Acidimicrobiaceae bacterium
AGGCCCCCGTCGGAGGCGAAGCACTTCTGGGGGGCGAAGTAGTAGGCGTCGAACTGGGTGGGGTCGACGGGCAGGCCCCCCGCCCCCGAGGTGGCGTCGACGGCCACCAGGCCCGTGGCCCCGCTCGGGCGGCTGATCGGCATCATCACGCCGGTCGAGGTCTCGTTGTGGGTCAGGGCGTAGAGGTCGACGTCGTCGCGTGCCACGGCGTCGGGGTGGGTGCCTGGCGGCGACGTGATGACCTCCGGCTCGTCGAGGTGGGGGGCCGACGCCGCTGCGGCTGCGAACTTGGACGAGAACTCGCCGAAGCTCAGGTGCTGGCTCTTGCGCTCGACGAGACCGAACGTGGCGGCGTCCCAGAAGCACGTCGTCCCGCCGTTGCCCAGGACGACCTCGTAGTCGTCGGGCAGGGAGAACAGCTGGCGCACCCCGGCCCGCAGGCTCGCCACGACCGACTTGACCGTCTTCTGGCGGTGGCTGGTGCCCAGGTAGGTCCCCGCGGCCTCCGCGAGGGCGGCGACGGCCTCGGGCCGGACCTTGGACGGCCCGGAGCCGAAGCGGCCGTCGGAAGGGAGGAGGTCGGCGGGGATGCGGATGTCAGGGGCGTCGGTCACGTATGCGATCATTGCACCCATGGCCGCCCGCACCGAAACCGGCACGTCGCGTCCGCGGATCTCCGCCCGCGCGGCCGCCGTGGCGCCCTCGGCGACCCTGGCCGTCGACGCCAAGGCGAAGGCGCTGGTGGCAGCGGGGGAGAACGTCATCGGCTTCGGGGCGGGCGAGCCCGACTTCCCGACCCCCGACGCCATCGTCGAGGCGGCGGTGGCGGCGTGCCGCGACCCGCGCAACCACCGCTACACGCCGACGGCGGGGTTGCCCGAGCTCCGGGCGGCGGTGGCGGCGAAGACGCTGCGCGACTCGGGGCTCGCCGTGGAGCCCTCCCAGGTGCTCGTGACGAACGGGGGAAAGCAGGCGGTCGCGCACGCCTTCGCCGTGCTGTGCGACCCGGGCGACGAGGTGCTGCTGCCCGCGCCGTACTGGACGACCTACCCCGAGGCGATCGCCCTGGCCGGGGGGGTGCCGGTGGTCGTGCCGACCGACGAGTCGACCGGCTTCCGGGCGACCGTGGACCAGCTCGAGGCCGCACGCACCCCCCGCACCAAGGTCCTGCTCTTCGTCTCGCCGTCCAACCCGACCGGCGCGGTCTACCCGCGCGAGGAGATCGAGGCGATCGGGCGGTGGGCGGCAGGTCACGGCCTGTGGGTCGTGACCGACGAGATCTACGAGCACCTCGTCTACGGCGGGGCGCGCCACCACTCGATGCCCGTCGTCGTCCCCGAGCTCGCCGAGCGGTGCGTGGTCGTCAACGGAGTGGCGAAGACCTACGCCATGACCGGGTGGCGGGTCGGCTGGCTCGTCGGGCCGCAGGACGTGGTCGCCGCCGCCACGAACCTGCAGTCGCACGAGACCTCGAACGTGGCCAACGTCTCCCAGCGGGCCGCCCTCGCCGCGGTGAGCGGCGACCTCGAGGCCGTCGCGGCCATGCGGGCGGCCTTCGACCGCCGTCGGGCGACCGTCCACCGCCTCCTCAACGAGATCGACGGCGTGTCGTGCGTCGAGCCGCAGGGGGCCTTCTACGCGTTCCCGTCCGTGTCCGGTCTGCTCGGCCGCCGCGTGGGCGGCCGCGAGGTCGACTCGAGCGCGGCGCTCGCCGAGGTGGCCATCGAGGAGGCCAAGGTCGCCGTGGTGCCCGGCGAGGCCTTCGGCGCTCCCGGCTACTTCCGCCTGTCGTACGCGTTGGGCGACGACGCCCTCGAGGAGGGCGTCGGCCGCCTCGCCCGGCTCTTCGGCGCGGCCGAGTGACGAGGGGGGCGCCCGCCGCCGGGGCCGTCGCCGTGCCATCGTCGTACGCACGGCTCCGCAGCTCCGCAGCGGCCCCCTGGGGCCCGACCCTCGAGAGGAAGGAACACCATGGCTAGGGTGCTCGTCACCGAGAAGTTGGCCCAGCGCGGCCTCGACCTGTTGGCCGAGGCCGGCCACGAGGTGGACGTGCGCCTGGGGCTCTCGCCCGAGCAGCTCCTCGAGGCGGTGGTCGGTGCCGAGGCCCTCGTCATCCGGTCGGCCACCACGGTGACCGTCGAGGTGCTGGCCGCCGGCACCGACCTCGTCGTGGTGGGCAGGGCCGGCATCGGCCTCGACAACGTCGACGTCGCCGCGGCGACCGAGCGCGGCATCATGGTGGTGAACGCTCCCCAGTCGAACATCCTCTCGGCTGCCGAGCAGGCCCTGGCCCTGCTGCTCGCCCAGGCCCGCAACGTCCCCCAGGCCCACGCCGCCCTGGTCGCGGGCAAGTGGGAGCGGTCCAAGTGGGAGGGCGTCGAGCTCTACGGGAAGACCCTCGGCATCGTCGGTCTCGGGCGGGTCGGCGCCCTGGTGGCCCAACGTGCCCTCGCCTTCGGCATGCGCCTCGTCGCCTTCGACCCCTACGTGTCCGCCGACCGGGCCCGTCACATGAGCGTCGAGCTCATGAGCTTGGAGGACCTGGTCGCCGAGTCCGACTTCGTGACCATCCACCTGCCCAAGACCCCCGAGACCGTCGGCCTCTTCGACGCCGACCTGCTGGCGAAGGCCAAGCCGGGGATCCGCATCGTCAACACGGCGCGCGGCGGCATCATCGACGAGGACGCCCTTGCCGAGGCCATCCGCTCGGGCCGGGTGCAGGGCGCCGGGCTCGACGTGTTCGCCAAGGAGCCGGCCACCGAGTCGCCCCTCTTCGAGCTGCCCTCCGTGGTCGTCGCCCCCCACCTCGGGGCGTCGACGGCCGAGGCGCAGGACAAGGCGGGCGTCACGATCGCCGAGCAGGTGATCCTCGCCCTCGACGGCGACTTCGTCCCCTTCGCCGTCAACGTGGCCGCAACCGACGTCTCCGAGACGGTGCGGCCCTTCATGGGCCTCGCCGAGCAGCTCGGGCGCATCCTCGCCTGCCTCAACGACGGGCTCCCCGCCTCGCTGGACATCGAGTACCAGGGAGGGCTCGCCGGGGCCGGCACCGGCATCCTCACCCTCTCGGCGCTCAAGGGTGTCTTCGCCGCCGGCACCGAGGAGCCCGTCTCCTACGTCAACGCCCCGCAGATCGCAGCCGAGCGGGGGCTCGAGGTGCGCGAGACGTCGACCGTCACGGCGCACGACTACGTCAACCTGATCACCCTGAGCGGTGGCGGCCACTCGGTGTCGGGCACCCTGACGGGCCCCCGTACCGAGGCGCGCCTCGTCATGATGGACGACCACACCGTCGAGGTCCCGCCGGCGCCCCACATGCTCGTCGTCCGCAACGACGACCGCGCCGGCATGATCGGGGTCGTCGGGACCGCGATCGGCGAGGCGGGCGTGTCGATCTCGTCGATGGCGGTCGGCCCGTCGGCCACCGGCAACACCGCGCTCATGGTGCTCTCCACCGACCGGCAGGTGCCCGCCGACGTGCTCGATCGGCTCCGGTCGGAGGACGGCATCAGCGACGTCCACACCGTCGAGATCTGAGCCGCAGCGCGCCTGGTCCTCGGCGCGCCCGCAGGGCCGCCGCCGAGGGCAGGGCCGCCGAGGGCAGGGCCGCCGAGGGCAGGGCCGGACGCCGGTGCGGCCGAGGTGCCCGGCTGCTCAGGGGCTCTCGGCGGGGACGGGCTGCCCGGCTCCCCGGCCGGGGTTTCTGGGCACCGGTGGCCAGAGGTCGGCGGGCGCGGGCGCACCGTCGCTCCTCGTCCGGCGGACGAGCGTGACCAGCACCGCGACGGCCGCTCCCGTTCCTGCCACGACCAGGGCGCGACGCATGGACGAAGGGTAGCGCCCCCAAGGCGTGCCGCGGCTCGCCGCGACACCGGACCGCGGGCTGATCCCCACCGTCAGGCGAGCGGCGGGTCGAGCCACCGGGCGACCGCCGCCAGCACGGCGCCCGAGGGCAGGGGGGCGAGCGTGCTCCACGAGCCGACCCCCGGCGACCAGGCGGCGGCGAAGGCGGCCGCGTACCAGCCGGACAGGTAGCCGTGCTCGTCACAGGCGCACGTCGGGGCCCACGTGGCGGGGTGGACCCCCAGCACGTCCTCGATGGCCTCGTGCCCGCCGCGGGGCTCGACTGCCGCGGCGTCGACCTCGTGGCCGATCTCGAAGGCGGCGACGCCGGCCAGCTCCGCCGTCGGCTCGCCGGGCGAGACGTAGACGACGGTGGTCCCCCCGGCCTGGCCCCAGGTGAGGGTCGTCATGCCCCCGACGTCCGGCGCCGGCGCCTCGGTGCTCGGGGCGAACCTGATCGTGTAGCCGGGCAGTCGCTGCCACGGGTAGCGCACGAGCGCCAGCGCGGCGTCACCCTGTTCGTCGACCGTCAGGTCGCGCGGGTCGGCGACGGGCGGGCTCGCAGGCGGTGCGCTCGCAGGCGGTGCGCTCGCAGGCGGTGCGCTCGCAGGCGGTGCGCTCGCAGGCGGTGCGCTCGCCGGGGGTGCGCTCGCCGGGGGTGCGCTGGTCCGAGACCGGCCGTCGGTGGGGCCCGTTGCGGGATCGGGGTCGACGAGCGGGGGCTCCGTGGTGGAAGACGACGAGGTCGGGTCGACGGTAGGCGGCGTGCTCGTCGGGACCGACGGCGCGCCCGCGGCCGGCCGGGACCGCCGTGACGTGCTGCGAGAGCTCGACGGCCCGCCCGAGAGGCCGTGGCGGACGGCCGGCACGCCCAGGGCAACGGCGACGACGAGCACGGCCGCCGCGGCCACGACGAGCCGCCGCGTCCGCACGGAGGCCGGTCTGCGTGGGGTCGTCGCGGGCATGCCGCCTCCCGTGCCTCGTCGGGCCCCTCGCTGCCACGGTGCCCGACGACGGCGTGCCCGTGCAGGGCCGAACGTCGCATCGGGGGCGCTGGTCGGCTCGAGCCGCTCGTGTGGCGACCCGCTCCCGCCGCCGTTCCGGCTCGGACGGCGCCCCCGGGGGCCGCCCACACGGGGGCCGCCGCTCTCGGGTGGGCCGGGCCGACGTCTACAGGGCGCCGGGCGCGGGGTCCCCCGGTGGAGCGTCCGGCTCGCCCCCGGCCCGGGGCCCGCCGGTGCCCCGGGGGCCCTCCCCGGGGTGCGCCCCCCGGAGCCCGGCCGGGTGGAGCGGGAGGCGTCGCCACGTCACGGTGACGCGGGCCCCCCCGAGCTCGGAGTGCCCGATCGACCAGGTCCCGTGCGTCCGCCGGACCACGGCGTCTGCGATGGCGAGCCCCAGACCGGTCCCGCCCGGCTCGTCGCTGGCCCGGTGGAAGCGGTCGAAGATGCGGTGCCGCTCGTGCTCGGGGATCCCCGGCCCGGAGTCCTCGACCGACAGCGTGACCCGCCCGCCCGCCGCGGCCGCCGCCAGCCGGATGGTCCCACCAGGGCCGGCGTACCGGCAGGCGTTGTCGACGAGGACGCCGGCCAGCCGTTGGAGGCTTTCCGGCGTCGCCTGCACCACGGCGTGGCCCGGCTGTCCGTCCTCGACGACCAGGCGCTGCCCCGCGGCGTCGGCGACGGCGGCGAAGCGCTCGGCCGTGGAGGTCGCCACGCCGCCGAGGTCGACCCGCTCGTGGCCGCGGGACCGGTCGGGCGGGGCGGCCTCCACCCGGGCGAGCCACAGGAGGTCGTCGACGATCGACTGCAGGCGCCGGCCCTCGTCCGCGACCCGCTCGAGGGTGGCTCGGTAGCTCTCCGCCGAACGCGGTCGGCCGAGCGCCAGGTCGACCTCGGCCTGGATCACGCTGAGCGGGGTGCGCAGCTCGTGGGAGGCGTCCGCGGTGAACTCGGCCTGCGAGCGCCGCATGGCCTCGACGGGAGCCGAGGCCCGCAGGCCCACGACGAGCGCCCCGACGAAGGTGGACACGACCAGCACGCCGCCGAGGAGGAGCTCGGCCACCGTGAGCTCGGTGCCCACCCGCTGGACCTGGTGGATGCTCGAGCCGGCGACCACCCAGCCCGAGCCCGCCGACCGGCTCGCGAACCGGAACGTGCTGCCGGCCAGTGTGAGCTCGACCGGCCCGCCGTCCCACGTCCGCCGGGGCAGCGCCGGCGCCCCGACCGTCACCGCCTGGGCGACCCCCGTGCGGTCGACGCGCCACGTGAACACGGGCGCGGCGTCGAGGTCGCTGTCCGAGACGCCGAGCGGTGGCACGACGCCCACGTCGGGGGCGGGCCTCGTGACGTCGGCGAGCTGGTCGGCCAGGCGAGTGTCGACCGCCGCGTTGAGGCGGTCCAGCACCACGGCGTTGAACACGAGCGCCACGACCGCTACGAGCAGGGCCACGATGACGGTGGCGACGCCGGCGACCTTGGCGGCGTGCGCACCTCGGCCGCCCGTCCTGTTGCGTCCCGCCCTGGCGCCGGTCGGGCCGGGCTCCGACGCGGAGGCGCTCACGGCGGCACCATCCGGTAGCCGGTGCCCCGCACCGTCTCGATGCGGGCGCTCGCCCGTGCCAGCTTGGCGCGCAGTCGGGCGATGTGGACGTCGATCGTGTTGGACCCCACGGCGTCGGCCTCGTCCTCCCAGACGTGGAGGGCGATGGACCGCCGGGTCACGACGGCGGGCGAGCGCCGCATGAGGAGCTCGACGAGCATCGACTCCGTCGCCGTCAGCACCACTGGCTCCTCGCCGAGGCGCAGCTCGCGCGTCGCCGGGTCGAAGGTGAGGTCGCCGCAGCGCACGACCGGGTCCACGGTGAGCGCCGGGCGTCGCTGGAGGGCGCCGAGGCGGGCAACCAGCTCCGAGAAGGAGAACGGCTTGACCAGGTAGTCGTCGGCACCGCGGGTGAGCCCGGCCACCCGGTCCTCGGTGGCGTCGCGAGCGGTCAGCATGAGGATGGGCGTGCGGTCCCCCGCGGCGCGGAGGCGCTCGACCAGCTCGAGCCCGGACAGCCTCGGCATGCGCCAGTCGAGCACGGCGACGTCGTACTCGTAGGCGCGGAAGTGGGCGAGCGCCGCCTCGCCGTCGGTCACGGCGTCGACCACGTAGCCGTGCTCTCGCAGCCCCCGCTCGAGGACCGAGCGGACGCCGGCGTCGTCCTCGGCGACGAGCACCCTCACGGCCCGGACCGAGCCCGCGCGGGGGCACGGGTCCTCTCGCGTGGCCCCTCGGGGCCCGGCCGTCGTCCCGTGCTGACCACGCTGCTCAGTGCGGGTAGATGCCGCCGGAGGCCAGCCACGGCCCGATGCTGGGCTCGATCGCCGCTCCGAGGGCGATGCCGACGACCAGGCTCGCCGTCACCAGCCACACGCGCAGCGACGCCCCGCGGGCCCGGCGCCTCGTGCGGGCCACGAAGTCGCGGGGGGCGAGCTGCGACATCTCGACGAAGTGCCCGACGACGTGGACGATCATGACGGCGAACCAGAGGACGAAGCTCACCTTGTGGACGAGGAGGAGGGCGTGGCGGACCTGTCCGGCCAGCAGCACGAGCAGGATCCCCGAGGCCAGCATGACCACCGTGAGCACCACCAGGACGGGACCGAGCACGCGCAGGAGCAGGGGCGGCGTGCCGCGGCGACGGTAGGCGGGGCGTCGCGTGTAGTAGCGGAGGAAGCGCCACGACGTGCTCCCCACCTTCACGAGCACGGGAGGGACGACCACCATGCCGAGGACGATGTGGGCGGTGAGCATCACCCGCGAGTTGATCCGGGGCAGCGTCAGGCCTTCGAGGGCGAAGAGGACGAGCAGGACGGCGGCCGTGGCACCGGTCAGCCTGGCGTTGCCCTCGACCCCGGGGTCGCGTCGCGGGTGCCGCCGGAGCGGCGGTGCCGTCCGAGCCGGCGCGTCGGCGAGGTCGTGGGCGGCGGGGCCGCTCGGCCGCACCGGGCGTCGTCGTGCCGTCGCCTCCCGGCCTCCGGAGGGCCGAGGTTCCCCGCCGGGCCCGGCGGGCTGCCGGGGCGACGGGCTGTCGAAGCGGTCGGCGTCGGGGCGCATGACCCCACGAGTCTGGCCCCAAATCGTGAAGCAGGCATGACGGGCACGGGTGCCGCGGAGCAACCCTCCCTCGACGCCCTCCAACGGCTACAGTGGTTCGAAAGTCGCGGGTGCGCATCTACGGCGGCCCCCTATCCTCCGGACCCCCGGGCCGTCGTCCGCCCCCCTGCCCCTCGTGGTGGTCGGCGCCGGGGGTCCGGTGGTTCTCCCCCGAGCCGACCGGCTCGGCGAGGCGAGCGGCGCCCGGCCCGGAGACGGACGCAGGGACCGACGAGGCGGCCACGCCGGCGCTCGGCGGCCAGTGGTGGGCGGGCACTCGGACCGTCAGACGGTGGTCGGCAGCCACGTCGGGCGAGCTGCCTCGAACCGGGTGATCTCGTCCTCGTGACGGAGCGTGAGCCCGATGTCGTCCCACCCGTTCACCAGCCGCTGGCGGGTGAAGTCGTCGAGGGGGAACGTGGTGGCGATGCCGGCTGCCGGCGCCTCGAGCGTCCCGCGGGCCACGTCGATCGTCAGCTCGAGGGACGGGTCCGCCGCCACCGCGTCGAGCAGCCGGCGACCGACCTCGGCGTCGACCTGCACGGGCACGAGCCCGGTCTTCGTGCAGTTGTTGCGGAAGATGTCACCGAAGCGGGGCGAGACGACGGCCTCGAAGCCGTAGTCCTGCAACGCCCACACGGCGTGCTCGCGGGACGAGCCGGTGCCGAAGTTGGGGCCCGCCACGAGCACGGTAGCACCGGCGAAGCGCTCGTCGTTGAGGACGAAGGACCGGTCGTCCCGCCACTCCCCGAACAGGCCCGCCCCGAACCCGGTCCGCTCGACGCGCTTCAGCCAGTCGGACGGGATGATCTGGTCGGTGTCGACGTCCGAGCGGTCGAGCGGGACCGCCCGCCCGGTGATGACGTGCACGGGCTTCATCGCTCCAGGTCCTCCGGGGTGGCGAAGTGGCCGGCGACCGCCGTGGCGGCGGCGACGACCGGCGAGACGAGGTGGGTGCGCCCGCCGCGGCCCTGGCGGCCCTCGAAGTTGCGGTTCGACGTCGACGCGCACCGCTCGCCCGGGGCGAGCTTGTCGGGGTTCATGGCCAGGCACATCGAGCAGCCGGGCTGCCGCCATTCGAACCCGGCGGACGTGAAGACGGCGTCGAGGCCCTCGTCCTCGGCCTGGGCCCGGACCCGGTGGGACCCCGGCACCACCAGGGCGCGGAGCCCGGGCCTGACTCGCCGCCCGGCGACCACGGCGGCGGCGGCACGGAGGTCCTCGATCCGGCTGTTCGTGCACGAGCCGATGAACACGGTGTCCACGGCCACGTCGCGCACGGAGGTGCCCGCCTCGAGCCCCATGTACTCGAGCGCCCGGGCCGCCGCCTCGCGGGCCACGGGGTCGTCGAAGGAGCTCGGGTCGGGCACGACCCCGTCGACGGGGACGACCTGGCCCGGGTTGGTCCCCCAGGTGACGTGGGGGACGATGGCGGCGGCGTCGAGGGCGACCTCGCGGGCGAAGGCCGCCCCCGGGTCGGTGGCGAGCGACGTCCACTCGGCGACGGCCTCGGCGAACGCCGGTCCCTTCGGGGCGTGGTCACGGCCCTCGAGGTAGGCGAAGGTCGTGTCGTCGGGGGCGATCATGCCGGCGCGGGCACCGGCCTCGATCGACATGTTGCACACCGTCATCCGGCCCTCCATCGACAGGCCGGTGATCGCCGAGCCGCGGTACTCGATGACGTGGCCGATCCCACCGCCCGTCCCGATCCGCCCGATGACGGCGAGCACGACGTCCTTTGCCGTGACCCCGGCCGGGAGCTCGCCGTCGACGGTCACGGCCATGGTGGCGGGCCGGAGCTGAGGAAGGGTCTGGGTGGCGAGGACGTGCTCGACCTCGCTCGTGCCGATCCCGAACGCCAGCGCGCCGAACGCTCCGTGCGTCGAGGTGTGGCTGTCGCCGCAGACGATGGTCATGCCCGGCTGGGTCAGTCCCTGCTCGGGGCCGATGACGTGGACGATGCCCTGGTCGGCGTGGCCCATGGGATAGCAGGTGATGCCGAACTCGGCGCAGTTTGACGCCAGCACCTCGAGCTGCTTCGCCGAGACGGGGTCGGCCACCGGCTTGTCGATGTCGGTGGTCGGCACGTTGTGGTCGGCGGTGGCGATGGTCAGGTCGGGACGGCGCACGGTCCGGCCGGCCAGGCGGAGCCCGTCGAAGGCCTGGGGCGAGGTCACCTCGTGCACGAGGTGGAGGTCGATGAAGAGCAGGTCCGGCTCGCCGTCCCTGCCGCGGTGGACGACGTGGCGGTCCCAGACCTTCTCGGAGAGGGTCCGTGCGGGCCCGGTGGCGGGGGTCACGCCCCGACCGCCACGACCTCGACGCGGAGGGTGCCGCCCGGCGCCGCGTACTCGACGGTCTCGCCCGCCCGGTGGCCAAGGAGCGCCTGGCCGAGCGGCGACCCGGGGGAGACCACGGTCAGGTCGCCCTGGCGCTCCTCGATCGATCCGACGAAGAACTGCTGGGTGTCGCCCTCGTCGTCGCCCTCGTAGCGAAGGGTCACGACGCAGCCGGCGGCGACGGTCCCGTCCCCCCCGACGGAGGGGCCGTCGACCACCTGGGCGTCCTTGAGCAGGGCCTGCAGCTGGCGGATCCGCGCCTCCATCTTGCCCTGGGTGTCCTTGGCCGCGTGGTAGTCGCCGTTCTCCGACAGGTCGCCGAGGGCGCGGGCCGCCTCGATGGCGGCGGCGATCTCCACCCGGCCGCGCGTGGTCAGGTCCTCGAGCTCGCCCTGGAGGCGCTCGAAGGTGTCCTTGGTGAGCTTCGTGGTGGACGGTTCGGTCACGGCTCACCAGGCTACCGGGTGGCGCCCGTGGCGCCGGCGGCGACGTCCCGGGGGAGCGGGGGTCGCGCGAAGATCGCGGCCGCAGCAGCCGGCACGGCGTCCGACGCGCCGTGCCAGGGAGGGAGGCTCCGAGATGGCCGAGGTCAGTGGGACGTGCGACGACCGGTTCGAGGCGGTGCGGGAGACGTTCGAGGCGAACCTCGACTCGGGGGCCGACGTCGGCGCCTCGGTGGCTGTCGTCCTCGACGGTGAGCCGGTCGTGGACCTGTGGGGCGGCTGGGTCGACGAGGGACGCACCCGGCCCTGGGGGCGCGACACCATCACCAACGTCTGGTCGACCACCAAGACGATGACGTTCGTGTGCTGCCTGATCCTCGCCGACCGGGGCGAGCTCGACCTCGAGGCCCCGGTGGCGACCTACTGGCCGGAGTTCGCGGCCGGAGGCAAGGACGGCATCGAGGTGCGCCACCTGCTCTCCCACACGGCGGGGCTGCCGGGATGGGACGCCCCGATGCGACCCGAGGACCTCGCCGACTGGGAGCTGGCGACGAGCGCGCTGGCCGCCCAGACGCCGTGGTGGGAGCCGGGCACGGCGTCGGGCTATCACGCCGTCACCCAGGGGTACCTGCTGGGCGAGGTGGTCCGGCGCATCACCGGGACCTCGATCGGGGCGTTCTTCGCCGCGGAGGTGGCCCGCCCGCTCGGCGCCGACTTCCACATCGGGCTCCCCGAGACCGAGGACCACCGGGTGGCGCCGGTGATCCCGCCCCCGCCGCTCGACGTCGGGGCGCTCCAGGCCTCCGAACTCGTCGTGCGCACCTTCTCCAACCCGCCGCTCGACGCCACCCAGACCTTCCACGACTGGTGGCGCCGGGCCGAGATCCCCGCGGCCAACGGCCAGGGCAACGCCCGCTCGGTGGCCCTCGTCCAGTCGGTCGTCGCGGGCGGCGGCGAGGCCCGCGGCGTCCGCCTGTTCTCCGAGCGGACGTGCGAACGGGTCTTCGAGGAGCAGGCCGACGGCACCGACCTCGTCCTCGGCGTCCCGATCCGGTTCGGCATGGGCTACGGGCTGCGCACCGACTTCATGCCCATCGGCCCGAGGGCCTGCTACTGGGGCGGCTACGGCGGCTCGGTGATCGTCATGGACCTCGACGCCCGCCTGACCGTCTGCTACGTGATGAACCGGATGGAGAGCGGGCTCGTCGGCGACCCCCGGGGCATGAACCTCGTCCTCGCCGCGGCCGCCGCCCTCGCCCGCTGAGCGCCAGGGCGGCGGGCGCCAGGGCGGCAGGCAGCACCGCACCGCGGAGCTCCCCGCCCGGTCACCGCAGGTCGACGACGCCCCCGCGCAGTCGTCCCAGCCGTCCGCAGCACTCCTCGGTGACGAGGAGGGCGAGCTGGTCGGGGTCGGTGACCGAGGCCCACGACCGACGCCCGTCGGGGGTGACGCACGCCACCACGGCGCGCTCGGGCGAGCCGTCGGGCCCGAAGGGCACCGAGTAGGTCTCGACGGTCACCTCGCCGGAGGCGTCGGCGTCGGAGGCCTGCTGGGGCAGGGCGGAGACGGCCGCCTGCGGATCGGCCCACCGGTAGCCGGCCGCCTCTTCGACCCGGGTGCCCCGGGCGGGCGGCCCGGCCCGGCGTCCCGGCGGGGGGGAGGAGCGGTACAGGCCCAGGCTGTGGGCGGTCAGCGCGAAGCCCACCGAGGTGACGAGGCCCCACGCACCGGGCTCGTGGCGCAGCCGACGGGCGAGCGTCGCCACCGCGAGGGCGCCGTACCCGTCGCCGGGGGAGCCGGCGAAGGTGGGCCCGCCGGTCACCGTCGGCGGCCGGGCGGGATCGTCCGGGTCGAGGCCGAGCTCGGCGGCGGCGACCTCGAGGGCGGCGGGGGAGCTGGCGTGGAGGTCGAGGTGGCCCACGTCGTCGATCCCGAGCCCGGCGGCGGCGAGGAGGGCGGCGCCCGACAGTCGCAGAGCCGGCGACGAGGTGAACCCGGCTCGGTGCGAGAGGAACCAGTGGTCGTGGACGTCGGCGCCGGCCACGACGAAGACCCAGTGGTCCTCGGCCACCCCGGCGGCTCGGGCCGCCTCGACCGAGCACACCACGAGGGCAGCCGCCTGGTCGACCTCCTCGTTCGGGCAGAGGAGACGCGTGTAGGGATCGGCGACCATCGGGTTCCCCTCGCCGGCGGTGGCGATCTCCTCGGCCGACGGGCCACGCCGGTCCCACGCGAACGGGTCGGCGGCGGCCACCGCTCCGAGGGCTGCCCACCGGTGGGCGATGCGGCGACGGTGCTCGTCGGGCGTCCGGTCCGCCGCCGCCCGGAGGGCGTGCTCGTAGAGCGCGGACGCGACCGTCACCTCGTCGAGACCGTGGCGGTCCTCGGCGTCGGTGGTGAAGGGGCGCTCGGGGTCGCTGTGAACGGCCGCCGGCAGCGAGGGGTCCTGGACGGGCCAGGGCACGACCGGGCGATCGGGGTGCCGGCGGGCGGCGGCCAGGGTCTCCCCGCGCTCGCCTGCCACGACGAGGGCCACGTCGACCTCGCCCCGGGCGACGGCCAGGGCGGCTCGGTTGACCTGGCGCTGGGGCTGGTGGCCCCCCGGGGTCGTGACCACCCGCCGTGCCGGGTCGACCCCGAGGAGGTCGGCGAGGGCCGCCCCGGCGTCGCGGTAGCGCCAGGTGCGGGGGTCGACGACGGCGAGGAGCTGCGTCCGTCGGACGAGCGCCGCTCCTGCCCCGGCCAGGTCGTCGGCCGCCGCTGCCACCGCCCGGGCCATGAGCGAGACCGGCTCGCCGCGGCCCGCGAGGTCCGCCGCGGCGTCCCCGTCGGGGCGGTCGGTGACCTGCCCGACGCCGACGACCACCGGCGTGCGCGGGTCGATCGACATGGCTGGACCTGCAGCGTACCCGGGCGGCTGCCCCCGTCGCTGCGGGCGCTACGCTCGGAGGGTGCGCATCGCCGTGGGATCCGACCACGCCGGCTTCGAGCTCAAGACCCAGGTAGCCCGCCAGCTGGCCGAGGCCGGCCACGAGGTGGTCGACCTCGGCACGGGCTCGGCAGACGTCCCGGTGGACTACCCCGAGTTCGGTCGCGCCGTGGCCGAGTGCGTGGTCGGCGGTGGCGCCGAGCGCGGCGTCTGCGTGTGCGGGACGGGCATCGGCATCTCGATCGCCGCCAACAAGGTCCCCGGAGCCCGCGCCGCCCTTGCCTACGACGTCACGACGGCGTCGCTGGCCCGCCGGCACAACGACGCGAACGTCCTGTGCCTGGGCGGGCGCACCACCGGGCCGGCCCAGGCGGCCGACGTGGTGGCGACGTTCCTCGCCACCACGTTCGAGGGAGGCCGGCACCAGCGCCGCATCGACGACATCGCCCGCAGCGAGGTCTCGCCCGTCGCCGACCCGACCGGGCTGCCCACGGCAGGCGGGCGTGCCGTCCCCGACGAGCTCCGGCGAGAGAGGCAGGCGTCCGCCACATGACCCGCTTCGGCGCATCACCGTTCGACGCCTGGCTGGCGAGCGACCCCGAGGTCGCCCGGCTCCTCGGCGAGGAGGCTGAGCGGCAGGCCACGACCCTCCAGCTCATCGCGTCGGAGAACTTCACCTCGCCGGCGGTCCTCGCCGCCTCGGGCTCGGTCCTCACCAACAAGTACGCGGAGGGCTACCCGGGCCGCCGGTACTACGGGGGGAACCAGGTCGTCGACGAGGTCGAGGACCTGGCCCGGGCGCGTGCGAAGGCGCTCTTCGGCGCCGAGCACGCCAACGTGCAGCCCCACGCCGGGGCGACGGCCAACCTGGCCGTCTACCAGGCCCTGCTCGAGCCGGGCGACACCATCCTGGCGATGCGCCTCGACCACGGAGGGCACCTGACCCACGGCTCGCCTGCCAGCATCACGTCGAAGGTCTGGCGCTTCGTCGCCTACGGGGTCTCACCGGCGACGGACGACCCCGACAAGCCCGGCGAGGTCATCGACTTCGACCAGGTGGCCGACCTGGCCAGGCGCGAACGGCCCAAGCTCATCGTGGCCGGCTCGACGGCGTACGCGCGGCTCATCGACCCGGTCCCCTTCCGCGAGATCGCCGACTCGGTCGGCGCTCGCTTCCTCTTCGACGCCGCCCACCCGGCCGGGCTCATCGCCGGTGGCGTGCACCCGTCGCCGGTCGGCGTGGCCGACGTGGTCACCTTCACCACGCACAAGACGCTGCGCGGTCCCCGTGGCGGCGCCATCCTCTGCACGGCCGAGCTGGCCAAGGCGGTCGACGCCGCGGTCTTCCCCGGTCTGCAGGGCGGACCGCTCGAGCACGTCGTGGCGGCCAAGGCGGTCGCCTTCGCCGAGGCGGCGCGACCCGAGTTCCGGGCGTACGCCGCCGCAGTGGTGGTGAACGCCGCCGCCCTGGCCGAGTCGCTCGCCGACGCGGGGTTCCGCCTGGTGTCCGGGGGCACTGAGAACCACCAGGTACTGCTGGACCTCCGCACCTTCGACGAGGAGCTCACCGGGAAGGAGGCCCAGGAGGTCCTCGACCGGGCGGGGATCACCTGCAACCGCAACACGATCCCCGACGACCCCCGCTCGCCCTTCGTGACCTCGGGGCTCCGTCTCGGGACCGCCGCCGAGACGACCGCGGGCATGGGCCCTGCCGAGATGCGCCAGGTGGGCGAGCTGATCGGTCGCACGCTGCGAGCTCGGCGCGACGACGCCGTCCTCGCCACCGTGCGCGGCGAGGTCGCCGAGCTGTGCGCCCGCTTCGCCCCGTACCCGACCCTCGGCACCGCCGGGGCCTGACCGGCCCCCCACGGTGAGCGGGCCCTACGTGACGCGGTGACCGGCACCATCCCCCTCAACTGGTACGCCGTCGTCTTCGCCGTCGCCGTCGCAGCGTCGTGGCTCCTCACCTTCCCGGCCCGGCGGCTGGCGACGGTCGTCGGCTACGTGGCCCAGCCCGACGCCCGCAAGGTCCACCAGCACGTGACGCCCGAGGCCGGGGGCGTCGCCATGTTCCTCGCCCTGCTCGTGGCCGTGTGCTTCGCCGCCTTCGTGCACCCCTTGAACGGCCTCTTCGCCGGGTCGTCCGAGCCGCTCGGGCTGGTCCTCGGGGCGGCCGCCGTCTTCGTGGTCGGGGTCATCGACGACCTGCGCAACATGTCGGCCCCCGCCAAGATGGCAGGTCAGGTGCTGGCGGCCAGCATCCTCTACTTCCTCGGGGTGACCTGGTTCCAGTTCAAGATCCCGCTGGCCGGGTTCGTCGTCCTCTCCACCGACGTCACCCCGCTGCTCACCGCCGTCTGGGTGATCGCCATCACCAACGCCGTCAACCTGATCGACGGCCTCGACGGCCTGGCCGCCGGCGTGGTCGCCATCGCCTCGGGCGCGCTCGCCGTGTACGGCTTCCACCTTCAGGCCCTCGGCAACCTGCCCACCGACGACATCGGCCCGTTGGTGGCCGTGGTCACCTGCGGGATCTGCCTCGGCTTCCTGCCCCACAACTTCCACCCGGCGCGCATCTTCATGGGCGACGGCGGCGCCCTGCTGCTGGGCCTGCTGATGGCAGCGGGCACGATGCTCATCGGCGGGCGCTCGGCCGGCACCTTCCAGAGCGGCCAGACCTACTTCTTCTTCGCGCCCCTCTTCATCCCGTTCTTCATCCTCGGGGTGCCGCTCTTCGACATGGCGTTCGCCTTCGTCCGCCGCACCGCCACGCGGACGGGCTTCGCCACCCCCGACAAGAACCACCTCCACCACCGCCTGCTGCGTCTCGGCCACGGCCACCGGCGCAGCGTGCTCATCCTCTGGGCGTGGACGGCGCTCCTGTCGGGCTTCATCCTCTTCCCGCTCTACGTCTCGAGCGTCAACGCGATCATCCCCTTCGGCGCGCTCGCCCTCGGGGTCCTCCTCTACACGCTGTTCCACCCGTCCCTCCGGCGCCAGGAGGACGACCCCGACGCCGCCGCCGGGCCCGGCGCGCCGGGCGGTGCCGGGGCCAGCCCGGAGCCGGGGAGCGGTCCGCCCGGCACGGAGCCGCTCGTCCCTGCGGGCGGCGACGGGGGGCGTGCGGGCCCGGGAGCAGGGCCCGAGCGCCGAGGGGGCGTCGGCCGGGCCGGCAGCCCGGCACCGGCCGGGCCCGGTTTTGGCGCCGAACGCCCCGAGATGCGAAGATGACGCCGTGCTTGACCGGCTTTGGCCCATCGGGGAGGGCGACCACCCGACGCGCGCCGCGTCGAGCAACTGAGACCGACGCCCTGCGTGAACCCGGGACCCCTCGTGACGCTCCACCTCTCGACACCCACCCTCGTGGCCTCGCACGGCCATGAACAGCGACCAGCCCGACCCCGCACGCCCGTCACCGACGCCGGGTGGCGGTGGTCCGGGGGAGGAGGCACCGGCGTCGCCGGCATCGCGGGAGCGACCGCACCCGGAGCCCGAGCATCCCGAGGAGCCCTCGCCGACGGCGGAGCCCGAGGAGCCCTCGCCGACGGCGGAGCCCGGTGCCCTCGACTTCTTGACCATGGGGACGGCCATCGTCCTGTGCCTGGTGCTCGGCGGGGGGATCGGCTACCTGCTCGACGACGTCGTCCACACGGCGCCCGTGCTGACCTTCGTGGGGCTCGCGCTCGGGGTGGCCGGTGCGGTCGCCGTCACGGTGTCGCACGTGCGCCGCTTCCTCTGACTCCTCCGACCGCGGCTCCTCCGACCGCGGCTCCTCCGACCGGCACCCCGTCGCACGGCACCCGCGCCGCCGCGGCGGTCGAGCTGCCCTAGGAGCCCGCCGTGTTCGCCCACTTCTCCCTTCCCGACGTCCCCGCCGTGTCACGTCGCACGACGACCGCGGCCCTCGTCCTCGGGGTCGCCGCCCTCGTCGCCCTCGTGTCGTTCGGCAAGCCGCTCATCGGGGTCGGGGCGTGCATCGGCCTCGCCCTGGGCACGCTCAACTTCCGCATGGTCGGCGCGTCGGTGGTCAAGGTCTCCCAGCGGGAGGAGGAGAACAAGCGGCGCCCGCTCGCCATGAACACGATGGGTCGCCTGGGTGCCATCTCGGTGGTGGCCCTCGCGCTGCTCTTCGTCTCCTTCGACCTCGGCTTCGGCGTGCTCGGAGGGCTGGCTGTCTTCCAGCTCACCCTGCTCGTCAACGTGGCCCGGTCGATGGCCCGCCTGGGCCCGGCGCCCGAGTCGGTCGGCGGTGACGTGATCGAGGCAACGGCGTCCACCGTCTCCGAGACGACCGACGACGAAGCGAACGGAGGGAACTGAGCGATGGGGATCGCCGACATCGTGGCGGTGCCGCACGTCCTCGTGGCGAGCATCTCGGTGGGGGACCACGTCACTCGCACCGTGCTCGGGCTCAAGCTCGACGTGGACCTCGTGTGGTCGACGGCCGTGGCCATGGTGGTGACCATCGCCCTCGGGCTCGCCGTGCGGCGGCGCGCCACGAGCGGCGTGCCCGGCAAGCTGCAGGTCTTCTGGGAGCTCGTGGTGGACGCCACCCAGCGCCAGGTCGAGTCGTCGATCGGGCCCCGGGGGGCGCGCATCGTGCCGATCGCCATCACGCTCTTCGTCTTCATCTTCGTCTGCAACCTCTTCGGGGTGGTCGGCCTCGGGGCCAAGTACGACGTGCTGCTGCCGCCGGCGGCCGACATCAACCTGCCGCTCGCCATGGCGCTCTTCGTGATCATCCTCGTCCACGTGGCGTCGATCCGGAGCCGGGGCATCGGCGGCTACCTCAAGCACTACGTCACCCAGCCGTTCCCCAAGTTCCTCTTCTTCGGCAACATCTTCATCAACGTGGTGGAGGAGCTCGCGAAGCCCGTCACCCTCGCGCTCCGGCTCTTCGGCAACCTGCTCTCGGGCGGGCTGATGCTCGCCCTCCTCGCCTACCTGGTGGTCTGGAAGATCGGGCCGGTGCCCGTGGGCGGGATCCTCGCCGTCGTCTTCAACCCCGTGTGGAAGCTCTTCGACATCCTCATCGGGGTCATCCAGGCGTTCATCTTCGCCCTCCTCGCCATCCTCTACTTCGACGTGGCCATGAGCGACGCCCACTGAGCGGCGCCCGGACCGCACGAGCCCCCGTCTCAACGACCTCCGATCGCAGCAGCGAGCACAACCCAAAAGGAGAAGCACCAATGGCAGCAACTACCGGAATGGCCGAAGCCGTCAAGCTTGCCGGCGCCATGGTCGGCGGCGGCCTCGCCCTCGGTGGCGGCGCCGTCGGTGCCGCCGTCGGTGACGGCCTCGCCGGGAGCCAGACCATCGCCGGCGTCGCCCGTCAGCCCGAGGCCCAGGGCCGCCTCTTCACGATCATGTTCCTCACGGTCGGCCTGGTCGAGGCCATGTACTTCATCAACCTGGCCTTCACCGCGCTCTTCGTGTTCTCGCTGTACAAGAAGTAGCCACGTGACCACGTCCGAGCGATCGACGCCGGTACCCGAGGGTGCCGGCGAGGTCCCCGGTCCCCGCGGCGCTCACGGCCAGGGCCGGCGCCGCTGCCAGCAAGGGTGAACCAGATGCCTCTCGCCACCAGCAACTTCCTCGTCCCCAACGGGACCCTCATCGTCGAGCTCATCGCCTTCCTGATCGTGCTCGGCGTGATCGGCAAGTACGTGCTCCCGCCGCTCAACAAGGCGATGACCGATCGCCAGGAGCAGATCCGCGGCGAGCTCGAGGCGGCCGACCGCGCCAAGGCGGACGCGGACGCCGCGGACACCGAGCGGCGCCGCGTGCTCGACGAGGCTCGGCACCAGGCCCGCGAGATCGTCGCCCACGCGAATTCCACGGCCGAGCAGGTGACGACCGCCGCCCAGGCGCGCGCCCAGGCCGAGCACGACCGGATCGTGCAGGCCGCCGACGCCGAGGTGGCCGTCGCCAAGCAGACTGCGGTCGACGAGCTCACCGCCCGCGTCGGGGAGCTCGTGCTCGCTGCCGCCGAGCGGGTGGTGGGCCGCGAGATCCGCCCCGAGGACCACCAGGACCTGGTCGAGGCCGCGATCGCCGCCGTCCGGGCCGAGTCGGGCTCGGCCGAGGACCGCGCCGCGGCCAGCGGGGCCAGCCGGTGATCCCAGCCCTCCAGGGCTACCTGGCCGCCGTCAGCGAGTCGCTCGTCTCCTCCGGCGCCCTGGCCGACGCCGGGGCGGAGATGGGGGCGGTCGCCGATCTCGTCGAGCGCAACGCCGACCTCCTCCTCGTCGTCGTCGACGCGTCGGTCCCCGCCGCTGCCCGGCGCGCCGTGCTCGCGGAGCTGCTCGAGGGACGGGTCCGTCCCGAGGTGCGCCGTCTCGTCGACCGCGCCGGCGCCGTGGTGCCGGCCTCGGACGGCGTCGTCGCCCTGCGGTGGATGGCCGACCAGCTGACGACGGCGGCGGCACGCCCACCGGGCGCCCACGAGCCAGACGACGAGCCCATGCTCGGCAAGCTCGCCGCTCGCAACCGCGTGACCGGGTACGCGGCGGCCGTCTTCGAGGAGTCCTCGGTCGCCGAGCTCGAGGAGATCGAGGACCAGTTGTTCCGCTTCGCCAGGGTCGTCGAGGCGAACCGCCCCCTGCGCTCCGCGCTCGGCGACCGCGACCTGCCCGTGGCCGTGCGCCAGGGGCTGGTGTCCGACCTGCTCGGGGGACGCGCGCTCCCGGCGACGGTGCGCCTGGCCTGCTATGCGGCCCGGGGTGGGCGCGCCCGCGACTTCGTCTCGCTGCTCGACGCCCTCGTCGAGGCGGCCGCGACCGCCCGTGGCTGGCGGGTCGCCCGGGTCCGGGCGGCCACGGAGGTCGCCGACGGCCAGCGCGACGCCCTCGCCAGCTCGCTCGAGCACCTCACGGGTGGGCCCGTCGAGCTCCACGTGATGGTCGATCCGGCGCTCCTCGGCGGGGTGGTCGTCGAGATCGGCGACCTGCTGGTCGACGGGAGCGCCCGCCACCGCCTCGACCAGCTGAAGGAGCACCTCCTCGTCACCGGGGCGGTCTCCTCGTACCACGAACCCGCTCCCGTCCGCGATGGACGCCCCGAAGGAAGGGAACACACCTGATGGCCGAGCTCACCATCAACGCCGACGAGATCGCCGACGCCCTCCGACGCCACGTCGAGGAGTACGTCCCCGAGGTGGGGACCGAGCAGGTCGGCCGGATCGTCGAGGTCGGCGACGGCATCGCCCGGGTCACCGGGCTGCCGGGGTGCGCCGTCAACGAGATCCTCGAGTTCGAGGACGGCACCGTCGGCCTCGCCCTCAACCTCGACGAGGAGACGATCGGCGCCGTCATCCT
>CAZSYT010000054.1:0-20499 GCA_964610905.1 uncultured Acidimicrobiaceae bacterium
GGGCCGGTGGCGCCGGCCGGGCCGCGGGCCTGTGCCGGCCGCACGGGCCCGACGCGCCGACGGGCCGTCGTCCTATGCTCGCTCCGACACGGTTCCTATGCACGCCATGCACCGATTCGCCGAGCTGTTCCCTCCCTGTCGGCTGGAGGTCGCCTCCGGGCCGGTCACGCTGAGAGTTCCCGGCGAAGACGCCCTCGGCCACCTCGCCGACGCACTGCTGGCCGGCGCCCTCGACGACGAGCAGTCGCGCTCGAGCCTCGCCTGGCAACCGACCGACCGCCAGACCGCCGCACGGGAGACGATCGGCCACGTCACGAGCAAGCTGCTCGCTGGACCAGGCCCGAGCTGGCACGTCCCGTTCGCCGTCTTCGTGGACGGCGAGCCGCTCGGTCGCCAGGACGTGACGACGGTGGGGCCGTTCGACGAGCTGCACGAGCTCTCGACCGGCTCGTGGCTGGTCAACACCTCCCGCGGCAGGGGGTACGGCACCCATGCCCGTGCCGCCGTGCTGGCCTTCGGCTTCGCGCTGGGAGCGACGAGGATGGTCACCACGTGGCGGGCCGACAACGCGGCGTCGTCCGCCGTGGCGGCCAAGCTCGGCTACGTCGAGAACGGCGTCGACCGCATCTACGACCGCCTCGCCGGGACGGCGGTGGAGCTGGTCCGAGGGGCGGTCACACCGCAGGCGTTCGAGGCGCACTGGCCGAGGCCGGTGGAGGTGCGGGGCCTCGACGACGACGTCCGCCGATGGCTGCACGCCATGGAGTAGGCGGGTGGCGTCGGCCCGAGGCGGTGAGGTCGCGTCCGACCGCCGAGCGGCCCGGGCCTGGGGGCCGCGACCGCATCGTCGCCCCCGGGGGCAGAGGCGACGGGGTGGGCGCGCCCGTCAGACGTCACGCGGCGACCACGTGAAGGTCCGCACGGCGACGATGGCCCGCGACGCCCCACGCCGTAGCCCAGGCGACCGATGACGGCGAGCAACTCGCTCGTGCACAGCGTCGTCACCACCGCGATGGCCGGACGGCCGACGATTTTCGGCACGGCGCCCTGAGGCGTCGCCTGCCGTCGGCGGAGGCTTCCCGCCTCGCGCGACTCGACGCGGAGGACGGTGAGCTTCACGAAGGCGGCGTCCACGATGGCGAACGTGGTCAGGTTGGCCGCGTAGTACCGGGGACCGCTGACGACCAGGCCGTCGAGGTGGAACCGGTCGTGCCCGAAGATGGCGAAGAACGGGAGGAGGAAGCCCACCGGCGTGCCGAGGGTGAAGGTGAGCGCCTGGCGGCTGCGAAGGAGCACGATCAGGTCGTACTTGAGCTGGTGGAGGACGAGGGCCCCTGCACGAGTGTCGCTCGTACCTCGTCCGCGGCGGCGACCGTCCCTCGCTCCACTGGGCACCGTCCTCGGTGAGCTCGAGACGGACGTCCTCGGGCGTCGGGCGCCTCACCTCGAACGCTCCGACCTCGATCCCCGCCCGCCCGGCGTGCCGCCGGGGCACCACCGCCACGGAGATCGGGTCCCTCGTCAGCAGGACCGCCTTGCCGCCGGCGAGGGCGAGCACTCCCCGTCGGGGCGACGGACGACGGACGACGGGCACGCGCTGCGGCGTTGCGGCGACCGAGCGGTCCGGCCGTCCCCCCCCCGAGCGGGCCGGCGCCTGCGTCACGACCGGTCGTCCGACCACCCCGGACACGTCGTGCACAACGGGCCCGCGGGAAGCGTCGAGCCGAGGGGAGCGGAGCGACCCGCTCGCTTCAGCCCCTGCCTTGGCATGCCGATGAGAAGTCGTGCCTGATGGGAGACACGAGCGTGAAGCGATCGAGGCTGCGCTGCAACAGCACTTGGCGGAAGAAGCAGCGGTGGTGTGCGCCGTGGACCACGAGGGCTTCAACGTCGCGTGGCCGGAGTCGCTCCCCCTCGGCGGCCACGCCATCTTCTCGGCCGACCATGCGGTCGAGATCGTGGCACTCGAGGACGTGCCCACCCTCCTCGAAGGGTGGGACACAACCTGGGCCCAAGGCATCGGGAACGCCGAGATCTCCCTCGCCGACGGCACACGGGCCCGCATCGCGGCCTACGACGTCCGCGACAGCCACGGCGTCATCGTCGTCGTCGTGACCGGACTGGACGGCCCGGTCGACCCGAACGTCCGCGTCGACGCCGAGCACGCCCACGTACGCCCACGCATCTGCCGAGTGCGCAAGAACGAGAGCGCGTGCGTCATCGACGCCGACGAGGCCGTCACGGCCATGCTCGGCTGGAGCTTCGCCGAGCTCGAGGGTGAGCGGCAGATCGACTTCGTCCACCCGGACGACGCGCCGGCGATGGTCGACATGTGGATGCGACTGCTCTCGCACCCCGGCATCCCGCAGCACCTCCGGGCTCGCCATCGCCAGAAGGACGGCTCCTACGTCTGGATCGAGTTCATCAACCAGAACCGGTTGCGTGACCCCGCGCACCGCGACGTCGCCTGCGACATGATCGACATCACCGAGCAGGTGGCAGCCGAGCAGGCCCTGGTGGCTCGAGAGGAGCTGCTGACGCGGCTGATGGAGTCGCTGCCGTCCGGCATCGCCCACATCGACGGCGAGGGTCGCATCCTGTCCGCCAACGACCGGCTCTTCGCCGTGCTCTCCGTGGGACAGACGACGTCGACAGACGACCTCCTCGCGCCGGTCGTCCCCGAGGAGCGAGAGGCGCTCCAGAAGGCCATCGAGCGCGCGTGCCGCGACAACTGCCCGGCTGAGGTGGAAGCCAGCGTGCTCGTCGACGGGGGTCGGCGCCGGACCTGCCAGTTCGTGCTGCGGGGTCTCGTGGACAGCGACGAGACCACCTCGCACGCCGTGCTGTCGGTGACGGACGTCACGGACACCGTCATGACCCGGAACCAGCTGGTGCGGCAGGCGACCACGGACCCCTTGACGCAGTGCCAGAACCGGGCGTCCGTCATGGAGGAGCTCACCCGCCGTGCCGCCGAGGCGTCAGCGGGTCGCGGCCTGGCAGTGGTCTTCCTCGACCTGGACCACTTCAAGGAAGTGAACGACAGGCTCGGCCACGCCGCGGGCGACGAGCTGCTCCGACTGGTCGCCGAGCGGCTTCGGGGAGCGTCACGGGACGAAGACGTCGTGGGCCGGCTCGGCGGCGACGAGTTCCTCGTCGTCTGCCCGAACGTGAAGACCAGCGCCGTCGCCGACCAGCTCGCCCGCAGGCTCCACGACGTCATCGCCCAGCCTGCCCTCGTCGGCGGGCAGCCGTGCGTTCCCGAAGCGAGCGTCGGCCTGGCCTGGACCGACCGCTCGCTGGACGTGGGCGTCCTCGTCGCCCGGGCCGACAGCGAGATGTACAAGGCCAAGCGCACGAGGGCTCGGGCTCGCTCGCTCACGGTCGACGGCGCAGCGTCCGATCGCCGATAGCGGCAGGAGGGCTCCGACCGCCGACCGACGGCACGCCGGGACCGGCATGCCGTCCTCGTCGAACCCGAGGATCGCCGGGTGCCCGCCGACGTCCTCTGGACCGGACGACGCCGGACGCGTCACGCTGGTGCGGTGGCCGTCGAGGTCCGCTTCTCCGCCGAGCTGGACGACTTCCTTGCTCCGGAGCGGCGGGGCCACGCCTTCGACGTGGAGGTCGGGCCGCACACCACCGTGAAGGACCTCGCCGAGTCGCTCGGCGTCCCCCACACCGAGGTCGACGTCGTCCTGGTGAACGGCGAGTCTGTCGACTTCGCCCGCCGGGTGGCTCCCGGCGACCGGGTGGCCGTCTACGCGGACGCCGGGGACGTCGACGTGACCCCGCTGGTGCGGCTGCGCCCGCCGCCCCTCCGGCCGCCCCGCTTCGTCCTCGACGTGCACCTCGGTCGGCTGGCCCGCCTGCTCCGCCTGCTGGGGTTCGACGCGGCATGGGACCACGACGCCGACGACGCGGTGCTGGTCGCCACCTCGCTCGACGGGGCACGCACCCTGCTCACCCGCGACCGCGGGATCCTGAAGCGGGCCGAGGTCACCCACGCCGCCTACGTGCGGGCGCACCTCCCCCGCGACCAGGCCGTGGAGGTGCTCCGGCGCTTCGACCTCTTCGGGGCGGTCGCCCCCTTCGGGCGCTGCCTCGCCTGCAACGGGCTGCTCCGCGAGGTCGCCAAGGCCGAGGTCGCCGACGTGCTGCCACCCCGGACCCGGCGGGACTTCGACGAGTTCCGGCGGTGCACCCGGTGCGGGCGCGTGTACTGGAAGGGCTCCCACTACGACCACCTGCGGGCTCTGGTCGACGACGTCGTCGCCGAGGCCCGTCACGCGGCGCCGCTGGCGCCGGGGTGAGGACGCTGGCGGGCGGGGCGCTTCCGGCAGAGGCCGGTCCGCCGGGCGGAAGGCATCGCCGGCCCGCCGGGTTGCCGGTGGGAGGATCCGTGACCGAAGAGGGAGGATGCTCGTGGTCGACCGTGCGGACGTCGTGGTGGTGGGGATGGGGCCGGGCGGCGAGGAGGTGGCGGGCCGGCTGGCCGAGGCCGGCCTCGACGTCGTGGGCGTCGAGGCCGAGCTGCTCGGAGGCGAGTGCCCCTTCTGGGGCTGCGTCCCCTCCAAGATGATGATCCGGGCGGCCAACCTCCTCGCCGAGGCGGGGCGCGTCGACGGCATGGCCGGCACGGCGAGCGTGGAGCCGGACTGGGCTCCCGTGGCGCGACGGGTCCGCGACGAGGCGACGGACGACTGGGACGACCGGGTGGCCGTGGAGCGCTTCGTGGGCAAGGGCGGTCGGTTCGTCCGGGGCAGGGGTCGGCTCGTCGGGCCCCGGCGGGTCGCCGTCGGCGACCAGACCTTCGAGGCGACGAGGGGCGTCGTGCTCGCCACCGGCGCCCGGCCGTGGACCCCGGACGTCGACGGGCTCGCCGCCACCCCGTACTGGACGAACCGCGACGCCATCGAGGCGGAGGCGGTCCCCGGGTCGCTCGCCGTCCTCGGGGGCGGTGCGATCGGCGTCGAGCTGGGCCAGGTCTTCGCCCGCTTCGGCGCCGCGGTCACCGTCGTCGAGGGAGCGCCGCGCCTCCTCGCCCAGGAGGAGCCCGAGGCGGGCGCCCTGGTCGAGGAGGTCCTCCGCAGCGAGGGCGTCGACGTCCGGACCGGCGCCGACCTGCGGTCCGTCTCCCACGACGGGAGCTCCTTCTCCCTACACCTGGGGGACGGCCGGCCGGGGGGCGGAGCCCGGGGGGACGGTGCGGTCGTTCGGGCCGAGCGCCTGCTCGTCGCCACGGGCCGGCGCCCCGACCTCGCGTCCCTCGGCGTCGAGGTCATAGGCATCGACCCGCAGCTCCGGGCGCTCCCGGTCGACGAGCACCTGCGGGTCGGCCCCGGCGTGTGGGCGGTGGGCGACGTGACCGGCGTCGGCGCCTTCACCCACGTGGCGATGTACCAGGCGGGGATCGTGGTCGGGGACGTCCTCGGCACCGGGGTGGCGGCGGCCGACTACCGGGCCGTCCCCCGGGTGACCTTCACCGACCCGGAGATCGGAGCCGTGGGCCTGAGCGAGGAGGCGGCCCGGTCGCGCGGGTTGTCGGTGCGGGTCGGGACGGCCCCGGTGCCGGCGTCGGCCCGGGGGTGGATCCACAAGGCCGGCAACGACGGCGTCGTCAAGCTCGTCGAGGACGCGGAACGGGGCGTCCTCGTCGGCGCGCTCACCGCCGGCCCGGCCGGTGGCGAGGTCCTCGGCCTGCTCACCCTGGCGGTCCACGCCGAGGTGCCCGTGCCGTCGTTGCGGACGATGATCTACGCCTATCCCACCTTCCACCGTGCCGTGGAGGCCGCCCTGGCCGACCTCCACGAGGTGGCCTGACGCGGGCTCGTGCCCCGGGGTCCGCGACGCCCGGCCACGGGGACAGTCCGCCCGACCTCGAGCGCCGCTCGCGCGTCGGAGGCTGCACGGCGGGCCTCCAGACGGGCGGCGACGAGCCCTCCGTGCCAACATGGAGGACGTCGGCCAAGGAGCCCGCATGGTCTCGTCGAGCGAGCATCGCTATCGCCAGCGCTTCTCGTGGGAACGCGTCGCCTGGGGGACGCACTGCGTCAACTGCCTGTCGAGCTGCACCTACCGCGTGTTCGCGGCGGGCCCCTCGGTCCTCTGGGAGGAGCAGGCCGGCGTCTACCCGACGAGCCAGGCCGGGGTCCCCGACCGCAACCCCATGGGGTGCCAGAAGGGCGCGGCGTGGAGCCGCCAGCTCGCCGGCGAGGACCGGCTGCTGCATCCCATGCGCCGAGTCGGGGCGCGCGGGTCGGGACGGTGGGAGCGGATCTCGTGGGAGGAGGCGCTCGCCCAGATCGCCGACGCCGTGCTCGACGCCGTCGAGGAGTCGGGGCCCGAGGCGGTGGTGGTCGACGAGAGCGCCGAGGGCGGCATGCTGTCCATCGCCGGCCACATGGGCCTGGCAGCCGCCCTGGGCGCGGTGTCGCTCGACAGCATCTCCACCGTCAACGACGTCCCGCTCGGCCACTACATCACCTACGGCCACATCGCCGGTGGCTCGGCCTCCGACGACACCTTCCACGCCGAGCTCGTGCTCGTGTGGCACTGCAACCCGGCCTACAGCCGCATCCCCTACTTCCACTACCTGACCGAAGCGCGCTACCACGGCGCCGAGGTGGCGCTCGTCGCTCCCGACTACAGCCCCTCCGCGCCCCACTGCGACTACTTCGTACCGGTCGTCCCGGGCACGGACGCCGCCCTGGCGCTCGGCATGTGCAGGGTGATCGTCGACGAAGGGCTGGTGGACGAGGCGTTCGTCTCGTCCCAGACGGACCTGTCCCTGCTGGTGCGCACGGACACCCGCCGCCTGCTCCGCCAGTCCGACCTGCTCGAGGGCGGCAACGAGCTCGGGTTCTTCCACTGGGACGCGACGTCGGGCGCCGTCGAGGCACGGCAGGACACGCTGCGCCTGTCGTTCGAGCCGGCGCTGCGGGGCCGGTTCACGGTGCGGCTGTCGGACGGGACGACGGTCGAGGTGACGACGGCGTTCGAGCTGATGGCCGAGCGCCTGGCGGCCTACGGCCCCGAGGCAGCATCGGCGATCTGCGGGGTGCACCCGGACACCGTTCGTCTGCTCGCCCGCAAGGTGGCGACCCGGCGCACGAAGGTCGTGGAGGGGTTCGACACGCCCAAGCACTACCACGGCGACCTGATGGAACGGTCGATGGACCTGCTGCTCGCCCTGACCGGCAACTGGGGCGGCCAGGGCCGCGGGCACGACACCTACGCCGTGATGCCGTTCGACGGGTCGCTCGCGCAGCAGATGAGCACCGGCGGGATCGAAGGTGCCGAGGCGGTCTTTTCGGTGGCGAGGACGCTCTTCGGCGAGCCCGACCCCGACACGGGCGTTCCGCCTCCCCTGCCCCGGCCGGCGTTCTGGGACTTCCTGTCGGCGGCGGCGGCGAGCTCCACGACGGCCCCGCCGTTCTTCTACTGGCTGGACCACTGCGGCTACGGCGACATCTGGAGCAACGACGCATGGGGCGACTCGCCACGGCCCATGGCGGACTACGTCGCGGAGGCTCGCCGGTCGTGGGCGCCGTACGCCCGACCTGCTCGGGACTGCACGCCGCGCGTGCTGTTCCAGCCGGGCACGAGCACCCTGCGCCGGACCCGCGGTGGCCGGCGGATGCTGTTGCGGCACCTGTGGCCCGAGCTCGAGCTCGTGGTCTCCGTCGACCAGCGGATGAACGGGGCGGGCTTGCACGCCGACCTGCTGCTGCCGGCCGCCTACGACACCGAGCGGGTCAACCTGCAGTACCCCATCGCCCACTCGCTCGACCTCGCCTTCTCGGACAAGGTGAACGAGCCGGCCGGCGAGGCCCGTTCGGACTGGCGGATCTTCTGCGACATCGCCGACGCAGTGGCCGAACGGGCCCGGGCCCGGGGCATGGCCGACCGCGTCGTCGGCCGTGCCGCTCCGCACCCCTTGGGCGATGCGGGGAACGTCATGCACCGGAACGGAAGGTTGCGCTCGGACGAGGCGCTCCTCGACGTGCTGGTGCGCGACAGTGCGCTGTCCGGCGTGTTCGCCGAGGACCTGTCGCTCACCACCCTCCGGGAGCGGGGCTACGCACCGGCCCAAGGCAACGGCGTGTTCCCGACGGGTCGCCTCATCGGCACAGAGCTCCGGTCCGACGAGACCTTCAGCGCCTTCCGCTGGCACGTCGAGGACGGCGTGCCGTACGCCACCACCACGGGCCGGGCGACCTTCTACGTCGACCACCCGTGGTTCCTCGAAGCGGGCGAGGAGCTGCCCGTCCACAAGGACGCCCCCGCGCAGGGCGGCAACCACCCGTTCGTGCTCACCGGCGGGCACCCCCGCTGGTCCATCCATGCCTGCAACGCCACCAACCCGCTCATGCTCGAGACGACTCGGGGGCACCCCACGCTGGTGATGAACCCACGCGACGCCGCTCCGCTCGGCATCGACGACGAGGACGTGGTCGAGGTCCGCAACGACCTCGGCTCGCTCACCGTGCACGCCCGCGTGGCGCCCGGGCCGCGTCCGGGGCAGGTGATCCTCTACGCCGCCTGGGAGCCGTACGGGTTCGAGGGCTGGGACGACGGAACCGTCATCGAGCCCGGCATGGTCAAGTGGCTGCACCTGGCCGACGGCTGGGGACACCTCCGGTTCACGCCCAACCAGTGGCAGCCCGTGCAGTTCGACCGCATGATCCGCGTCGACGTCCGCAAGGCGATGCCGCCGCGATCGTCCACGTAGGGGAAGCAGCCCCGGGGACGCCGGCCCGCGGCCGGCCGCTCGCACCGGGTGCCGGCCCGGCACGGTCACCGGGCCGCGGAGCTCGTCCCCACGGTCAGGCCACCGGCTCGGCCAGCTCCGTCGGCGCCGCGGCGACGACGCCGACAGCGGCACCCGAGACCCGCCCGGCGACCCGTCGCCACACGGTGGGGAGGCTGGCCGTCGCCAGCGCCGCGCAACCGGCACCGGCGACGAACGGCGCCCAGGTGGCCAGCCCGAACAGCGTCCCGCCCGCCGCGGCCGCCACGGCGATGGCCCCCGTCTGGCTGGTCGAGAAGAGCCCCTGCACCGCGCCGAGCTCGGTCGGTCGGGCCCCCTGGGTGAGCAGCGACTGCGCCGCCGGCAGGGCCATGGCCGAGCCCAGCGCCTCCACCGGGCCGAGGGCGAGGAGCAGAACCACCTGGTGGAGGAACGGGTACAGGGCACAGAAGCCGACCGACGAGGTGAGCGAGCCCACCACCAGCCACCGGCGGTCCGCGTGGTCGGCGAGCCAGCCCCCCGGCCCGGACATGGCGGCGAACGGGAGGGCGAAGAGCGTCCAGCTCAGCCCGATCTGCCACGACCGCGCGTGCCGGTGGACCAGGAGCAGCGTCCAGCAGGACTCGTAGACGCCGATCACGAGCCCGAAGGCGGCGGCGGCGACCAGCGCGCCGACGGCGGCAGGAGGGAGGCGCCGCCCGCCAGCTGCCCGTTCCCACCGGCGGGCACCCGGGCCCGGCGCTCCCGCGTCGCCCGGTGCCGCCAGCACACCGTCGCCCGGTGCCGCCCGCACCCCGGCGATCCGTGCGACGTCGACGCCGCGGACGGGTGCGCCGTGCGTGCCGACGGCCGCGCTGGCCACCACCGGGACGCCGGCGACCACGGCGGCGAGCGCGGCCCCGACGAAGGTCGCCTGCATGGCACCGAGCCCGACGACGCTGCCGACCAGGGGACCGACCGCCATGCCGCCAAGCTGGCCGGCGTAGATCGAGCCGAAGGCCCGGCCCCGGCGCTCGAGCGGCACGGCACCGGAGACCATGGCCAGCGCAGCGACCTCGGCGGCCCCGGCCCCCGCGCCCTGCAGGGCACGGAAGGCGATGTCGGCGACCGGCCCGATCGGAGCGAGGAAGGCGGCGCTGCCGGCCGCGTAGCAGCCGAGGCCGCCGAGCAGGACCCGACGTCGACCGACCCGGTCGGCGAGCCGGCCGGCCGGGTACTGGGAGACCAGGGCGGCGACGAAGTAGGCGGCCATCACGAAGCCCACGACGCCGTCGGAGGCGCCGCCGTGGCGCAGGTACTCGGGCAGGAGCGGGAGGATGGCGCTGGCACCGAGCCAGAGCAGGAAGGTGGTGCCGGCGAGCGCCCCGACCAGCCGGTCCGCGCCGTCCGTCACGGTCCTCGCCGCCCCGCTCATCCCGTGGTCCCTTCTCGCCGGCCGAGTCGCACGCTCCCCCGTCGGCGACGTCGAGCCCCGTCAACGCTACCGGGCGCGCCGCGGCGCGCCGACGGGCGGGGACCGTGGGTCACGCGCTGCGGAGGGCGGCGGTCAGGTCGGCCAGCGCGGCCGCGTCCGGCAGCGCCGTGACGGCCTCCAGGATCCGCCCTGTCGCCCGGTCGTCGTAGCAGCGACCGAGCAGGTCGTGGACCTTCGCCGTCCGGTCCTCCTCGGTGGCGGGCACCTGCGGGGTGCCGCGCGGATGGACCACGTCCTCGACCAGCGTCCGGCCGTCGCGGAGGTGGACGGTCACCCGCCCGGGTCGTCCCTCGGGCACGAGGTCGTCCATGGCCCGGTCGTGGCGGACCGTGATCCTCGCCATCAGGGGCCGGAGGGCGTCGAGGTCGGCGAGGCCGTCGTCGTCGAGCCGTCCGTGCACGATGGCCGCGGCCACCGTCGCCCGGACGCTGAAGCGCGCCGCCAGGTCGTTGTGCGGGTCGCTGGCGTCGATCCGGAAGCCGTCGCCGAAGATCCCGACGTCCACGCTCTCCACGTCGTCCTCGCGCAGCTCGGTCCTCGCGAGCAGCGCCGCGACCGCGTCGTTCGCCCCGTGGAGGTGGGCGCAGCTGGGGTGGAGCTTGAGGTAGCCGTTGAGCACGTCGTATCGGTCCCAGCGGCCCGCTGCGTCGATCCCCTCGGTGAGCCCGTCGGCTCGGAACGCCTTTCCCAGGTGGGGCCCGTAGAAGCGCTCGAGGCTGCCCGGGAGCGCCGAGAGACCGGCAACGGCTCCCTGCGCCACGTTGAGCGCGACCAGCGCTGCCGACGCGGGGTAGAGGTGGTGCACGGTCGCTCCCGCCGCGGTGGTGAAGCGGTCGAACGACAGGGCGAGCGACGAGGCCCCGTCGATGGCGGCGGCGATCGCCTGCTCGTCCCGGTCACCCAGCAGCGAGGCGGTCGCGGCGCTCACCCCGACGGTCACCCAGTTGCCGATGTCGTGGAGGTGCTCCGGCACGCCGCCCAGTGCCACGCCGACCCGCGCCGCGACCTCGTACCCACCGAGGAAGGCGGTGAGGAGCTGCTCGCCCGACAGGCCGCGCCTCTCCGCCACCGCGAGCAGCGGCGGCAGGAGCTGGCTGGCGGGATGCCCCTTCGCATGGGCGTAGCCGTCCTGGCGCTGGAGCACCGTGATCGCCGCGCCGTTGAGCAGCACGGCGCTCATGATGTCGACGCCCTCCCGGCACCCGATGGCCGTGGCGGGGCCGGCGACCGGCGCCGTCGCCCGTCGCAGCCTGGTCATCGTGTCGTGGGCGGCCCCGCCGGCGATCACGGCGAGCGCGTCGGCGACGAGCTCGAGCACCTTCGTCTGCACGGCGTCCGGAACGGACGCCCACGTCGTCGTCGCCACGGCACGTGCGAGGACCTCGGACGCAGGTGGTGCGGCGTGCTCGCTCACGGCTCGTCCTTTCGCTGGGAGCCACTCGGACCGGGACGAGCCCCTCGGCGGGGGCTCTGCTGGCTCGGGATCACGGCACGCTCCCCCACTCGACCGACCACCCGGGACGACCTCGCTGGACGCCGCCGTCCTCCGGTCGTGGGACCGTGCCCTCGTTCGGCCACGGCATGCTAGCCGTGCGCGTCCCGAACGGCTGGCCGCCGCCGGGGATCACGACTCACTCGTCACCGCCCGTGGGCCTGCGGGCAGTGGCTGCCAGATGGCCGCCACGCCCCGGGTCCCCGGCCGGCTCCTCGTCACGAGCCGCCGGTTCGAAGCCCCAGGCCGGGCTCTCCTGGTGGGGCAGGCAGGGATCGAACCTGCGACCGAGGGATTATGAGTCCCCTGCTCTGACCACTGAGCTACTGCCCCGCCGGGCCGCACGCCCGGCGACGTGGACGTGGCGGACGCCCGGCCACCTGTGGCCCGCGGCCACTACGCCGAGGTCGGCAGGCCACGCCCGACCGGCACGCCCGCGCCCGCGCCACCGTAGCCGGGCCCGGCCCGCTCCGACGGCAAGAGGACGCGCAGAGCGAGCGCCACGAGGAGGGCCCACAGCCCCGCCGCCATGGCCAGGTGGGCGTCCTGCCACGCCGGCGCCGCCCTGCTGAGCGCGCTCGCCGCGCCGAAGGACGCCACGACGACGAGCAGCCCGAGGAGGCCGACCGCCCCGGCACGCCATCGCCGGCGACCGGCCATGTGCCGCCACGACGTGACGACGAAGACGACCATGGCGACGGCGGCCAGGCCGGCAAGCGAGCGGTGCAGCAGCTGGAGG
The DNA here is from genome assembly GCA_964610905.1 of uncultured Acidimicrobiaceae bacterium. Lineage (GTDB taxonomy): Bacteria > Actinomycetota > Acidimicrobiia > Acidimicrobiales > RAAP-2 > JAJZJT01. Next base: position 12,455 of record CAZSYT010000054.1, read on the forward strand.
GCGACGAGGTGGAGCGGCTCCGGGTGGGTGCACAGCGGCCACGAGGGGCAGGCGCGTGCCGCGCCCCCGTCGACCACGGCGGAGCCGGCGGCGAGCAGCGCCAGCGTCGCGCCGAGGGCCACCCACGCCCACCGCCCGACGTCGCGGGCCCCCAGGCGGAAGCGCGAGCGGTCCTCCAGCGAGGTCACCGCCGTGGCCGTGACCACCCCGAGGAAGACGAGACCGGTGACGAGGTGGGCGGCGACGGTCCACGGGGCGTTGTGGGCGAAGACGGTGAGGGCCCCGAGGCCGGCCTGGAACACCACCAAGCCGGCGGCGGCGAGCGCCGGGACCCGGGTGGCCCGCCGCTCCGGCGTCCGCCACGCGGCGAGCGCCGTGGCACCGACGACGACCGACACCAGGCCGGCGAGGTAGCGGTGGGACTCCTCCAGCAGGGTGTGGAAGCCGCCGACCAGGCCGACGTGGCCGTAGCACAGCGGCCAGCTCGGGCAGCCCATGCCCGACTCGGTCACCCGCACCGTGCTCCCAAGCACGACGAGCGCGTAGGTGAGCACGAGGGCGACGAAGGCCAGGACGGTGACCGGCCGAGCTCGGCGCCCCCCGCGTGCCCCGCCACCAGGCGGGCCACCGTCGAGATCGGCCGCGGGCTCGAGCGACGCGGTTGCGACCACGGCGGTGATCATCACACCGGTCGGCCCACGCGTGCCATTCCGGCCCCGACGACCGGTCGTCGAGCCCGCTCGCCGGTGAACGACGCTCCCGCTGCGGGGCTCCTCAGCCGGCGGGCGGGGCGAGCGTGATCGACACCGGGGTGCTCGTCGCCGTGTTGCCGTTGGCGTCGGCCGCCACGCTCACGACCGAGTAGGTCCCGGCCGGGTAGGTGGCAGACGTCACGTCCCAGATGGCGATCCACCCGTCGACGGTCAACGTGGCCGTCCCCACGGTCGCCGGCGCGGCGAGCGACCCTCCGGAAGCCTGGAACGTCACCGAGGTGACCTGGCTCTCGCCCGCTGCTGAGGCGTCGAGGACGACCTGACCGGAGCTGCCCACGACAGCCCCGCTCGACGGCACGAGCACCGCGGTGTGGAGCGGTGAGTTGTCGACGGTGACCGTCACTGGTGCGCTCGTCCCCGTCAGGCCGACCACGTCCGTGGCGAAGCTCTCGAGTGTGTAGGCCCCGTCGGGCACGCTGGTGGTGTCCCACGTTCCCAGCCAGCCGACAGAGGTCGGCGTCGCCGTAGCGATCACCTCGGGCTGGGCGAGCGACCCACCCGACAGGATGAAGGTCACGCTGCGGACGCCCGCGGAGCTCTCGGCCGAGGCGTCCAGCCACACGCCGTTCGAGAGCGTGGTACCGCTGGCGGGCAAGCCAACGGCCGTCGTCGGCGGTGGCTCGACGGGCAGCACGGTGAGCGTCAGAGGGACGGTGTCGGTCGTATCCGCCTGGTCGGTTGCCTCGACGGACAACGAGAAGGTCCCCGCCGTGGTCGGCGAGCCGGTGATGACGCCAGTGGCGGTGTCGAGCGATAGGCCACGAGGAAGGCCCCCCGACGGGATGCTCCACGTGTAGGGCGCCGCGCCCGAGGTCGCCGCGAGCGTCGCGTAGTACGAGACACCGATCTCGCCCTCGGGCAGCGATGTCGTGGTCACCACGACACCCGGAGCCAGCGGACCCGCGCCAACGAGCGTGGACGTCGGTCCCGATCCGTAACCGACCGCCACGCATGCAGTGATCGACGGGCAGGAGATGTCCCCGAAGGTGGACGCGCTGGGGACACCCGGAGCACTCGACCACGTCGACGCACCGTCGACGGTGGTGGCGACCATGCCGATCCCCGCCGGCCCCATGCCCACTGCGGCGCAGACGAGAGCGGTGAGGCACGTGATCGAGGTCGGTGCCACGATCGGCTCGCTCACTTCCGTCCATGTCGTCCCGCTGTCGTTCGTGACCATGACGTCGCCGTTCCCGAGGAGGACGTAGCAGGCGCTGGCGGTCGGGCAGGAGATCGGGCCCGTGACGCCGGTCCCCGAGGGAACGGTGAGCGCGGACCACGTCGTCCCGCCGTCGCTCGACCGCAGCACGCCGGGAGTGGAGCCGGAGTAGGTCGCGTAGCAGACCGACGACGACGGGCAGGAGACACCGCCGAGGCCCGGCGTCCCGGAGGGAACCGTTGCCTTCGTCCAGCTCGCACCGCTGTCGACCGAGACGAGGCCGACCCCCGACGTGCCGGCGCTCGTCGTGGCCCCAACGGCGACGCAGGTCGCCGATGCGAGGCACACCACCGACTCCAGGTCGTCGGCCCCGGTCGACGAGGCAGCGCTCGCCCACGAGGTCCCGCCGTCGGTCGTGTACGCGGCAGGCACCCCCGATGCGCTCTGCCCCACCGTGACGCACACGGTTGTCGACGAGCACGCCATCCCATTGATCGCCACCAACCCTGGGACCGGGGTGGGAGCGCTCCAGGTCGATCCGCCGTCGCTGCTCGCCACGACCTCGGGGACCGGGGTGGAGCCGGCGGCGAAGCACGCCGACGTGGTCGGGCACGAGACCACGTCGAGGGCGCTGTCCCCCGTCGCAAGCGTGGTCGAGGACCACGTGGCTCCTCCGTCGTCCGTCACGAGGGCGTCCTCGGCCGCGCCTGCGATCCCCGCGGCGACGCACGTCGTCGACGACGGGCAGGCCAGGGCCCGCGGCAGCGGAGACGTCGCCGGCAGGGTCCCCTGCTGCCACGAGGCCCCCCCGTCGGTCGTGGTGAGGGCGACCGTGTACGCGTTGCTGAACTGCGTCGACGCCGAGCCGCTCCCGACCACGGTGCACGTGGTCGCCGCCGAGCACGCCACGCCGGTCAGCTCTGCGTGGGTCACGCTGGCCGGGAACGGCACCGAGGACCACGACGCCCCACCGTCGGAGGTGGCGAACGCCACCGGGGCGTCGAGGCTCGCGCTCAAGATGCTGTTGCCCACCGCGAGGCACGTCGTCGTCGACGGGCACGAGATTGCGGTGATGTCGTCGCTGAACAGGGACGAGCTCTCCACGACGCTCCAAGTCGCCCCGCCATCGGTCGAGCCGAGGATCTCGCTCGAGCCCGCGATGGTGGCGACCAGGTCACAGTTCGACGCGGAGGAACAGGCGAGCGCCGTCCCCTCGAGAGGGCCGGCCGGCACCGAGGCCGTGCTCCAGGTCGACCCGCCGTCGCTGGTCGTCACGACGGCCGTGTCTCCGCTGGCGTTGGCGCCGGCGACCACGCACACGTCCACCGACGTGCAGGCCACCGCCGCGAGCGGCACCAGCGCCGTGGGAAAGGCGGTGCTCGACCAGGTCGCCCCCCCGTCCGCCGACACGAAGGTGCGCCCGCCGACCGCCATGCACCACGACGTCGTCGGGCACGACACCGACGTCGGTCCGCCGACGACCGGTGACGGCAGCGAGCCCGCGCTCCACGTCGCCCCGCCGTCGGTCGTCGCCTCGACGCCGCCGTAGTCGTTGCTGTTGACGCCCACGGCGACGCACGTCGTCGTCGACGGGCACGAGATCGAGCTGACACCGGCGAGCGCAGGCAGAGCTGCCACGCTGCTCCACGTCGACGCGCTCGTGGACGTGGTCGAGGCTGCGGCGAGCGCCGGCGCCACGGCGATGGTGCCGACGACGACGACGACGGCGAGCCCGGCGTGCGCAAGCGTACGGCGTACGACACGACCTGCGGACATTGATCCCCCTCCCCCGCCCGGTGCCGCCGGCACCGGAGGACCACTCGCGTGCGATGGCCGTTCCCGAAGCTAGGCACGCGCTGGCGCTCGCGCAAGTCGGACCGAGGTGACGCGCCCGCGGCGCCGGGGTGACGCGCTCGGTGAGCGCCCACCGTTCGGGCCCGGTGGCCGTCCCGGCGACGTGCCCCGCTCAGCTCGCCGACGCGGTGCCCAGGGTGACGGTCACCGGGGCGCTCGTCGCCGTGTTGCCGTCGGCGTCGATCGCCGAGCTCACGACGGAGTAGGTCCCCGGCGTGAGCGTCGGCATGCCCGGGGCCGACGGGTTCCACTGGACGACCCATCCGTAGAGGGTGAGCACACCGTTCCCGAGCGGGAGCGGTTGGGTGAGCGAGCCACCTTCGAGGGAGAACACGACCCCCGTGATCGCCGAGGTGCTGCCCGCCGAGGCGTCGAGCACGACCGTCCCCGTCGTGCTCACCTGGGCGCCGGCTGCAGGTCGGAGCACGCTCGTGTGGACCGGTTGGTTGTCGACGGTGACCGTGATCGGTGCGCTCGTCCCCGTCTGGCCCTCGACGTCGGTGGCCACGCTCTCGAGGGCGTAGGTGCCGTTGGGCACGTCGTAGGACGCCCACGCGGCCAGCCAACCGACGTCGGTGGGGATGCCTGCAGCGATCGGCAGGGGCTGGGCCAGCCCGCCCCCGGAGAGGACGTACTCGACGCTCCGGACCCCCACGGCGCTCGAGGCCGACGCGTCGAGCCAGGCACCGCCGGTGAGCGTGGCACCCCCCGGCGGGACGCCCACCACGGTGACCGGCGGCGGCGTGTTCGCCAGCACGGACACCGTCAGCTGGGCGCTCGCCGTCGCCCCGACCTGGTCGGTGACCTGCACGGTGAACGTCGACGGCCCGACGGTGGTGGGCGTGCCGGTGATCACCCCGGTGGCCGCGTCGAGCTGCAGGCCGTTGGGCAACGCCCCCGAGACGACCGACCACGTATCGGGGGTCGTCCCCCCGGTCGCCGCCAGCGGGCCGCTGTAGGTCACGCCGACCTCGGCGGTCGGGAGCGACGTGGTCGTCACCGAGAGCGAGGGCGCGCCCGGGCCGGTGACGACCAGCGCGCCGACCGTGCCCGTCCCGATCCCGACGGCGACGCAGGCGGTCGCCGACGAGCACGTCACGCCGGTGAGGTCGGCGACCCCGGGCGCCACCGTCTGGGCCGCCCAGGTCGCGCCGCCGTCGGAGGTGACCACCGCGACGGCGCCCGTGTTGCTCGCGTTCACCCCCACGGCCTCACAGGAGGTCGTCGACGCGCACGCCACGGCGTCCACCCTGGCGACCAGCCCGTTCGAGAGCTGGAGGAGCTGTTGCGTCCACGTGGTGCCGCTGTCGGTGGTCGTCGCCACCTGCCCTGCGCCGGACAGCTGGTCGAAGCCGACGGCCTGGCAGGTCGTGGTCGACGGGCAGGCGACGGCGGAGAGGGGTCCCACCGAGCCCGCGCTGGAGAGCGGCTGGCTCGTCCACGTCGTGCCTGTGTCGGTCGTGCGCAGCGCCACGCCACCGTTGAAGCTCGTGTTCTGGCCAACCGCCTCGCACGTGGTCGCCGACGGGCAGGCCACGGCGGTGAGCTGGGAAGTCGCGGACATCGTCTGGCTCGTCCAGGTGGTCCCGCCGTCGGCCGACGTCAGCACCACCCCCGTCGAGAAGGTCGGGTCCACGCCGACGGCCTGGCAGGTGGTGGTCGTCGGGCAGGCCACGCCGAAAAGCTGACTGGCGGACGACACGTCCTGGCTCGTCCAGGTCGTGCCCCCGTCGGTCGTCGTGACGACGAGGCCGGTCGGCCCCGGTCCGGCGGTGGTGCCCACGGCGACGCACGTCGACACCGACGCACAGGCGATACCGGCGAGCCCGGCGGTGCCGGCGGGCAGCGACAGCGCCGACCACGAGGTGCCGCCGTCGGTCGAGACGAAGACGGCCCCGAGGGCCGGGCCGCTGGAGATCGACGTGGACCCGGTCGCGTAGCACACGGAGGCGGACGGGCACGTGACGGCGGTGAACGTGCCCGTGCCCTGCGCCAGGGTGTGACTGGTCCACGTCGCCCCCGCGTCGACCGAGGCGAGGGCGTAGGAGACGCCCTGACCGAGCCCCACCGCCTGACAGGTGGTGGTCGTCGGGCAGGCCACGCCGGTGAGGTTCACCGGCCCGGCGGGCACCGACCCCTGGGTCGACCACGAGGTCAGGCTTCCCGACGTCGACAGCGTGAAGGCGGTGCTGGCGGAGTTGGCGATCCCCACGGCCGTGCACGACGTCGTGCCCGGCACGCAGGCGACCCCGCTGAAGAAGATCACTGCCGGGTCGATCGGCAGCAACGGTTCGGTCCACGTGGTGCCGCCGTCGGTGGTCACGGCGACGTCGCCGTTCGCACCGCCGCCCACCGCCACGCACGCCTGGGTGCTGGCGCACGACACGGCGACGACGTCGAGTGGCGGTTCGTCCACGTTCGTCCACGTGGCGCCGCCGTCGGTCGTGGCGAGGATCGCCGCGCCGTAGGAGACGTTGGCCTGCTCGACGGCGAAGCACGTCGTGGTCGACGGGCAGGAGATCGAGACGAGCGTGCCGTTGGTCGGCACGTTCGTGCCGTAGGGGTTCTCGCTGGTCCACGTGGTGCCGCCGTCGGTGGTGGTCACCACGACACCGGTGTCGATCGGAGTCGCGCCGACGGCCGTGCACGTCGTGGCGGACGGGCAGGAGATGCCGTCGAGGACGGCCCCCACCGTCGGCAGTGGCTCCGCCGTCCACGTTGCCCCGGCGTCCGAGGTGACGAGGACCTGTGCGCCACCGTTGAGGGTGCCGCCGACGGCCAGGCACGTGGTCGTCGTGGGGCAGGCGACGGCGTTCAGCGACGTGGTGTCGCTCGCCGTCGTGGTGCCGGCCGGCACGGGTTCGGGCGTCCACGTCGCCCCGCTGTCGGTGGTGCGGAGCAGGTCGCCGGCCTGTGAGGTGTTCGTGCCCACGGCGACGCACGTGGTGGTCGTGGCGCAGGCAACCGCCGACGCCCCGTCGGCGGCCGGCTGGGCGCTCGCCACCTGCCAGGCAGCTGTCGACGCGGCCGCTGTCGCCGCCGCTGTCGCCGTGCCCGCGAGCGCCGGCACGGCCAGGACGGGCACCCCCAGCGCCAGCGCCAGCACCCCTGCCGACCACGCCCGCCCGATGGTGCGCCGCAGCGACGTCTGTGTCACGGCCGCTTGTGTCGCGCGTCCGGTCATCCCCCACCCCTCCCGCTCGCCGGCCGCCCGCACGGGTCGGGCCGCGCCGCCTGTTGCTGAGCGTCAGTGTTACGGACGCGCCCGGCCGTCGGCTAGGGCCAACATTGCCGCCCGGGCCCCGCTCTCACGGTGCGCGCTGCCGCCACCGCGACACGCGGCGCAATCCGGCGCCCGGAGTGGCCCCGGTCGACAGCCGGAGTGGTCCCGGTCGACAGCCGGGCGTGCCGGCTCAGGCTTCCTGGCCGACGAGGTCGCGCCGGTGCGCCCGCCGCGTCGGCCGGAGCCGGAAGTAGGCGCCGATGGCGACGACGGCGTAGGTGACGTAGACGACGACCTGCAGCACCGTCGGGTGGTCTGCGTAGCCGAAGAACGTGTGGAAGAGGTCGCCGAGCGTGCTGTCCTCCGACAGCACGTGGGCCGTGCTCCACAGCGGGTGGGTGAGCAGGGGGAGCCACCCCAGCTGCTGGAGGTTCTCCACCGCGTCGACGAGCAAGCCGGCGGCGAACACCATGAGCAGGGCGCCGACGACGCCGAAGAAGCGAGCCAGGTTGACCCGCCGGCCGAGCCGGTAGATGGCGAACGCCACGGCCAGTGAGGCGACGAGCCCGACGACGCCGCCGAGGATCACGCCGCGTCCGGAGGAGGCGAAGACGATCGCCAGGGTGAACACCATCGTCTCCAAGCCCTCGCGACCCACGGCCTGGAAGCTGAGCAGCCCGAGCCCCCACCGGGCCCGACCGTCGATGGCCGCCTGGCTCCGAGCCTGCAGCTCACCCGTCAGCGTGCGGGCGTGGTTGCGCATCCAGAACGTCATGCCGGTCAGGACCACCGTGGCGAGGAGGTAGGTGGCCGTCTCGAAGATCGTCTGGGTCCGAGAGCCCGCGTAGGAGGTCAGGAGCTCGTAGGCGGCGACACCGCCCGCGAGCACCAGCACGGACGCCGCGCCCACCCCGGCGAAGACCGCCCGGAAGTGCCGCCGCTGGCCCGTCTTGTCGAGGTACGCGAGCAGGATCGCCACGATCATCGAGGCCTCGATGCCCTCGCGGAGGAAGATCACGAACGTGGCGACCACGTT
>CAZSYT010000055.1:0-4472 GCA_964610905.1 uncultured Acidimicrobiaceae bacterium
AGACCGGGAGCCCCACACCGGGCACCCCAGACCGGGAGCCCCACACCGGGCACCCCAGACCGGGCGCGGGTCACGCCGTCGGGCCACCGTCCGGCGGACCGTCGGTCTCCGGCCCCGTGTAGCGAGGAAGGACGGACGGGGGCATGGGCCCCTTGATCCTCGCCCCGCCCTCGAGCTCCTCCGAGGCGTGCGCCAGGATGCCCACGCTCCTCGACAGACAGAACAGCCCGCGGGCCATCTGGGGCGTGAAGCCGAGCTCGCCGTAGATCGCTGCCGTGGCCCCGTCGATGTTGAGGGTGATCGGCGCCGCCCGGCCGAGGGACAGGTGGGCCTCCACCGCCCGGGCGATCTGGGCGAACCGGCCCGAGACGGCCCCCCGCTCGGCGGCCCGGTCCACGAGACGGAGCAGCGGCGCAGCCCGCGGGTCGACCGGGTGGAACCGGTGGCCGAAGCCCGGCAGGTAGCGCAGGCGGGCCCGCCAGCGCCCGACGACCGTCGCCACGGCCGTCTCGAGCGTGACGTCCCCCCGCTCCTCCGCCACGACGTCCAGGTAGAGCTCGAGGCACTGCTGGCCCGCACCCCCGTGGACGTCCCCGAGGACGTTGACGCCGGTGGCGACGGCGTTGTTGAGGCCGACCCCGCACGTGACGGCCATGCGGGCGGCGGCGATGGAGGGCGCCTGGGGACCGTGGTCCACCGACGCCACCATGGCCGCCTGCAGCAGCGAGGCCTCCTCGGGGGAGGGAGCGGTGCCGCGCAGCATGAGCCAGACGACGGAGACGAGGTCCCAGCCCTCGAGGAGCTCGACGACGTCGTGGCCGCGGAGCCGGATGACCCCCGGACGGATGTCGGAGATGGCCGTGGACCACCACCGCGCCATCTGCTCGTGCTCGGTCACCTCCGCGTCGCCGCTCACTCGAGTGCTCCCGCCTGGTCCGTGCGCGCGTCCGCGGCCGCCACGTGGCCCGCGAGCTCGGCGAGCACCTCGTCGGTGTGCTGGCCGAGGGTCGGGGGCGGGGCCTCGGGGGCGCAGGGCTCCCCGTCGACGACGACCCCGTTGCCGCTGAGCCGGAGGGTGCGACCCCGCCCGTGGTGGCCGGGGAACGGGAGGTCGGTGAAGAAGTGTCGTGCCTCGAGCTGGTCGAGCTCGACCATCTCGGGCACGGTCAGCACCCGGGCCGCCGGGACGCCCTCGTGCGAGAGGAGCTCCTCCCACTCGATGGCCTGGTGACGTCGCAGGCCGTCGGCGATCTCCCGGTTGAGCACCTCGCGGTTGGCCTTGCGCGCCTCGCGGGTGGCGAACCGAGCGTCGTCGACCAGGTCCTCGCGGCCGAGCAGCCGGCACAACGTGACGAACTGCTCCTGCTTGTTGGCGGCGATGTTGATGAGGCCGCTGGCGGTGGGGAAGGCACCGGACGGCGCGGCGGTCGCGTTGTCGTTCCCCATCGGCTCGGGCTCCTGGCCCGTGATGAGGTAGTTGGAGACGGCCCACCCCATGACCGACGCCGAGGTCTCGAGCATCGAGATGTCGAGCATGTGCCCGTTGCCCGTGCGGCTGCGGTCGACCAGCGCCGCACAGATCGCCATCGCCGCCGCCAGCCCGCCGACGGTGTCGGAGACGGGGAACCCGGCCCGCAGCGGGTGCTCGGGCTCGCTCCCCGTCACGCTCATCATCCCGGCGAGGCCCTGGATGATCTGGTCGTAGGCCGGTCGGTCGGCCATCGGCCCGGACTGGCCGAACCCCGAGATGGCGCAGTAGACGAGGCCGGGGTTGACCTCGCGGAGCCGTTCCCAGGGGAAGCCGAGGCGAGCGAGCACGCCGGGCCGGAAGTTCTCGAGCAGCACGTCGGCGCCCGCCAGCAGCTCGCCGAAGCGCTCCTTGCCGTCGGGGTCCTTCAGGTCGATCTCGACCGAGCGCTTGCCGGCGTTCTGGGCGAGGAACGAGGCGCCGAGGCCCTGGGCGTTGAGGTCGGGATCGGCGCCGAGCTGGCGGGCGAGGTCGCCCGAGCCGGGCACCTCGATCTTGACCACGTCGGCCCCGAGCAGCACCAGCTGGTAACCGCAGTAGGGCCCGGCCAGCACGTTGGTCATGTCGAGGACCCGGATCCCACTGAGCAGGCGTTCGGTCATGTCGCTCCTTCCCCCGAGATCAACCGGGTGATGCCGAGCGGCCCGGCCGTCGGCTGCCCCGCGCTGTGGTGGGCGATGCGTGCCGCCGTACGGCGCAACGTGGCCAACAGGTCGGGGAGCTTGGCCTCGGCGAAGCGCGTCGAGGGCCCCGAGATCGACAGCGCGGTGACCACGCCGCCGACGGCGGCGGGGTCGATGCGCACCGAGATGGCGGAGATGAGGTCCTCGCGCTCGGCATGGCTCACCGCCCACCCGTCACGCCGCACGTCCGCCACCCAGGCGTCCAGCGTGGCCCGGTGGGCCGGCCCGTGGGGCGAGCAGGCGGCGACCTCGTCGAGGAGCTCGTCGGACGCCTCGGCGAGGAAGATCTTGGCCGAGGCGCCCGCCCACAGGGGGAGCTCGTCGCCCACTCGCACGACGTGGCGGAGGCTGTGTGGTCCCTGCGCATGGGCGATGCACACGCGCTGGAGGCCCTTGCGCACGTAGACGTTGACGGTCTCCCCGGTCTCCTGCGCGGCGGCGTCGAGGACCTGCTGCACGTCGGGGGGGAGGAGCCACGCGTCGGAGGCCAGTCGCGACCACCGCAGGAGCGCCGGGCCGGGGACGTAGCGGCCGTTGTCGCTCCAGAGCACCCCGGTGCGCTCCAAGGTCTGGAGCAGGCGCAGCGTCGTCGTCTTGGGGAGCCCGACCGCACGTGAGCAGTCGCTCAGCGTCAGGACGGGAACCTCGTCGGTCAAGAGGAAGAGGATGTCGAGCGCCCGGCGCACGCTGCGGACGGTGTCCCCGTCCGCTCCCGACGCGGCCTGGGCCTGGCCGTCGCCGACGCCTCCGCGCCCGCTCGACCGTGGCCGGTGACCGTCCTCGGTTGTGTTTTCGATCACGGTGGTCTACGGTACCAGTGTTCCGACAGATAGACCAGAGGGTCCGCTACATGGACCGACCGACCCGGGGAGGACCGAGATGACGGAGCGAGGGACGGCCAGCGTGGCTGCTCGGTCGCTCGTCGGTGCCCGGTGGGTGGACGAAGGTTCGTGGGCCGAGCGCCGAGGTCCCTACACGGGCACGGTCGTGTCGCAGGCGCTCCTCGCCGACACGTCGATGGTCGAGCGAGCGCTCGCCTACGCGGCGGCGTCCGCCCGGGCGGTGCGGGCGCTCACGCCGGCGCGCCGGGCCGACGTCCTCGAGCGGGCGTCCGCGCTCGCCGACGAACGGCGGGAGGAGCTGGCCCGGCTGCTCGCCCTCGAGCTCGGCAAGCCGATGAAGGACTCCCGCGGCGAGGTCGTCCGGGTGGCCGACACGTTCGCCATCTGCGCGCTCGAAGCCCGCCAGATGGGCGGGGAGGTCCTCGGGGCCGAGGGCTGGGAGCGGGGCCGTGGCACGACCGCGCTCACCTACCGGGCCCCCGTCGGGGTGGTGGTGGCCATCACGCCGTTCAACGCGCCGGCCAACCTGCTGGCGCACAAGCTCGGCGCGTCGTTCGCCGCCGGGAACACGACCATCGTCAAGCCGCCGCCGCAGGCACCGGCGTCGTCCAACGCCGTCGTCGAGCTCCTGCTCGACGCGGGCATGCCCGAGGAGGCCGTCCAGGTCCTCCACGGCGGTGCCGACGTCGGCGCCGCCCTCGTCTCCTCCCCCGTCGTGGGCGCCGTGAGCTTCACGGGAAGCGCGGCGGCCGGCGATGCCGTCGCCCGGGCCGCCGGCCCCAAGCGCCTCGTCCTCGAGCTCGGCGGGAACGCGGCCACCATCGTGTGCGAGGACGCCGACCTCGGCCGCGCCGCCGCCAACTGCGCCCGGACCGGCTTCTCCAACTCGGGCCAGAGCTGCATCTCGGTGCAGCGCGTCTACGCGCACCGCTCGGTGTTCGACCGCTTCGTGGAGGCACTGGTCGACGAGGTGGCGAAGCTGCGGGTCGGCGACCCGCTCGACGACGCCACGGACGTGGGCTCGATGGTCGACGTCGGCGCCGCCGAGCGGGTCGTGAACTGGGTCGAGGAGGCGCGCCGCTGCGGCGCCTCCGTGCCGGTGGGCGGCGTGCGCCACGGGGCGACGGTCCAGCCGACCGTGGTGGCGGCCCCGCAGCCCGACGCCAAGGTGGTGGTGGAGGAGGTCTTCGGAGCCCTGGTGGCCGTCCTTCCCTACGAGGACTTCGACGCCGTGCTCGAGACGTGCAACGAGAGCCGCTACGGGCTGCAGGCCGGGCTGTTCACCAACGACCTCCGACGGGTGTTCCGGGCGTGGCGCGAGCTCGAGGTCGGCGGGCTCGTGGTCGACGGGTCGTCGAACTATAGGCTCGACCACGTGGCCTTCGGCGGGGTGAAGGACTCGGGCATCGGCCGGGAGTC
>CAZSYT010000055.1:4572-15300 GCA_964610905.1 uncultured Acidimicrobiaceae bacterium
GGCTCGACCACGTGGCCTTCGGCGGGGTGAAGGACTCGGGCATCGGCCGGGAGTCGCCACGGTGGATGATCGAGGACTACACGACCGTACGGACGCTCCTCCTGCGCGACGTGTCGCTGTGGGGGGACGCATGACGCCGCTGCGGGCGGCCCACGTGCACCCGGTGGGGGGACGGCCGTGCGTGCGCTAGCGCTCGTCGAGCCCGGCCGGGTCGAGGTCGTCGAGCGGCCGCCGCCAGAGGCCGCCCCCTCGGAGGTGCTGGTCCGGATGACCGGCGTCGGCATCTGCGGGAGCGACCTGAGCGTGTTCGACGGCCATCGCGAGGTGCCCGGCAGCCCGTGGGTGATGGGCCACGAGGGGGTCGGCGAGATCGTGGCCGTGGGCAGCGACGTGACCGGCAGGCGGGTCGGCCAGCGCGTGGTCGTCGAGCCGAACTACTGCTGCTTCACGTGCGCGAGCTGCCGCGCCGGGTTCACGTCGGGGTGCGAGAACCGCCAGATCGTCGGCATCAACGTCCCGGGCCTGCTGGCCGAGCGCGTCGCCGTGCCCGCCCCGTTCGCCTGGCCGGCCCCCGACGGCCTGGCCACCGAGGAGCTGGTGTGCCTCGAGCCCTACACGGTCGGCGCGGCCGCCTTCCGCCGGGCCGAGGCACGGGCCGGGCAGCGGGCGCTGGTCGTCGGCACGGGGTCGACGGGCCTCCTCCTGATCGTCCACCTCGTCGAGCGCGGGCTCGAGACCTGGTTCGTCGAGCCGGTGGCCGACCGGGCGGCGATCGCCGTCGAGCTCGGGGCGCGGGCGCTCGGCGACGACGCCGACCTGCGCTTCGAGCAGGTGTTCGAGACGTCGGGGACCGTGCCGGGGACGGAGCTCGCCGTGGCCAGCGCCGCGCCGGGCGGGGCGGTGACGCTGCTCGGGCTGGCGACCGACCCCGCGAAGATCGTCCCCTCGACGATCGTGCGCGGCCGCCTCACCGTCCGCGGGTCGATGATCTACGAGCACCCGGGCGACTTCGCGTCGACGATGGCCGCGCCGCCGGGCGGGCTGGGACGGGTCGTCCGCGGGCGGTTCGCCCTCGAGGAGGGACAGGAGGCCTTCCGTTCCGCCCGCACCGTCGCCGGCAAGTCGTGGATCTCGCTGGGCGAGGAAGGAGCAGGGACATGAGCCGCCCGCCGTCGGAGGGCCACGTCGGCCCGAAGGGCCTGACCGGCGCGGAGGCGCTGGTCGCCCAGCTCGAAGCGTACGGCGTCGAGCACGTGTTCGGCCTGTGCGGGCACACCAACATCGCCGTGCTCGACGCCCTGAGCCGCAGCCCCATCACGTTCGTGGTCAACCGCCACGAGCAGGCCGCTGCCCACGCGGCCGACGGCTACGCGCGGGCGTCGGGCAAGCCCGGGGTGCTGCTCACGCACGTGGGGCCGGGGATGATCAACGCCGCCACCGGCGTGTTCACCGCCGCGCTCGACTCGGTCCCGCTGGTGGTGATCGCCGGTGACGTGCCGAGCTACTTCCACGGCCGCCATCCCCACCAGGAGACGAACCTGCACGCCGACGCCTCCCAGGCGGACGTGTACCGGCCGTTCGTCAAGCGCGCCTGGGACGTCGAGCGGGTCGAGGACCTGCCGCGCCTCACCGAGCGCGCGTTCTGGACGGCGACGAGCGGGCGGCCCGGCGCAGTGCTGGTCAACGTGCCGATGGACCTCTTCTCCCGGACCGTCCCCGACCACGTCGAGGTCGCGCCGCCGCTCCCTGTCGCATCCTTCTCCCCCGGCATCTCGGCCGAGGCCGCCGCGGCGGTCGCCGACCTGCTGGTCGAGGCCGAGCGCCCGCTGATCTACGTGGGCGGCGGCGTGCGGAGCGCCGCAGGGCGCGATGCCCTCGTCACCCTGGCGGAGCACCTCGACGTCCCCATCGCCCACTCGTTGATGGGCAAGGGCCTCGTGGACGACGCCCATCCCCTGGTGATCGGGATGACCGGGTTCTGGGGGCTCGAGCTGGCGAACGACTACGCGCGTGGCGCGGACGTGGTCCTTGCGCTCGCCACGCGGTTCGCCGAGACGGACTCGAGCTCGTGGATGGACGAGTACACGTGGTGCATGCCGCCCACCAAGCTCGTCCACGTCGACATCGACCCTGCCGAGCTCGGGCGGAACTACCCGGTCCACCTCGGCGTCGTCGCCGACGTCGAGCAGGCGCTCGGCCCGATCGTCGCAGCGGTCCGAGCCGCCAAGCCCGCAGGCGTCGACCGGCCCGAGCTCCGGGCCTCCATCGCCGCCGCCAGGTCCGCGCTCTTCGAGGGGACGCGCGCCCGGGGCCGGAGCGACCAGTTCCCGTTGCGGCCCGAGCGCATCCTCGTCGACCTGCTCGGCACCGTGCCTCCCGACACCGTGCTCGTGACCGACGTCGGCTGGAACAAGAACGGCGTCGCCCAGTGCTACGAGCTCCCTCCCGAGGGGCGATTCATCACCCCCGGCGGCGCCTCGACCATGGGGTTCGGGCCCGCCGCCGCCCTCGGCGTTCAGATCGCCTGGCCGGAGCGAACGGTCGTGGCCCTGATCGGGGACGGTGGCATGAGCGCCCAGCTGCCGGCCGTGCCGACGGCCGTCGAGCAGGGAGCCCCGGTCATCTGGGTGGTCATGAACAACCGGGCGCACGGGACCATCGCCGACCTGATGCACTCGAACTACGGCAACAGCTACGGCACCGTGTTCGAGACGAGCGACGGCGGGAGCTACTCGCCGGACTTCGCCCTCTACGCCCGGGCGTGCGGCGCGGACGGGTACTCCGTCTCCTCCGCCGACGAGCTCGCCTCGGCCCTCGCCAAGGCCGTCGCAGCCCGGCGGCCGGCGTTGATCGACGTCCCGATGGTCAACGAACCCGTGCCTACGCCAGGCCACTGGAACATCAACGACATCTACCAGGGGTCCTTCTCCCGGTTCTGACCCGTCAAGAGAAAGACAGGTTGCCACCATGCCACGAGTGATCGATCCGTTCACCGAGGGAAAGCTCCGCTGGCTCGGCCTCGACGAGGAAGGGTTTCGGAGGAAGGTCTTCAGCATCGCGGGCCGTGACGTCGGCAATTCCGAGTTCTTGTCCGCCGGCCTGACTATCTTCGACCCGGGCGAGTCGTCCTCGTTGCACAACCATCCCGAGTCCGAGGAGGTGGACTTCATCGTGAAGGGCAGCGGCGAGATGCTCGACGAGCACGGGAACTCCACCCCTTTCGCCGAGCACACGTTCATGCTCATCGAGAAGGGCCAGTTCCACCGACATGTCAACACTGGGCGCGAACCGCTGTGGCTCATCTGGATCTACGGACCACTCGGAGAGCTCCCGACCACGTAACGGTCTCTGGCGGATGCACAGAGAGATAGGAGAACAGAAGATGATCAGATTGAGGCATGGGGGGAAAGGCAGAGCGGTGGCCTTTTTCGCCTCCGGGGTTGCACTGGCAACCATCCTGGCAGCCTGTGGGAGCTCGACGAGCAGCTCGAGCTCCACCACCAAGGCGAGCTCGGGATCGTCGGGCACGAAGTACTCGATCGCCTACGTGCCGGGCGCGACAGGCGTCGCGTTCTACACCTCGCTCGCGGACGGTATGCACGCCGAGGCGACGAAGCTGGGCATGAGCTTCTCCTACCAGGGCTCTCCGCAGTTCAGCCCGTCGGCGCAGACGCCGATCGTCGACGGGGTGTGCACACGCCACCCCAGCGTCTTCGTGCTCTCCCCGACCGACCCGGTGGCCCTGGCGCCGGCCGTGGACAACTGCCTCAACGCGGGCATCCCGGTCATCACCACGGACACCACGTTGCAGGACACGTCACGGATCACGAGCCAGATCACCACTGACAACCTGCAAGGTGGGAAGCTCGCCGCCGACTTCATCGGCCAGAAGCTGAACGGGAGCGGCGAGGTCGCCATCTTGAGCATCTCGGCGACGGCGACCACGCAGGTGCAGCGGGCACAGGGCTTCGAGAACGAGCTGAAGGCCAAGTACCCCAACATCAAGGTCGTCGCGAACCAGGTGACCGGGCAGGCGGTCTCCGCCAGCACGACCGCCATCAACTCCATCATGCTCGCCCACCCGAACATCAAGGCCGTCTTCTCGGTGTCGGGGACCGGTGCCGAGGGAACGGCGGCGGCGTTCGCCACCGACGGCAACAAGGGCAAGGTGCTGAACGTCGGCTTCGACGCAGGACCGACCACGGTGAAGGAGCTGAAGTCTGGTGGCATCGACGCCACGGTCGCTCAGAACCCGACGGAGGAAGGGACGCTCGCGGCCCAGTTCGCCTACGACTACCTGACCGGCAAGAAGTCGTCGATCCAGGCCCAGGTGCAGCTGCCTGACATCCTGCTCACCACCGCCGACGCTAACAACCCGTCGTACGCGAAGTACTTCTACAAGACGTGACGCGGACGTCGGTGACCAAGTAGCAGGGGCATGGTCTCGGGAGCGGGAGAGCGATGTCGGACCACCCACCGGACGGTGTGGCACGCTCTTCCGCTCCCCGGGACCGCCCTGGGGAAGCACGATGACCGACAGCAGCAGGTGCGCAATGAAGCGAGGGGCATCAGACGTGAGCTCGACGTGCCGCGAGCCAGGTGCACGAGCGAGCGCGGCGCCGCGCCGCGGTGCCGCCGAACGAGAGGGACCACATGCGCGCCTCGTGCGTCCTCGACCACGCAGAGGCAGGAGCCCCGAGGGAGCTGAGTATGATCACGCACGACGCGCCGCCCTTGCGTGACGAACAGGAGACCGTCATGGCCGAACGCCTGGCTGTCGTCGACCTCTCCAAGCACTACGGAGGGGTGCACGCGCTGAGGAACGTGTCGCTCGAGGTGCACGCCGGCGAGGTCCTCGGCCTCGTGGGCGACAACGGGGCGGGGAAGTCCACGCTCCTCAAGATCCTCGCCGGCGCGCAGCCTGCCTCCGGTGGCTCGATCCGGCTCGACGGGCACGAGGTGACGTTCCCGACGCCGCACGCCGCCAAGGAGGCCGGCATCGCCACCGTCTACCAGGATCTCGCGCTGGCCGGTCAGCGCGACGTCGTGTCCAACTTCTTCATGGGACGCGAGCTCGTCTCGGAGGGCCTCCTCGGCCGCGCCATCGGCTGGCTCGACAAGCGGGCGATGCGCGAGCACACGGTGCGCGAGCTGGCCCGGCTCGGCACCCGGATCCCCGACGTCTCCCTGGCGGCCAACGAGCTGTCGGGGGGCCAGCGCCAGGCGCTGGCCATCGCGCGGGCGGCCGCCTGGACGTCGAAGGTGCTGCTGCTCGACGAGCCGACGAGCGCGCTGGGCGTCGAGCAGCAGGCGCACGTGCTCGAGCTGGTCAAGCGGGTGAAGGAGGAGGGGATCGCCGTCATCTTCATCAGCCACCAGATGCAGGACGTCATGGCCGTCTGCGACCGCGTCGTCGTGCTCCGGCTGGGCAAGGTGGTCAAGACGCTCGGCCCGACCGAGCTCACGAGCGAGAACCTCGTGGGCTACATCACCGGAGCGAAGCTCTCGGACGAGGACGGCCTGGCGGGGCAGGTGCAGGGAGGCCAATGATGTCGCTCTTGTCGGAGGTACGGCCCGAGGAGGCCGTGCCCGCGGAGCCCGTGCGCTCCAACTGGCTGAAGGACAAGGGTCGGTTCCTGCGCGACCTGTGGATGGGAGGGGTGCTCCTCGCCCTCATCATCGCCTTCGGGCTCTACGCCCCGACGTTCTTCTCGCGAGCCAGCTGGCTGAACACCTCGAACACGGCGCTCGAGGTGCTGCTCGTCTCGGTGGGCGAGACGTTCGTCATCTGCACGGCCGGCATCGACCTGTCGGTGGGCGCCAACCTGGGCTTCTCGGCGATGGTCGGGGCCTGGGTCATGTCCCACTGGTTCACGGTCGGGACCGGGAGCGACGTGGGCATCGTGATCGCGGGGATCGTGGCGACCCTCGTGGCGGCCGCCTTCATCGGGGCACTGAACGGCGCGCTGGTGGCGTGGGGGCGCATCCCGCCCTTCGTCGTGACGCTGGGCACCCTGGGGATCGCCACGGGCTTCGGCCTCCTGCTCAACAACGGTCTGGAGATCTCGAGCATCCCGACGTCGATCGCCAAGGTCGGCAACCTGAACGTGATCGGCGGTTGGGTCCCCGTGCCGGTGGCGATCGGCGCGGCGATCACCGTCTTCGCCGGCTTCGTGCTGGCGAAGACCCGGTTCGGCGCGTACACGTTGAGCATCGGCGACTCGACGGAGGCGGTGGTCCGGTCCGGCATCAACGAGAAGCGGCACCTCTTCAAGGTGTACCTGGTCGCCGGGCTCCTGGCCGGGGTGGCGGGGCTCGTGGTCATGGGGCGGCTCGGGGCGGCGTCGCCCACGTCGGGGAGCACCGACAACCTGAACGCCATCGCCGCCGTGGTGATCGGGGGCACCAGCCTCTTCGGAGGTCGGGGAACCATCCTCGGGACCGTCTTCGGGACGGGCATCATCGCCGTGCTGCTGACCGGGCTGATCGTCGTCAACGTCCCGCCCTTCTGGCAGGAGGTGGCCGTCGGCGTCGTGCTGATCGGTGCCGTCTACATCGACACCCTGCGCGGCAGGCGGGGGAAGAGGCTCGCGCTGTTCGCCCGGTGACGGCCGGGGCCGGTGCCCGTTCGGTGGCAGGCTACGTCGGCCGGGCAGGGAGCAGGTCACGTCCGTGCGCGAGCGCGGCGGCGATGCACGAGGTGCCGGGATCGGGAGAGGAGCGTGCGCAGATGATCGCAGCGACAACGGGTGTCGGGCGGGACCTGACGGAGGTGGTGCCGTGACGACGGTGCTCCTGCTGAACGGGCCCAACCTGAACCTGCTCGGCCTCCGGAACCCCGAGGTGTACGGCTCGACGACCCTCGCCGACGTGGAGGAGGCGGTGACGACCCTCGGGACCTCGCTCGGGGTCGAGGTGCGCACCGCCCAGTCGAACAGCGAGGGCGGGATGGTCGACCACGTCCACGAGGCGCGCCACCTCGACGGGCTCGTCATCAACCCCGGTGCGTACGCTCACACCAGCTACGCCATCCGAGACGCCGTCGAAGCGGTGCCCGTGCCCTGTGTGGAGGTGCACATCTCCAACATCCACGCCCGGGAGGAGTTCCGGCACACCTCGGTGCTGTCGCCGGTGGTGGACGGGTTCGTCTGCGGGTGCGGCGTCTTCGGGTACGAGCTGGCCCTTCGCGCTCTCGTGCACCGGATCGCCGAGCGGTCGTCGGGCTGACACCGCCGGGGCCCCGGGGGCCCTGGCGCCGCCGAGGCCCGAGGCCCGGGGGCCCGGGGGCCCCGGGGCCACCGAGGCCCGAGGCCCGAGGCCCGTCACGCGCATTGAACAGTGTTCTGTCTTGGAACACTGTTCCGAGACCTGTTAGGATCGTGGCGTGGCCGCCGGTGTGCTGGACAGGGCGATGGCGGTGCTGCAGCTGCTGGTCGCGGCGCCGGAGGGATTGCCGTTGGGTGCCATCGCCGAGGGTGCGGACCTGCCCAAGAGCGGGGCCCATCGGCTCTGCGCCGACCTCGTCCGCCTCGGCCTCGTCCACCAGGCCGAGGAGGGCGGGAGGTACGTCCTGTCGATGGCCGTGCTGTCGATGGCGTTCCAGCACCTGGCCAGGGTGGGCGTCGTCGACGTCGCCCAGCCGGTCCTCGACGACCTCGCCGGCAGGACCGAGGAGCTCGTCCGCCTGGGCATCGTCGACGGCGACCGGCAGATCTGGGTGGCCAAGGCCCAGGGGGCCCGCAGCGGGCTGATCTACGACCCCCAGATGGGCGACGTGCCGCAGCTGTCGTGCATGGCCTCGGGGCACGCCTGGCTCGCCTTCGTGGAGCCCGACGACGCGCTGCGTCTGGTGGCGGCCCAGGGGCTGGCAGGCCCCGACGAGCACGGGCCGAACGCGCCGCGCACCCTCGAGCAGCTGCTGGCACGGCTGCGCGACACGAAGGAGCGGGGCTACGCCGTGGTGGTCGACAGCTCTGCGCCGGGCATGTCGGCGGTCGCCGCCCCGGTGCTCCACCCGGTGAGCCAGACGGTGGTGGGGACGGTGAGCGTGGGCGGGCCGAGCGTGCGGTTGACGGAGGACAGGCTCCACGCGATCGCCCCCGACGTGCTCGGGGCGGCCCGCCTCCTCTCCGATCTCTACGCCGGCTCCGCGTACCTCCGGTCGATCGCCGTGCCGACGTGAGCGCGGCCGGGTCGCCGAGGCGGCAGTGGGGAGGAGCACGATGGACTTCACGGTGACCGACGAGATGGCCACCCTGCTCGAGACGCTCCGTCGGTTCATCGCCACCGAGCTCGCCCCGCTCGAACAGGAGGTCGAGGAGACCGGGGTGCTGGCTCCCGAGCGCGCCCGCGCCGTCTTCGAGAAGTCGCGGGCCCTCGGCCTCTACGCCATGAACGTCCCCGAGGAGCTGGGCGGCGGTGGCCTGAGCGCCGTCGAGACCGTGATGGTCGAGGAGCAGTTCGGCCACACCACGGACGTCCTCGTGAGGCGTGCGTTCGGCAACGTCTACGAGGTCCTCTTCGCCGCTGACCCGGCGCAGGCAGAGCGGTGGCTCCTCCCGTGCGTGCGGGGCGAGCGCACCGCATCGATCGCCATCACCGAGCCGAACGCCGGCTCGGACGCCGCCGGGATCACCACCCGCGCCGAGCGGATGGCGTCGGGCTGGCGGATCAACGGTGCGAAGCACTTCATCAGCGACGCCGCCTTCTCCGACTTCTTCGTGGTCTCGGCGGTGACCGACCCGACGAGGGGGAGCCGGGGGATCAGCCTGTTCCTCGTCGACAAGGCGGCCCCGGGCGTGACCCTCGGGCGCGACCAGGCGATGATGGGGCTCCGGGGCACGAGCCACCACGAGCTCTTCTTCGACGACGTCGAGGTGGGGGAGGAGAGCCTGCTCGGCGAGGAGGGCACCGGCTACGCCCAGGTCCTCGCCACCCTCGGTCGGGTCCGCCTCGCCCAGGTCGGTGCACGCAGCGTAGGCAAGGCGAGCCACGTCCTCGAGCTCATGACCCGGCACGCTGCCGAGCGGCACCAGTTCGGGCAGGCGATCGGCGAGTTCCAGATGGTCCAGCAGCTGATCGCCGACAGCGTCATCGACGTGAACGCGGCGCGCCTCATGGTCCTGCGAGCGGCCTGGGAGCTCGACGCCGGGCGCGACGCCCGCGACTGGATCGCCATGGTGAAGGTCCACGCCGCCGAGGCGCTCGGACGGGTGGTCGACCGGGCGGTCCAGGTCTTCGGTGGCATGGGCTACTGCAAGGACCTGAGCATCGAGCGCTACTACCGCGACGCCCGGGTGGCGCGCATCTACGACGGGGCCTCGGAGATCCACCGGATGGTCGTGGCGCGCGACGCCTTGCGGGCCGGGGCCGCCCTCTTCGACTCGGTGCACTCGGGGGGCTGGGTGCTCGAGCCCCACGCGGCCGCCGCCCGGGGCGGCGAGCGGTGACGCCCGTGACCGGGCAGGCGGGCGTCGGCGCCGAGCGCCCCCCGGCACGGCGGCGGAGGACGCCGCGCCCCCGCGAGGACGGTGGCCACGGCGTCCCGGTCGTCTCGGCCGACGACGCCGTGGCGTGGGTCCGCGACGGGGACACCGTCGGCATCCTCGGCGCCGGTGGCGGGCTGAACGAGGCCACGTCCCTGATCGAGGCGCTCGCCCGGCGTCACCGGGAGACCGGGTCCCCGCGCGACCTCACCTTCGTCCACTCCACGGGGCTCGGCGACCGCGCCGAGCGTGGCATGTCCCCGCTCGCCCGGCCGGGCCTGTGCAAGCGCGTGATCGGAGGCCACTGGGGGCAGTCCCCCCGCCTGGCGGAGCTGGCGGAGCGCGGCGAGATCGAGGCCTACAACTTCCCCCAGGGCGTGCTGTCCCAGCTCTTCCGGGCGACGGCGGCCGGCCAGCCCGGCATCCTCACCCACGTCGGGCTGGGCACGTTCGTCGACCCGAGGTCGGGGGGCGGCAGGCTGAACGCGGTGACGCGCGAGGAGCTGGTCCGCCTGTTCGAGATCGACGGCGAGACGTGGCTCTTCTACCCCGCCCTCCCCGTCGACGTCGCCTTCATCCGGGCCACGACCGCCGACGCCCTCGGCTACCTGAGCTTCGAGGACGAGATCACCACCCTCGACGCTCTCGCGCTGGCCCAGGCGGCGCACAACAGCGGTGGACGGGTGGTCGCCCAGGTGCAGCGGGTGGTGCGCGCCCGCACGCTCCACCCCAAGTCGGTGCGGGTGCCCGGGTTCCTGGTGGACGGCCTGGTGGTCTGTCCCGACCAGCCGCAGCTCTACACGGGGACGGTCGACCGCTTCTTCTCGGGCGACTACACGATGGAGACCGCCGATCCCGAGCCGCTCCCGCTGGACGTGCGCAAGGTGGTCGCCCGGAGGGCGCTGCTCGAGGTCACCCCGGGGGACGTCGGGAACGTCGGCGTGGGGATCTCCGACGGTGTGGGCGTCGTCGCCCGCGAGGAAGGGGTCCACGAGGCATTCACCCTGACCGTCGAGCTCGGGCCCATCGGTGGCATCTCGGCGCAGGGCATCTACCTGGGCGCCACGATCAACGCCCAGGCGGTGGTCGACATGGGCGCCCAGTTCGACTTCTACGACGGTGGTGGGCTCGACATCGCGTTCCTCTCCTTCGCAGAGGTCGACCGGCACGGCAACGTCAACGTGCACCGGTTCGGCGGGAAGATCATGGGCACGGGCGGGTTCATCGACATCGCCCAGAACAG
>CAZSYT010000055.1:15400-20456 GCA_964610905.1 uncultured Acidimicrobiaceae bacterium
ATCTCGGAGTCCGACGTGTACGGCTTCGCCGGGATCACCGGCGACTTCAGCCGGATGCACACCAACGAGGCGTTCATGGAGACGACGCCCTACGGCACGAGGATCGTCCACGGCGTCCTCAGCTTCGCGCTCGGCTCGACGGCGTCCACCCTGGTGCAGACCGAGGCCGGCGCGACGCTCCCCAGCGTGTCGTACGGCTACGACCACCTGCGCTTCGTCCGCCCGGTCTACATCGGTGACACGCTCCGGGCCGAGTACACCGTCACCTCCGTCGACGACGAGGCGCTCCGCACCGAGGCCGACGTCCGGGTCGTCAACCAGCACGGCGAGGTGTGCGTGGTGGCGACCCACATCCTCAAGTTCTTCGAGCTCGACCCGGGCTCCGGTGGGGGCGACGACCGTGGCCCGGGGGACCGACGCGAGGGCCCGCGCCCGTGAGGATCGCCGTGCTCGGTGCCGGCTCGCTGGGGAGCGTGATCGGCGGGTGCCTGGCCCGCGGCGACGACGAGGTGTGGCTGGTGAGCCGGCGGCCCGAGTACGTCCGCGTGGTCTCCGCAGACGGCCTGCGCCTCGTGGACGACGACGGGACGTCCGTCGTGCGGCCGCATGCCACCCTCGACGTAGGCGAGGTCGGTGCCGTCGACCTGGTGATCGTGGTGGTCAAGGCGTTCGACACCGCGACCGCGGTGTCCTCGGCCGGACCGCTGCTCGGCCCCGAGACGGCCGTGCTCTCGTTGCAGAACGGACTGGGCAGCGAGGACGTGATCGCCGAGGCCGTCGGGCGTGAGCGCGTGCTGGCCGGGCGGACGTACGTGGCGGGCGACGTGCTGGCACCCGGAGTGGTCCGGGCCGGGGTCCGCGGGCGGCTGACCGTCATCGGCGAGCTGTCGGGAGGTGTCACAAGCCGCGTCGAGGCGGTGGCCGGCGCCTTCCGCCGGGCCGGCCTCGACGTCGAGGTCAGCTCGGACGTCCGAGCGACCATCTGGCGGAAGCTCCTGGTGAACGTGGCCACCGGGGCCCTGGCCGGTGTCACGGGCCTCCCCTACGGTCTCCTCTACCAGCTGGAGCGCGTGCACGCGGTCGGGGTCGAGGCCGTCGAGGAAGCCGTGGCCGTGGCCACGGCGTGCGGGGTCGACCTGGGCGACGTCGACCCCGAGGGGGTCTGGCAGGAGGCGCGGCGAGGGCTCCCCGACGGCTTCCGCACGTCGATCCTCCAGTCGCTCGAGCGGGGAGCCCCGACCGAGGTCGGCGTCATCAACGGCGCCGTGGTGCGGCACGGGAGGGTGGTCGGCGTGCCGACCCCCGTCAACGCGACGCTCGAGGCGTGCGTCGAGGCCCTCGAGCTCGCCCGCGGCTCGGCGGCACGCGGCGAGCCGGCAGGTGGCCGGTGAGCACCCCTCGACCGGGTCGGGTCGACCACGTCGCGCTCGAGGTCCCGCGCCTGGCATGGTACGTCGCCCTCTTCGAGGCGGTGTTCTCCATGACGGTGACGGCGGAGGGCTCCGGGGAGCCCCGCCAGGTGTGGCTCGACGGCGGTCTCCAGCTCATCGAGCGTTCCGACGAACCGCCAGCCGGAGGCGCGCTCGCCCACGTCGCCATCGCGGTCGCCGACCGCGACGAGGCGGCTGCCGCGCTCGCTCGCCGCGGCTGCGTCGAGCTCGAGCGCGGGCCGTCGTGGTGGTCGCTCGGCGGGCAGCTGGTTCTCGAGCTGGTGGAAGCGCCACGGTGACGCGGCAGCACGCTCCGGCCGGAGGCGTGGTGGACCCGGCGGGCCGTGCGGACGACCCGTCGCCGGTGCCACGGCGGCCAGTGCCGACGTGGCACACCGTCGCGGCCGCGGTGCTGGTGACGCTGGGCTCGGCCCTGCCCGTCTACGTCCTCGGGGCGCTGTCTGTCGAGATCGACCGCTCCCTGGCGTTCGGCGCCAGTGCCCTCGGCCTCGCCGCCGGTGCCTACTACTTCGGTGCGGCGGCGGGCTCCATCCCCCTGAGCCGGCTGACGGAGCGGGTCGGCGGCGGCCGGGTGATGCGCGTGGCGTCGGCGGCCGAGGGGGTGCTGCTCGTCCTGATCGCCACGGTGGCGAGGTCGTGGTCCGTGCTGACCGTGCTCCTCGGGCTGACCGGCATCGCGAGCGGGGCGATCATGCCGGCGACGTACCTGTTCCTCGCCCGTCGCGTGCCCGAGGCCAGCCAGGGCCGCGCCTTCGGGGTCAACCAGGCGGCCGTTCCCCTGGCGCCGCTCCTCGGCGGGCTCGCCGTCCCCTTCGTGGCGCTCACGATCGGGTGGCGGTGGGCGTTCGCCCTGGCGGGGGTGGTGGCGGTCGTGGCGGCCGCGGTGGTCCCGGCGTCGCTCACCAGCCTGACCGAGCGCCGCCGGGCGCGCCAGGGCCGAGACCTGGCGCCGGTCCGGCCCCTGCCTGTCGTCACCCTGTCGGTCGGCATGGCGCTCGGCATGTTCGCGGTGAGCGGGTTCCTCGCCTTCCTGGCGATCGGCGCCGTCCACGACGGCTTCTCCAAGGCGGACGCCGGGTTCCTCGTGGCGACGGTGGGCGCGGTCGCCGTGGCGATGCGGATCGCCGTGGGCGTCCACGCCGATCACCGCGGCAAGGCCCACTTCGCCGTGGTGGCGACCATGCTGACGGTGGGCGGGATCGGCTACCTGCTCGTCGCCGTGGCGTCGGCCGGGCGGGTCGAGTGGCTGTTCGCCGTCGCCGCCGTCGCCGCGGCCGGGGTCGGCTGGGGGTGGAACGCGCTCTTCAACCTGGCGGTCGTGCGCGCCCACCTGCACGCGCCGGCCAAGGTCACCGGCTTCACCGACGTGGGGGGCCGCCTCGGCGGCGTGCTCGGCCCGGTGGTCGCCGGTCAGGTCTTCGACCACGCCCCCTACGACGTGGCGTGGCTGGTCATGAGCGTCGCGGCGTTCGGTGCGGCGACGGCGGTGATGGTCGGGCGCCGCCAGCTCGCCGGAGCGGCAGAGACGGGCCCGCGCTGAGGGCACGCCGGTGCGCCGGGCCGCCGGTGCGCTCAGCGTCGCCGGTGCGCTCCCAGGCAGCAGTGCTTGTACTTGCGCCCGCTGCCGCACGGGCAGGGGTCGTTGCGGCCGGCGGCCCGCCAGCGCGCCTCGGCGTCGGCCTCCTCGACCCGGAGCTCGTCGACGATGCGCGCCAGGGGGCGACCGCGGCGGGCGAGGGCGGCGAGGCGCTCGAGGAGCGGACGTGCGTGGGTGAAGAAGGAGCGGTAGCCGGCGCAGAGGACGTTGTGGCCGGGCTCGCCGTCGGGGGCGGTCCCGAGACGGTCCTTCGGGCAGCCGCCGCGGCAGAGCGGGAGGACCGGGCACGACCGGCACGCCGCCGTCAGCCCGTCGCGCTTGGCGGTCCCGAAGGCCACCTGGGAGGCGCCGTCGACCAGGGCGGCGAGGCCGTCCACGCGGACGTCGCCGAGGCGGTGCTCGGGGTCGACGAAGTGGTCGCACGCGTAGAGCGACCCGTCCCGCTCGAGGGCGAGGGCCCGACCGCACGTCTCCGAGACGGTGCACAGGGTCGGCTGGCGCCCCGTCAGGGGGAGGAGCGGCTCGAGGAAGGTCTGCACGCCGATCGAGCCGACGTCGTGGCGGACCCACTCGTCGAAGACGGTGCGGAGGAAGGTCCCGAGCGCCTCGCCGGTCACGCCGCGCCCCGACAGCGTGCCGTCCGGCGTGCGCTCGACGACCGGCAGGAACTGCACCCAGCGCACCTGCTGGTCGAGGAAGAACCGGTAGACGTCGAGCGGGGCGGCCGCCGTGCGGGCGTTGACCGTGCAGAGGACGTCGGGCTCGACCCCGTGGGCGCGCAGCACGGCGAGGCCGCGCAGGGCCCGGTCGTGGGTGGGACGGTGCCGCCGGTCGGGCCGTCCGGCGTCGTGGAGGTGGGCCGGGCCGTCGAGGGAGAGCCCGACGGCGAAGTGCTCGTCGGCGAGGAAGGAGCCCCACCGGTCGTCGAGGAGCGTCCCGTTGGTCTGGAGGCTGTTGACGCACCGCCACCCCTCGGGGAGCACCGCCTGCTGCGCGGCGACGACGCGGCGGTAGAAGTCGACGCCGGCGAGCGTGGGCTCGCCACCGTGCCAGACGAAGTGCACCTCGGGACCGGGCGCGGCGGCGACCATGGCGGCGACGTACGCCTCGAGGACGTCGGGGGCCATCCGTCCCGGCACCGACGGGACGCGTCCGTCGGTCGGCAGGTAGTAGCAGTAGGCGCAGTCGAGGTTGCAGGTCGCACCGACCGGCTTGGCCATCACGACGAAGGGCTCGGCCACGCCCGAGCTTCGCCGGCCCGTCACGGGCGCGCCAGTCGAGGGCACCCCACGAGCGCCCGCGGGCCGTGCGTGTGACCTTGGGCACTACCGGTCCCGGCCCTCTCGTCCCATGCTGGGGTCGAGGACGGGCCGAGCGGGCGCAGGACCGGTCGAGGCGAGCAGGAGGACGAGCCGTGGAGCGGGTGGTACGGACGCTGGAGCTGGACGGGCACGTGGTGGCCGTCGTCGAGCGGGTCGACGACACGGGCAGCTCCTACGTGCTGCTCGTCGACCGCGAGGTGGTCGACGCCGACCTCGACGTCACCGGAGTGCCCGACGACCGGGTCATCGAGCGTGCCGTGCGGACCGGTCGGTCCGCGCGCCAGCCGGCGGGCCCGGCTCGCCGGCAAGTGGCCTGAGCCGGGCGGCCTCCGACGGTCGGGTGATCGTGTTCAGCCGCGGCAGCCGTCGACCCAGGGCTGCTGCCCGTCGAGGGCGTAGAGCGTGACGGCGAGGGTGTCCTGGGCGGCCTTGGAGGCCGTGTTGGGCGGCACGCCCACCAGGCTCGGCAGGCCGGCGGCGAGCGCGGCGGCGTTCCACGTCGACTGGCTGAACTGGAAGGCGCCCCGGTAGAGCCCGTTGGGCGACACGGCGCCGTAGTTCCCGCTCGACTCGGCGCGCACGACGCACAGCAGGAAGGGGTTGAGCGCAGGGTCGGGAAGGCCCGCACCGGGCGGCCCCGCTGCCGGGGCGGCCGCCGGGGCGGGAAGGGACCGGGTCGAGGCGTC
>CAZSYT010000056.1:0-20390 GCA_964610905.1 uncultured Acidimicrobiaceae bacterium
GTGTCGAGGTGGCAGACGCGCATCATCACGCAGCCCGAGACGACGAGCGGCGCGGTGGCGAAGCCGTACTCCTCGGCGCCGAGGAGCGCGGCGATCACGACGTCGCGCCCGGTCTTCATCTGCCCGTCGACCTGCACGACGATCCGGTCGCGCAGGTCGTTGGCGAGGAGCGTCTGCTGCGTCTCGGCCAGGCCGAGCTCCCAGGGGATGCCCGCGTGCTTGAGGGAGGTGAGCGGGGCGGCGCCCGTGCCACCGTCGTGACCCGAGATGAGCACGACGTCCGAGTGGGCCTTGGCCACGCCGGCGGCCACCGTGCCCACGCCGACCTCGGCCACCAGCTTGACGTGGACGCGCGCAGCGGGATTGGCCGACTTCAGGTCGTGGATGAGCTGGGCGATGTCCTCGATCGAGTAGATGTCGTGGTGGGGCGGCGGCGAGATGAGCCCCACGCCCGGCGTCGAGAAGCGCGTCTTGGCGATCCACGGGTAGACCTTCTGCCCGGGGAGCTGCCCCCCCTCGCCCGGCTTGGCCCCCTGGGCCACCTTGATCTGGAGGTCGTCGGCGTTGGCGAGGTACTCGGCCGTCACGCCGAAGCGCCCCGATGCGACCTGCTTGATGGCGCTCCGGCGCAGGTCGCCGTTGGCGTCGGGCACGAAGCGCTCCGGGTCCTCGCCACCTTCGCCGGTGTTCGACCGAGCACCGAGCCGGTTCATGGCGATGGCGAGGGTCTCGTGGGCCTCGGCCGAGATCGACCCGTAGGACATGGCGCCCGTCGAGAAGCGGGAGACGATCGACGAGACGGGCTCGACCTCCTCGAGCGGCACGGGCTGGCGGTCCTCGGTGCGCAGCCGGAGGAGGCCCCGGAGGGTGGCGAGCGCCTCGCTCTGGTCGTCGACGAGCGACGTGTACTGCTTGAAGACCTCGTAGCGCTTGGACCGGGTGGCGTGCTGGAGCTTGAAGACGGTCTTCGGGTTGAAGAGGTGGACCTCGCCCTCGCGCCGCCACTGGTACTCGCCGCCGACCTCGCGCTCGCGGTGCGCCAGCTCGGACGGCCGGTCCACGTGGGCGAGCCGGTGGCGGGCCGCCACCTCGGCCGCCAGCCCGTCGAGGTCGACGCCTCCGATGCGCGACACGGTGCCGGTGAAGTACTCGTCGATGACGTCGCGTGCCAGCCCCACCGCCTCGAACACCTGGGCGCCGGTGTAGGAGGCGACGGTCGAGATCCCCATCTTCGACATCACCTTCAAGAGGCCCTTGGACGCCGCCTTGACGTAGTTGCGCCGCGCCTGGCGGGGCGTGACCCCCGTGAGGAGGCCCGAGGCGATCATGTCGTCGATCGTCTCGAAGGCCAGGTACGGGTTGATCGCCGCCGCGCCGTAGCCCTTCAGCAGTGCCATGTGGTGGACCTCGCGGGCGTCGCCCGACTCGACGACCAGGCCCACGCGGGTGCGGGCGCGGGTGCGCACGAGGTGGTGGTGGACCGCCGAGACGAGGAGCAGCGAAGGGATGGGCGCCCACTCGGCCGTCGAGTTCCGGTCGGAGAGCACGATGATCGACGCCCCGTCCTCGATGGCCTCGCCGACCCGGCGGCGGACGTCCTCGATGGCGCCGGCCAGCCCGGGACCACCGGCGGCCACCTCGAAGAGCCCGTCGATGGCGAAGGCCCGGAACCCCGGGGTCCGCCCGTCCTCGTTGACGTAGACGAGCTTGGCCAGGTCGTCGTTGTCGATCACCGGCAGCGGCAGGATGATCTGGCGGCACGAGCCGGCGTTCGGCTCGAGGAGGTTGCCCTCGGGGCCGAGCGTGGAGGCGAGCGACGTCACCAGCTCCTCGCGGATTGCGTCGAGGGCGGGGTTGGTGACCTGGGCGAAGAGCTGGGTGAAGTAGTCGTAGAGGAGACGCGGCCGCTCGGACAGGACGGCGATCGCGGTGTCCGAGCCCATCGAGCCGTTGGGCTCGGCTCCGGTGCGGGCCATCGGACCGAGGATGAGGCGCAGCTCCTCGTCCGTGTACCCGAAGAGGCGCTGGCGGCCGATCACCGACGCGTGCTGCGGGGTGAGCATTGTGCGGGGCGGCAGCTCCGACAGCTCGACGTGGCCGTCGGCGAGCCACTCGCCGTAGGGGTGCTCGGCGGCGAGCCCCGCCTTCACCTCGTCGTCGTCGACGATGCGACCCGCCGCGGTGTCGACGAGGAACATCCGCCCGGGCT
Source organism: uncultured Acidimicrobiaceae bacterium (assembly GCA_964610905.1). Taxonomy (GTDB): domain Bacteria; phylum Actinomycetota; class Acidimicrobiia; order Acidimicrobiales; family RAAP-2; genus JAJZJT01. The sequence continues at coordinate 2,210 of CAZSYT010000056.1, forward strand.
GGAGGCGACCCTTCTGGACGACCGACGAGGGCGGGACGTCGAGCACGCCGACCTCGCTGGCCAGCACGACGAGGTCGTCGTCGGTCACCCAGTAGCGGGCGGGGCGCAGCCCGTTGCGGTCGAGCACGGCGCCGATGACGGTGCCGTCGGTGAAGGCCACGGCGGCGGGGCCGTCCCACGGCTCCATCAGCGAGGCGTGGTACCGGTAGAAGTCGCGCCGCGCCTGGTCCATGGTCGCGTGGTTCTCCCACGCCTCGGGGATCATCATGAGCACGGCATGGGGAAGGCTCCGTCCCCCCAGGTGCAGCAGCTCGAGGACCTCGTCGAACGAGGCCGAGTCGCTGGCGCCCGGCGTGACGACGGGGAAGGCGCGCTCGAGGCCCGGCAGCACGTCGGAGGCGCAGAGGGCCTCGCGGGCCCGCATCCAGTTGCGGTTGCCCGCCAGCGTGTTGATCTCCCCGTTGTGGGCGAGGTACCGGTACGGGTGGGCGAGCGCCCACGACGGGAACGTATTGGTGGAGAAGCGCGAGTGGACGAGCGCCAGGCCGCTCGTCATCCGCGGGTCCGACAGGTCGGGGTAGAAGGACGCCAGCTGGTGCGACGTCAGCATCCCCTTGTAGGTGATGGTGCGTGCGGAGAGCGACGCCAGGTAGCACTCGTCGACCTCGTGCTCGGCCCGCTTGCGCACGACGAAGGCGAGGCGGTCGACGGCGAGGGCGAGGTCCTCGCCGGGCCGGCGCGGCAGGTCGGTGGTCGGGCGCGGCGCGACGAAGACCTGGTGCATCGAGGGCATGTCCCCCCGTGCCACCGAGCCGAGGCCGCTCGCGTCGACCGGCACCGGGCGCCAGCCGAGGACGGTCATCCCCTCCTCCGCCGCCAGGGACTCGACGGCGTTCCGGGCCTTGTCGGCCTCGCCGGCGTCCCTCGACAAGAAGGCGATCCCCGTGGCGTACCCGCCCGCCGGGGGCAGCTCGACGTCGACGAGGTCGCGGTAGAGGGCGTCGGGCACCTGCACGAGGATCCCCGCGCCGTCGCCGCTGTCCTCCTCGCTGCCCGTCGCCCCTCGGTGGGCGAGGTGCTCGAGGGCCCGCACGGCCCGCTCGACGAGCTCGTGCGAACGCCGGCCGTGGAGGTCGGCGACGAGGGCGATGCCGCAGGCGTCGTGCTCGAAGCCGGGCGCGTAGAGCCCCCCGGTCGGGGGGAGGGTCCGGCGCGGCGTACGGGTCGAGGCTGTCGTCACTCGGGTCGCTCCATCGAAATGCTCGGTGGGTGGTTCCGCCCGGGACGACGCTGGCCCATCTGCGGCGTACCCACTCTACACGGGGCCGGGAGGTGCCCCGAGCTGCCCGTGCCCCGAGCTGCCCGTGCCCCGAGCTGCCCGTGCCCCGAGCTGCAGGGCAGCAAGGATGCCACCGCACGCTCGGCCGGAGCGGGACGGAGCGGCACCCCGGCGGGGCCGCCCCCGCCGACCACCACCGTGGGCCTGCCGGCGTCGGGCGCGATCCTCTCCGGCTCGGTGTGGCTGGACGCCCCGGGCACCCCGGCCGGCACGCGGCGACGAGCACCGGGGTCACGCTGACGGTGGGGTGAGCCGACCGGGGGACGGGGGGGAGGCGCGTCAGGCCGCCGAGGAGCCCGCCGTGGCGACCTACGATGGGCTCGATGCCCGTTCCCGCGACCCCCGCCACCGCCGACGTGGTCGTCGTGGGCGGTGGCGTGGTCGGCCTCGCATCGGCGTGGCGGCTGGCTGCCGCGGGGGCGTCGGTCGTCGTCGTGGACCCCGACCCCGGCCGGGGCGCCGGCTGGGCGGCCGCCGGCATGCTCGCTCCCGTCGGCGAGGCCCACTTCGGCGAGGAGCCACTCGTCCGTTTGGCGCTGGCCGGAGCGTCACGCTGGCCGTCCTTCGCCGCCGAGCTCGCCGACGAGACGGGCCTGCCCACGGGGTTCCTCGCCACCGGGTCGCTGCTGGTGGGCGCCGACCCCTCCGACCGGGCTGCCATCGAGGACGTCCTCGTCTTCCAGCGCTCGCTGGGCCTCGAAGCCGAGCGTCTGACCGCCGCCGAGGCCCGCGCCCTCGAGCCGCTCCTCGCAGCCGCCGTGGCCGGCGGTGCCCGCTTCCCCGGCGACCACCAGGTCGACAACCGCCTCGTGCTCGCCGCCCTGCGCTCCGCCTGTGCCGCCCTCGGCACCACCTTCGTCACCGAGCGGGCCGCAGGGGTCACCCACGCCGCCGACCGCGTCACCGGGGTGAACCTCGAGGGTGGGACGGCGGTGGGAGCGCCCGCGGTCGTGGTGGCGGCCGGGTCGTGGTCGGGCGACCTCGGCGGCCTGCCGGACGAGGCCCGCCCGCCGGTGCGTCCCGTCCACGGGGTGACGCTGCGCCTCCGGGCGGGCGACGGCACGCCCTGGCTCGGCCAGGTGGTCCGGGGGCTGGTCCACGGACGGCCCTGCTACGTCGTGCCCCGCGCCGACGGCACGCTCGTCGTCGGGGCGAGCGCCGAGGAGCGCGGGTTCTCCGGCGCCGTCCCTGCCCGTGCCGTCCACGACCTCCTCGCCGACGCCCGGGCCCTGCTGCCGGTCGTCGACGAGTACGAGCTCACCGAGGCCACCTCAGGGCTCCGCCCTGGCACCCCCGACAACGCCCCGGTGCTCGGCCCGGCGGGGCCGGCCGGGATCGTGCTCGCCACCGGTCACTACCGCAACGGCTTCCTCCTCGCCCCCCTCACCGCCGACGCCGTGGCCGCCTGGGTGACGGGAACGCCCGTCCCCGAGGTCGCCCAGGGATTCGGCGTCGGACGCTTCGCCGCCAGGCCCGAGACGGTCGCGTCGTGAGCCCGGCACCGGGGTCGAGCCCTTCCGCCCGACGGGCCCCCCTCCCCCACGATGGCTCGCTCCGCCACGAGGGGGCGAGCGACGCCGGGCGCGCCTCGGCACCATCTGGCCCGATCGTCAACGGTGCCCCGTGGGCGGGTCGCCCCGGGGCCACCGTCGCCGACGCCGTGGGCGCCTGGTGCTCCTCCCCGCGGGGCGTCGCCGTCGCCGTCAACGGCACGGTGGTTCCCCGCAGCCAGTGGCCGGTCACCGAGCTCGCAGCAGGAGACCGGGTCGAGATCGTCACGGCGGCGGCGGGCGGGTGACCGCAGCAGCTGCCGTGGCGTCCGCGTCCACGCCGACCGCTACCGTGGTCGGCGTGGACGCGGACGATCCCCTGGTCATCGCCGGTCGCACGTTCGGCTCGCGGCTCCTCGTCGGGACCGGGGGCATGGCGAGCACCCAGTCCCTCGCCGCCGCGCTGGCGGCTGCCCGGCCCGCCCTCGCCACCGTCGCCGTGCGACGGGTCGACCCGACCACGCGGCACTCCCTCGTCGACCTGTTGGCCGAGGCGGGGGTCCCCGTCCTGCCCAACACCGCCGGCTGCTTCACGGCCGCCGAGGCCGTGCTGACCGCCGAGCTGGCCCGCGAGGCGTTCGAGACCGACTGGGTCAAGCTCGAGGTGATCGCCGACGACCGCACCCTCCTGCCCGACGCCGCCGAGCTCCTCGCCGCCACCGAGGCGCTGGCCGAGCGAGGCTTCACCGTGCTCGCCTACACCAACGACGACCCGGTGGTGGCGCGCCGGCTCGAGCTCGCCGGCGCGTCGGCGGTGATGCCGCTCGGGGCGCCGATCGGGACCGGGCTCGGCATCCTCAACCCCCACAACCTCTCGCTCATCGTCGAGGCGGCCGCCGTGCCCGTCGTCCTCGACGCAGGCGTCGGCACGGCCTCCGACGCCTGCCAGGCCATGGAGCTCGGCTGCGACGCCGTGCTCGTCGCCTCCGCCATCACCCGTGCCCACCACCCCGAGCTGATGGCCGCCGCCATGGCGGGCGCCGTGCGGGCCGGGCGCGCCGCGCGGCGTGCCGGGCGCATCCCCCGCCGCTCCCACGCCGTGGCCTCGTCGTCGTTCGCCGGCCTGGTGGACCCGCTCCCCTCGTGACGACGGCGACGGGGCCGACCGGACCTCTCGTCGCCCTCACGGTGGCCGGGTCGGACTCGGGCGCCGGGGCCGGGCTGCAGGCGGACGTGAAGACCATGGCCGCGCTCGGCGTCCTGGCGACCACGGCGGTGACGGCGGTGACGGCCCAGGACACCGTGGCTGTGCACGCCGTCCACCTAGTGCCGCCCGACATGGTGGCGGCCCAGCTCGACGCCGTCCTCGGGGACCTGCCGGTGGCAGCGGTCAAGACGGGCATGCTCGCCTCGAGCGCCACGGTGGCGACGGTCGCCCGCTACGCCGCCGCCGGTCGCCTGCCCCGCCTGGTGGTCGACCCGGTCCTCGTCGCCTCGACCGGCAGGCCGCTCCTCGACCTCGGGGGCGTCGAGGCGTACCGCGACGCCCTGCTCCCCCACGCGCTCGTCACCACGCCCAACCTCGTCGAGGCAGCGGTCCTCTGCGACGTCGACCCCGCCGCCCCGACCGGGGTCGACGACATGGTCGACCTCGCCCGTCAGCTGCTCGTCCTCGGGCCCCGCTGGGTGCTCGTCAAGGGCGGGCACCTCCCCGGCGTCGAGCTCGGCCCGCGGGACGGAACGCGCGGCCGGACCAGCATCGGGGGCGGCGACGCGCCGTCGCGCGTGCCCGACGTCCTCTGCGATGCCCGCCACGTGACCGTCGTCGACGGCCCGTGGGTCGCCACGGCGAACACCCACGGCACGGGGTGCTCGCTGTCGGCCGCGCTCTGCGCCGGCCTGGCCGCCGGCCTCCCCGTGCCCGATGCCACCGAGCGGGCCAAGCGCTACGTGGCCTCGGCGCTCGTCGGTGCCGCCGACTGGCACCTCGGCCGCGGCCGCACGCCGCTCGACCACTTCGCGGCAGGCCCCACGGCTGTGGCGGGGGCCGTGGCGGAGGCTCGGGGCTCCGCCTCGCCGGGATGAGGGGTCCCCTCGACCACGGGCCCCCGGAACGTCAGCGGCCGGGCCCGAAGGCCCGGCCGCTCCCCACCCCATTTCAGGAACCTGCTACCGGGTCGGCGCCCGGAGCCCCCTCCTGCCGGAACCTGCCGGAACCGGTACTCACGCAGTCTGACTGATCGTCACCGGAAAGTAAACACGCGCTGACCACGTGTGATGACGTTCCGTGGTCGTCTTTTGCCACTGTTCGTGGTTGGCCTGGCACGTGGCGCCCGCCCTGGTCCCGCGCCCGGGTCACCCAGCACCCGGGGAGGCGCCCTAGGGTGTGGCCATGCGTCCCGAGACGGTCCGCCAGCTCGCTCGCCTCGTCGCCTGGGGCCGGGTCGGCATCGGTGGCACCGCCCTGGTCGCGCCCACCGTCCTCGCCGCGCCGTGGGTGGGTCGGGCGGCTCGGGCGCCCGCGGCGCGCCTGCTGGCTCGGACCATGGCCGGCCGCGACCTGGCGCTCGGGGCGGGCGCCCTTCGTGCCCTCGCCCACTCGGACGACGAGGCGCGGGCCTGGGTGGCCCTCGGCGGCGCTGCCGACACCGTCGACACCGTCGCGACGCTGCTCGCCTTCCGGCAGCTGCCGCGCGTGCTCCGCTGGGTGGTCCTCGCCCTCACGGCGGGTGCCGCCCTCGTGTCGGTGCGCGTCGCCGCCGAGCTCGACGGGGTCCCGAGCACCGTCGGCGCGTCGGGCGCGCTCAGCGCGCCGGGCTGACCGCGGAGGCGGGAGGGATCACCCCGGGTCCCGTCACCTCGCAGGCGGCCCGCAGTGTCGGGTCGGCCGGCTGGGCCAGGGTCGGCGGATGCCGGAAGGCCGGCGAGCCGTCGAAGTCGACGAGGTCGAGGAGGTCGTCGGCCGCAGCGTCACGGTGCGTCAGCGGGGGCAGGTTCCACTTCGTCTCGACCAGCTTGAGGATCGACGTGTGGTCGTGGACGACGTGGGAGACGTACCGAGGCCGCGCGTACGGGCTCACGACCCCCGCCGGCACGCGGAAGCCGTAGCGGTCGAAGCGGCCGGGCACGTCGCCGGCCACGAGGTCCGGCGGCACGGCGTCGGGGCGGGTGGCCGGGGGCGGGGGCACGTGGTCGTAGTAGCCCCCGTGCTCGTCGTAGGTCCACACGAGCAGCGTCTTGTCCCACTTCGGGCCGGCCATGACCGCCCGGACCACGCTCGAGAGGAACACGTCGCCCACCTGGATGTCCTGGGGGTTCTCCTCGGACTGCATGCCGAAGTCCGGGTCGACGATGCTGAAGGCGGGCAGCGAGCCCGCGGCGCAGTCGCCGTAGAACCGGTCGATGTTGGCCAGGTTCGACGTGATCGACGGCCGCGTGAGGAGCGACACGTAGACACCGGCGGTCGGCAGCGACGAGTAGTAGTTCGTCCACGAGATGTCGTGGGCACCGAGGAGGTCGAGGATCGTGCCCCCGGGGGGCACGCCGCTCGGGAGCACGTCGGCGATGAGGCCGAAGGACGTCCCCGACAGCAGGTAGCGCCGGTTCGGGAAGGTCTGGGCAAGCACCGAGCAGAAGTAGCGGTCGGCGATCGGGAAGGTCGAGGCCAGCGAGTGGGTGAACGGCAGGTCGGCACCCGTCCAGTACCCCATGGCCACCGGGCCCGAGGCGCTCTCGACGAACCCCTCGAGGCGCCCCCCGTCGTACTGGGCGTGCGAGGCGTTCCACGTCTGCGACGGCTTCCCGGGGAGCTGGCACGGCGTCGGCATGTGGAACGAGCGCACGAGGTCGCCCTTCCCATCGGGGTTCGTGGCGTCGGGTGCGCCGTCGGCGCCGCGCGGCAGCCCGTCGCCACGCCCGAGGGTCCCGAGGATGTTGTCGTAGGAGTGGTTCTCGAGCATGACCACGACGATGTGGTCGACCTGCGGCAGCTGGTCGCTGCCCACCCGGGCGCGCCGGTTCGGGGGGACGCCGAGCGGCGCCTGCCGTGGAGGCCGTGGAGGGGCCGCCGCCGGCCCCCCGCACGCGGCCAGGACGGCGCCACCGGCGCCCGCCAGCCCGGCACGCAGGAAGGCCCGGCGCGACACCGGGGACCCGTCCTGCCCTGTGCCCGGTCCTCCGACGGCTCGTCCCATCGCCCTCCCCCGCTCCACGGCGCCACCGCTCCCCGCCCGCTGGACGCCACCCTAGGACTCGCCCACCCGGCGACGAGGGACCCGCGGGCCGCCGGGCCACCCGCCGGGCTCCGGTACGATCGGGCTGGCATGACCGTGCCTCCCCCGATGTCACCCTCGTCCACGCGGTCGGTCACCGGCGCCGTCGACCAGGACGACGACGGCGCCCTCGCCCCGCCGCGGCACCCGGGCCCCGGACGCGGGCCGGCCGTCCTCGTGGTGGCCATCGCCGCCGCCATCGTGGTCCTCTTCGGGGTGGCGTCGGCGCTCGCCTCGGGTGGGAGCGCCCCTCCGCCGCTCCGTGCAGTCACCCTTCCGGGAGGCACGTCGGTGGCGCTCGAGGCGGGCACCACGGCACTGCGGAGCGCCGTCGCGGGTGGCGAGCCCCCGGCCGACATCCTCGGGAGCATCGCCGTGCCGGCCGGCTCGGTCCACCTCCTCACCGCCGACACGGGTCGCCTCACGTCGCACTACGACCAGACGATCACCTTCACGTCACGCCTGTCGGCGAGCGAGATCGCCTCGTTCTTCCGGGTCGTCCTCCGCCACTACGGCTGGCAGATCGCCTTCACCGGCCCGGGCAGCGACCAGGGCATCACCGGCACCGAGGTGCTCGGCAAGAAGGGCAGCTCGGATGGCTACTACTGGGAGCTGGGCGCCATCGTGTCGCCGACGGCTCCCACTGGCACGACGCCGTTCGCCCTCGTCCTGTTCGAGGTGCCCCAGACGGACTGACCGGGCGCGTCCGTGCTCCGCCTCGAGCCCGGCGCGGACGGCGACGCGTCCTCGACCTCCCGTGGCGTGTCCGCCTTCCGGAGCATCCACGACCACAGCGCGAGGTTGGCCGGGTAGAGCAGGTAGCCGACCCGGGTGGCCGGAGCGAGCACGATGGCGGCCAGCATCAGCCCGGCGCACAGACCAGCGAGGTCGGCCGGCGTCCGCGGGGGATGGCGCCACAGGTACCAGCCGAGGAACGCCAGGGCGCAGACGGCGACGGTGACGACGTAGGGACGGTGGATGGCGGGGAACGCCGAGACCAACAGGTGCCCCGGCAGGGCGCTCGCCGCCGGCGAGGCCACCCCGGCGAGCCCGAGCGGGAAGCGGACCACGTTGTCGATGAAGGCCGAGGGGTTCTGCAGGGCGAGCGGAACCACGACCGGGACGACCACGGCCACGACTGCCCCGAGGTAACGGGCGACGGCACGGCGGTCGCTCCGGTCGCGCGTCACCCACACTGCCAGCAGCACGAGGGGCCAGGCCGTGAACTTCAGCGACGCCGCCGCTCCCATGGCCAGCCCGGCCAGCATCGGCCGCCGCCGCTGGAGCGCCACGAGCCCGAGCAGCATGAGCGCGACGACCGGCATGTCGTCGCCGCCGGTCGACAAGGGAAGCGCCGCGGTGGGAAGGATGACCAGCGCCTGCGCCGCCCGGAGACGGGCGTCGCTCTTCGGCCGCAGCCGAGACAGCGCGAACAGGGTCGTCGCCGCCGTGAAGACGAGGAACTGGAGGCGCGCGTCGGTGAGGCGGGCCTCGACCTTGCTGCCGGCCGAGAACCCGAAGAGGATCATGCCCGGGAGGTAGGGGTAGTAGAGCTCGTAGACGGGCTCGGCGCTCTGGTGGATGAGGATGCGCCCGTTGTTGTCGACCACCTGATAGGGGTCCTTGCCGGCGTCCGCCCGTGCCCCGGCGTGCTCGACGACCTGCACCTCGGGCTGGACGTGCGCGGCCACGTTTCCCTCCGACGCCCAGACGACCTCGAGGCCCAGGGGCACGAGGGTCGCCCCGACGAGGACCACGACGAAGGCACCTGCCCGCGCCCACCGCACGACCCGGTGGCTCCGCCACCACCACCGGGCCACGACGGCCGTCCCCACGGCGGCGGCCGCGTAGGGGCCGACCGCCATGGCGCCCCACTGCCGGTAGAGGGGGATGCCCGCGAACATCAGGGTCCCGAGGGCGAACAGCGCCGAGCACCCGTAGACGATGGCGTCCCGCTCGACCGGGGTCGTCGCCCGGAGCCACGCGACGAGCCGGCCCGCCGGACCGCCGTGCACGCCCGCGCCCGCGGCCCCGAGGGGCGCCGTCTCAGTGCCTGTCGCCACGATCCACCCTACCCCGGGGACCTCGTCCCGACGAGGCATGCGGCCCCGCTCTCCCGGGGCCCGCGGAGAGGACCTCGCCGTAGAACTCGAGCTCGGCGCGGACGCACCGCTCGAGGCTGTCGGCCCGACGGAAGCCGTGGCCCTCCCCGGCCAGCTCGACGAGCCGGACGTCGAGCCCGGCGCCGACCGCCCGGCGGGCGAAGGCCCGTACGTGGGCGGCGGGGACGACCGGGTCCTCGGTCCCCTGGAGGACGAGGACCGAGCCTCGCAGCTCCTCGGGGTGCCGGAGGGGCGACCGCTCGTCGTAACGCGCACGGCTCGTCTCGATCGGCCCCACCAGCCAGTCGACGTAGTGCGCCTCGAAGTCGTGCGTGTCGACGACGAGGGCCTCGAGGTCGGTGACCCCGTACCAGACGACCGCCCCACGGAACACGCGCTCCCGGGCCAGCGCCCGCAGGGCGGTGAACCCGCCGGCACTGGTCCCGCGCACGGCCATGCGCTCGCCGTCGACCCAGCCTCTCGCGGCCAGGGCCCCGGCGAACGCCACGCAGTCCTCGGCGTCGGCCACCCCCCAGGCGTGGTGCAACTGCTGGCGGTAGGCGCGCCCGTGTCCGCTGCTGCCCCGGTAGTCGACGGCGGCGACGGCCAGGCCGCGGCTCGTGCACGCCTGGACGAGCGGGTCGAAGCCCGGGTCGACCCCGCCGGTCGGACCCCCGTGGCAGAAGACCACGAGCGGCGGTGGGTCGCCGAGCGCCCCGACCGGCCGGGCCGCGTAGAACAGACCGGGCAGCGGCCCGGCGGGACCGTCGACCACCACGGGACGCCCGGGCGAGACGTCGGCCTCCGACCACGGCGACGCCGGCTGACGGGACACCTGGTCGCGCTCGTCGCCGGTGACCGCCACCACGGCGACCACCGCGGCACGCTCGGGGGTGGCGCCGAGGACGGCGACCTCGTCCCTGCCCAGGTGCGCGACCCCCCCGATGGCGACGCACGGCTGGTCGACCGGCTCCAGCCTCCAGGCACCCGGCGCACTGACCGCCCGGTCGGTCGCTTCCGGGGCTTCCGGGGCTTCCGGCGCTTCGTCGGGCGTGCGCCCGTGCTCGGGGACCAGGTGGACGAGGCGGTCGGCGCCCCCCGACCGCATCCGGCACACGACGCTCCCGTCGGCGAGGTCGACGGCGGTGCGCTGTCCGAGGGCCCAGTCGGGAGCGTGGAACTCCGCTGCCGTCCCCGGAGGCACCGTCGGCTCGGGCGGTGCGACGAGCCGGACGCCCAGGTCGTCGGACGCCCCTGCGCCGGGGCGGGCGACGGCGCACGCGTACGGCAGCCACCACCCGGTCCGGTCCCACATCCACGCGAGCGACCCGTCCGGGCGCCACCGGGGCTGGCCCACCGACGTGCCCGGCTCGTCGGCCACCGCCGTTGCCCCCACCAGGACGGGCCCGCCGTCTGCGTACGCGAGGCGGCCGACGAGGAGCGCCGACCGGTCCCATGGCATGTCCGGGTGGCCCCACGACACCCAGGCGAGGAGCCCCCCCTCCGGCGACGGCCGGGGAGCGGCGACGAACCCGCCGTCGTCGACGAGGACGCGGCGCTCGAGGCGCCCGTCCGTCGCCAGGGCGACGAGCCGGTGGCGGACCCCCTCGGCGTCGTGCTCCTCTTCGACCGCCACCAGCCACGACCCGGTCGGGCCGGGGTGCAGGTCGCCGTAGCGGCGCTCGACGCCGGGGGGCTCGGGCGAGCAGCGGGTGCGCCGCGTCCGACCACCTTCGCCGTCGACCCGGTAGACCTGCTGGTCGGCGGCGTCGACCAGGACGAGCGCGCCGCCCTGGCAGGCGAACGCACCTCCTCCGTACTCGTGGACACGACTGCGCACGCTGGTCCCCGGCGGTGACGCGTCGACCACGGCATGCCCCGGCCGCCAGCGAACGACCACCTGGCGCCCGCCCTCCTCCGGACGCGACTCCGCCCAGTAGAGCCAGCCTCCCTGGGCGACGAGCCCGCTCACCGACACGCGAGCCGTCGCCACGGCGGCCGGCGTGAACGGGGAGGGGCCGTCGGCGAGACCGGTCGTCCTGCTGCGTCCACGGGGCTCGTCCACCGAGTCGGTACGGTACCCCCATGGTCCACGCGCCCGACCTCGCTCCCGCCGCGTCCCGCTTCCCTGCGTTCGTGGTGTCGCGCCGCGACGGCGCGGTGTCGCAGGGGGTGACGACCCTCGACCTGGCCGACCTCCCGGACGGCGACACCCTCGTGCGGGTGGAGTGGTCGGCGGTCAACTACAAGGACGGCATGGTCACCCGTCCGGGCAACCGCGTGGCGCGGGCGGACGTGCTCGTGCCCGGGGTGGACGGGGCGGGCACCGTGGTCGAGAGCGCCGTCGTGGCCCCGGGGACCGAGGTCGTGGTGCACGGCTACGACGTCGGCGTCGCCCGGCACGGGGCGTTCGCCCGCTACCTGCGGGTACCGGGCTCGTGGGTGGTCCCGCTCCCCGCCGGGCTGACCACGCGTCACGCCGCCCTCATCGGCACGGCCGGGTTCACCGCCGCCCTGTCGGCGCGCCGCCTCGTCCACTTCGGCGTCACGCCCGCGACCGGGCCGGTCCTCGTCACCGGCGCCTCGGGCGGCGTCGGCTCCATGGCCGTGGCCGTGCTCGCCCGGCGCGGGTACGAGGTGGTGGCGAGCACCGGCAAGACGGACGAGCACGACTACCTCCGCTCGCTCGGTGCCGCGTCCGTCGTGGGGCGCGACCTCGTCGAGCAGCCCGAACGCGTCCTCGGTCCCGAGCGCTGGGCCGGTGCCGTCGACTGCGTGGGCGGCGCCGTGCTGGCGGCCGTCCTCCGGTCCGTGCGCTACGGAGGGGTCGTCGCCGCCAGCGGGCTGACCGGTGGGCCCGAGCTCGCCACGACCGTCTACCCCTTCATCGTTCGGGCCGTCTCCCTCGTCGGGATCGACACGGTCCGGACGCCGGTCGACGAACGCGTCGCGGTGTGGTCGGACCTGGCCGGGGCGTTCGACGAGGCGACCCTCGAAGCCATGGTCGCCGACGAGGTGGGCCTCGCCGGGCTGCCCGCCGCGCTCGCCACCATCCTCGCCGGCGGCGTCCGCGGCCGGGTGCTCGTCGAGCCGGGACGGTGAGCCCGCCCCGGCGCCCGGTCGAGCCGCAGCGTCAGCCCAGCGTGGGAGCCATGGTGGCGGCCTCCGGCCCGGTCGTGAGGAAGACGGGCGAGACCACCATCCGCCCGTGGTCGCACGGCGCCAGTCGGGTGGCCAGCGTCACGTGACCGTAGGCGTTGGGGGGCGTGACGAGCACGGACGTCGACTGCGGGCAGGTCGTCTCGCCGCCCACGGGCACGTCCGTGTAGCCGATGTTGAAGGCCGCCGACGACCCGGGCGCCACGAGCACGCTGGTCGGCGCCATCGAGGCGAAGGCGAAGGTCCCGCCCCGGACCACGCTGGTCGGGAGCGGTGCGCCGCCCGGGCCGAGCAGCTGGAGCCCCGGGTAGCCGACGAGCGAGCACGGCGCGCCCGCCGTGCTGCGCAAGGTCACGGTGACCTCGATGGTCCCCGCCGCCACCGACGTGCCCTCGACCGCCGGGGCCAGCGCGGTGCTGCGACAACGGGCGGGGCCGGCGAGGGTCGTGCTGGTCGCAGCCGGGGTGGTCGACGTGGTGGTGGACGACCCCGTGGTCGGGCGCGTCGGGGTGCGTGCCGCGGCGGACGGCCCCGAGCCGCCCGACGAGCACGCAGCAAGGGTGACGCCCGCGGCCACGACGGCCGCAGCCACGGCGGTGGACCGACGCAGGCGGGAGGACGTCAGGAGGAGAAGTCCTCGGGTCGGATCGTGTCGAGGAACTGGCGGAACTCGCCCACCAGCTCGTCGGGCGTCACGTCGTCGCCCTCCTCGAGCTCGCCTTCCTCTGCCTCGTCCTCCACGGCCAGCAGGATGCCTTCGGCGTCCATCAGCTCGTCCGCCACGAAGAGCGGCGAGCCGGTCCGGACGGCCACGGCCACGGCGTCCGAGGGCCTCGAGGACACGGAGAGCTCGCGGCCTCCCTGGTCGAGGACGATCTCCGCGTAGTAGGTCGACCCGCGCAGCTCGGTCACGATCACCCTCGCCACCGTCGCCCCCAGCGCGTCGAGGAGGTCACGGATGAGGTCGTGGGTCATCGGCCTCGGCGTGTCCATCCCCTGGAGGGCGAAGGCGATCGCCGTCGCCTCCGGCGCCCCGATGAAGATGGGCAACGTCCGTCCCACACCTTCGGGCTCCTGCAGGAGCAGGACCGGGGTGTTCGACTGGAGGTCGACCCGCACGGCGCGTAGGCGAACTTCGACCATGCCTGCAATGTAGTCGGACCGGCTGCCGCTCGGCTCGCGCCGCGGCGGCCATCGAGCGCCCTGCTGCGGCTCAGGGCTGGACGGCGTCGTGCCCGAGGAGCGCCCCGAGCGCCTGGCGCACCAGCTCGCTCCGCAACGCCTGGCCGAGGCGGGCCAGCTCGGCGGCGGTGGTGGCGGCACGCCCCCGAGACTCGGGGTTCCGCTGGCGCAGGAGCGGCAGGACCACCTGCTCGATGAAGCCGGACTCACGCTCCGCGGCGTGCTTGTAGAGGCGCAGGTGCCGGGGCTCGATGCCGTAGGCGGCGAAGGACGCGGCCAGCTTGGCTACCGCCAAGGCACCCTCGTCGAAGTACTCGACGCCGCCGAGGACGACCGGCGCCATCAGGCCGTACTCGCGCAGCTGGCTCACCACCGCCGGGTCTGCCCCCGCCGCGACCGCCAGCTCGTCCGCCGTGAGCCCGACGCCGCCGGCGGGCCGCGTCGGCGACAGCGGCACCGGCCCGCCACCCGCGGCGGGCTCCGGAGCGGTCGGAGGGACCCCGGACGTCGTCCCCTCGGAGGGCGCAGCCCCGAAGGTGCCCGGGCCCGGGCTCGCCGGAGGCGGAGCCACGGACGGCGGTGGCGCACTGCCCTCGCGTTCGGGCCGAGCCTCCGCACCCCCCGGGTGCGAGCCCGACGCGCCGGAGGAACCGGTGCCCGCACCACGGTCGCCCCCGGGTGCCGGTCCCCCGGGTGCCGGTCCCGACGTCGGGGCGATCGGCGGACGTCGTTCGAGGACAGCGGGGGTGTCGGCCCGCGGACCCCCGTTGCGGGGGGCACCGCCGGCGTCCGATCCCCGCGGACCGGGCGAGCCGGCCGCGGGCACCGGTCCGGGGGCGTCGACGCGCCCCGGCGCCGTCGCGGCGGCGAGCCCCGTGACCGAGTGGGCCGGTGCGCCGACCGGGGCTGCCGCCCCTGCGTGCGCCCTGGTCTCGACGGCGGCGGCCCCAGCCGGGCTCGGCACGGCGCCGACCTCGACCAGTTCGGCGGACCCCTCGACGTCCACCGGAGCGGCCGGTCGGCGAGCGGGGACCCCGGGGCTCTCCGCCAGGCTCTCCCCTGGGCGCTCCGTCTCGCGCCCGTCGAGACGGTCCTTGATCACCTTGAGGGGGAGGAAGTGCTCACGCTGCTGACGGAGCACCCACCGGAGGCGCTCCACGTCGGCGTCGTAGAACTTCCGGTACCCCGACGGGGTCCGTTCGGGGTTGACGAGGCCCTGGCTCTCGAGGAAGCGGATCTTCGAGATCGTGATGTCGGGGAACTCCTGGCGGAGCAGCGTGAGGACGTCCCCGATCGACAGGTAGGAGCGCCCGCTCACCTTGCGCCGTCGCTGGGCCACGGCTCGTCGGGCCCCTTCGCCGCGAGCGTCATTCGCTCACCGCCGCCAGGAACACGAGCTTGAACTTGCCGACCTGCACCTCGTCCCCGCTGGACAGCGCCGCGTCCTCGATGCGCTCGCGGTTGACGTAGGTCCCGTTCAGCGACCCGAGGTCGCGCAGGCGCGTCGTGGTCCCTTCGGTCACGAACTCGGCGTGCCGCCGCGACACGGTGATGTCGTCGAGGAAGATGTCGCTGTCGGGATGGCGACCCACCCGCACCACCGGTGCGTCGAGGACGAACCGGGTACCCGCCTGGGGACCGTGCTTGACCACCAGCATCGGTGCCGTGCGGGGCAGCTCGAGGAGCCCCACCGACGACTCGTCCTCGACCGCGTCGGAGAGGTCGTCGACGGGCTGGACCGACACCGTCGTCGTCTCCGGGGCGGACACCGTCAGCGCCGCGCCGCACGCCGAGCAGAACTTGACCCCGGCGGGGTTCCGATGGCCGCACTGGTGGCAGAACACGCGCCCCACGGTAGCCGCTCCCGCCCCGGCGACCCGGTCCGACCCCTCCGGTGCGGCCACGACCGCGTCCCGAGATCTCGACGGCGTGCTCGCCACGGCTCAGCCGTCGACGAGCGCCCGGTAGGCCGGGGCGTCGAGCAGGCCCTCGACAGCGGACGGGTCGGTGGGCCGCAGCTCGCAGATCCAGCCCTCACCGTAGGGGTCGCTGTTCAGCTGCTCCGGGCGGTCGGCGAGCGACGTGTTGACGGCCACCACCTCCCCGCCCACCGGGGCGTACACCTCGGAGACCGACTTCGTCGACTCGATCTCGCCCACGGCCGCGCCTGCCTCGACCGTCGTGCCCACTGCCGGAACGTCGACGAAGACGACGTCACCCAGCGCGTCCTGGGCGTAGTCGGTGATCCCGACGCGGACGCGGTCGCCGGCGACCCGGACCCACTCATGGTCCGTCGAGTAGCGGAGGTCCTCGGGCGTGTCCATGGCCCGGACCCTACCCGACGGCGCCGGGGCCCGCCGGGGCCGCGGAGCGGAGCGCCGCGCGGTCGCGAGCACGCTGCGCCGGGCGAACGACCCGCTTCGCAGGCACCGGTTCGGAGGCCGCAGGCCCCACCGGTCAGCGCAGCAGCTGGCGGACGAGGACCGCCTGCTCCTGCACCCGGGCACCTGCCTGTGCCTCGGTCGGCGCCTCGGCCCACACGTGGGTCATGGGCTCCTCGGGATCGGGGATGACGAGCACCCACCCGTCCTCGCCGACCACCTTGATGCCGTCGACGAGCACCGGGTCACGTCCGTGGTAGCGCTCCATCAGGGTCCGCATCACCATCCCGGTCCGCTCCCAGGGCGTGTGGACCGCCTGGTGGGCGATGTGGACCTTCGGCAGGGCCGCCACGAGGTCGGAGAGCGACCGGCCCGAGCCGGTCAGCAGCCCGAGCAGGTGGACCAGCGTGGCGGCGGCGTCGAAGGCGGGGAGGACACCGGGGAAGATGAAGCCACCGGTCTGGCTCGCCGCCAGCACCACGTCGGGCTGGCTGGCCACCTCCATCAGGTGCGGGGCCGACAGCTTCGTCCAGACGATCTCGGTCCCGGCGCGCCGGCAGATCTCCTCCGCGACCCGGCTGACCGCCACCGGCAGCGCCACCCGCTTGGCCGGGCGGTCCTCGGTCACGAGCGTCAGCACGACGAGCAGGGTCTCGTCGTCGCTCAGGACGTGCCCTCCGTCGTCGACCACCGTGACGTGCTCGCCACCGGGGTCGATGACCGCGCCGAGGTGCGCGCCCGACGCCCGGACGAGCTCGGCCACACGGGCCGCAGCGGCGGCCCGGTCGAACCCGACGACGTTGGCCGTGTTGGCGTACGGGTTGACGACGAGCACCTCGGCGTCCAGCTTGGCGAGGAGGTTCGGCATCACGAAGCTGGCCGTGCCGAACGAGTAGTCGAGGACGAGCTTGAGCCCCGCACCACGGGCACGCGAGAGGTCCACCGACTCGATGAGCGCGGCCGTGTAGTACTCGAGGGCCCGCGGCGGGAAGCCGATGTCGCCGATCTCGCGGGCCGCCACGCGCCGGAAGTCCTCCCGGTAGTAGAGGCGCTCGATCTTGCGCTGGGTCGACTCGTCGAGGTCGACGCCGTTCTCGTCGACGAAGCGCACGACCACGGACTGGGGGTCGGCGGGATCGAGCCTGACCGTGACCCCGCCGAGGCTCCCCGAGGTGCGCACCTGGAACCGCGTGACGGGCACCGTGGCCGCCTCGAGGTCGTCGACGTTGACGCCTGCCGCGTTGCAGCCCACCATGATCGCCCGCTTGAGCACCCGCGCCGCCCGGCTCGTGTCCCGCGAGGCGGTCACCGTGCTCCCCTTCTCGAGCGTCGACGCCCAGGCCATCGACAGCCGCACGGCCAGCTCGGGGGAGATGTCGACGTTCGCCAGACCGGCCACGCCGTCACGGCCGAAGAGCGAGCGGGCACCCCGCGACTCCCACACGATGGACGAGTTGACGATGGCGCCGGCCTCGACCGTCTTGAACGGGTAGACCTTGACCCCGCTGCGGAGCTCGGCGTGCGCCCCGACGAAACAGGACTCGCCGAGCACGACGCCCTCCTCGCAGCGAGCACCGGGTCGCAGGTCGGCGCCCCGGCCGAGCACGCTGCCCTCGATCCGCACACCCGGCCCGAGGTAGGCGTTGTCGTGCACGACCGACCGCTCGACGATGGCGTTGTCCCCCACCTTGAGGTTGCGTCCGAGCGTGCAGTAGCTCCCGAGGTGGGCTCCCGGTCCGACGACGCTGTTGTCGCCGATGACCGCAGGTCCGTCGATGACGGCCGTGGGGTCGACCTCCGCCCCCTTGCCCAGCCAGACGCCCGGACGCAGCTGGAAGCCGGCGATGTCGACCTGCACCCGCCCGTCGAGGACGTCCTGATGGGCCCGGAGGTAGGCCTCGAGGGTGCCGACGTCCTCCCAGTAGCCCTCCGTCACGAACCCGCTCAGGGGCCGTCCCGCCTCGAGCACGGCCGGGAACGTCTCGCCCGAGAAGTCGACCGGGCGCCCCTCGGGGATGAAGTCGAAGATGCCGGGCTCGAGCACGTAGATGCCCGTGTTGATGGTGTCGCTGAAGACCTGTCCCCACGTGGGCTTCTCGAGGAACCGTTCGACCGAGCCGTCCTCGCGGGTGATGACGATCCCGAACTCGAGCGGGTTCTCGACCGCCTTCAGGGCCAGCGTGGCCAGGGCGCCTCGCTCGTCGTGGTGCCGGACGACCGCCGAGAGGTCGATGTCGGTGAGGACGTCGCCCGAGAT
>CAZSYT010000057.1:0-20337 GCA_964610905.1 uncultured Acidimicrobiaceae bacterium
GCGCCGGCCGGCGCACAACGGTGAGGACGAGGAGGGCGAGGGCGACCACCACCGCGCCCTCGACGAGGACGGGGACCGGCGGGACGGCGAGGTCGAGGAGCCGTCGAGCCGTCGGGAGGGCGAAGAGGGGCACCAGGCACGCCCCCATGGCGACGACGAGGGCGAGCCGGAGCCCGTCGAGGGGGCGAGCCACCATGGCGAGCACCCACAGCCCGAGGGAGAAGAGGACGAGCATCGCCGTGGTGCGCGCCTGGGTCTCCGACGCCTGGTGGCCGGCGCGGGCGAGGGCGTAGGCGGCGAACGTCGCGGCGGCGGCGACCACGCCGGTCGGCAGGGTGAAGGCCACGACTTTGGCGACGAAGCCCGACGTGGCCCGCGGCGCGCCCGCCGCGAGGGCGAGGGCCAGGCCGGGGACGCCGATGGTGAGGGTGCTCACGATGGTGAGGTGGCGGGGGAAGAACGGGTAGGGGACGCCGGCCACGGCGACGGTGGCCGCGAGGACGGCCGCGTAGACCGTCTTCGTGACGAAGAGGTTGGCCACCCGCTCGATGTTGGCGATGACCCGCCGTCCTTCGCGCAGCACCAGGGGCACGGCGGCGAACGAGCTGTCGAGGAGGACGAGGCGGGCGACGGACCGGCTCGCCTCGCTCCCCGACCCCATGGCGATGCCCAGGTCGGCCTGCTTCAAGGCGGGGACGTCGTTCACCCCGTCCCCGACCATGGCGACGACGTGGCCCGACGCCTGGAGGGCCTCGACGGCCTCGAGCTTCTGGTGCGGGCGCACCCGGCCGAGCACCCTGGTCCTCTCGAGCACGGCCGCCAGCGAGCCGTCCCCCTCTCCGAGGGTCGACGCGTCGCACGGGGGCCCCGCCGGCGCGAGGCCGACCCGCGCCGCCACGGCGGCGACCGTCTCGGGGGCGTCCCCCGACAGGACGGTCACGGTCACGCCCTGGTCGAGCAGGTAGCGGACGGTCGCGGCAGCGTCGGTGCGGAGGCGCTCGGCCAGCACGACCAGGGCCGCCGGCTCGAGACCGTCGGGCGCGCCCCGGCCGTCGGGGAGCCCGCGGGCACGGGCGAGCAGCAGGACCCTCCGCCCCTCGGCCCGGTGCCCCCCGGCCGCCGCGTCGACCGGCCCGCCCGGCACGACGCCGAGCACGTCGGGGCCGCCGAGCACCCAGGTCCCGTGGGTGGCGAAGGCGGTGGCGCTCCACTTGCGGGCCGAGGAGAACGGGACCCGCCCGACGACCTGCCACGGCTCGACGGGGGCCGGGCGGCCGGCGAGCGCCTGCATGGTGGCGTTCGGCGCGGGGTCCGCAGCGGCGACGGCGGCCAGCACGTCCGCGACCTCGACGCCGTCGAACCGCCCGAGCGGCTCGACGGCGTCGACGTGCATCCCGGGCTCGGTGAGCGTCCCCGTCTTGTCGATGCAGAGGACGTCGACCCGGGCCAGCCCCTCGATGGCGGCGAGCTCCTGGACGAGGACGCGCCGTCGGGCGAGGCGCAGCGCCCCGGCGGCGAAGGCCACCGACGTGAGCAGGACCAGACCTTCGGGGACCATCGCACCGACGCCCGCCACCGAGCCGCGCAGGGCGTCCGCCAAGGGCTGGTGGCTGCGGAGGACCTGGGTGACGACGAGCGCGACGCCTGCGGGGACCATCACCCACGTCACGGCCCGCAGGATCCGGTTCGTCCCCTGCTGGAGCTCGGAGCGGATGAGGCTGAAGCGGCGGGCCTCGGCCTGGAGCCGGGCCGCGTAGGCGGCCGGCCCCACCCGCGTCGCCCGTGCCCGGCCCGAGCCTGCGGCGACGAAGCTCCCCGACAGCAACGGCTCGCCCGGCTCCTTGGCCACCGGCTCCGCCTCCCCGCTCACGAGCGACTCGTCGACCTCGAGGCCGTCGCTCGTGACGACGGTGGCGTCGACCGCGACCTGGTCGCCGGGGCGGAGGTCGACGAGGTCGTCGAGCACCACGTCGTCGAGCCCGACCTCGGCGACCGCGCCCGAGCGCACGACCCTGGCCCGCGCCGCGGTGAGCACGGCCAGCCGGTCGAGCGCCCGCTTCGAGCGCACCTCCTGCAGGATGCCGATGAAGGTGTTCGCCACGAGGACGGCGACGAAGAGGGCGTCCTGCAGGGGGCCGACCACGAAGACCACCACCGACAACGCGCCGAGGATGGCGTTGAAGCGCGTGAGCACGTTGGCCCGGAGGATGTCGAGCACGGTCCGCCCCGGCACCGGGGGCACCAGGTTGGCCAGGCCCGCCTCGCGCCGGGCCCGCACCTCGTCGGGGCCGAGGCCCGCCGAGGCGGGCTCCCCCGCCCCGATGCCCCGGGGCGCGACCTCCTGCTCCACCACGCGAGCGTACGGCGTGGACCCCGCTCCGACCAGGGCCGAAGGGCCCGCTCCCGGACGCGTCGGCGGCCGGGGCGCCGGCCCCCGTGACGTTCGACCCTGGCGGCCGGGCGGGAAGGCGCCCACCATCGCGACGATGGTGGAGCGCTGGCGCCCCCGGAGATGGCGGTCGGCGCGCCACGCCGCGCTCGCCCTGCTCGCCGCCACGCTGGGGGCGCTGGCCGCGGGGGGGCTCCTCCACCTCGTCGGGGCGGGGAGCTCGGGGGACGCGGCATGGACGGCCGCCGGGGCCGGCGGCG
The DNA here is from genome assembly GCA_964610905.1 of uncultured Acidimicrobiaceae bacterium. Lineage (GTDB taxonomy): Bacteria > Actinomycetota > Acidimicrobiia > Acidimicrobiales > RAAP-2 > JAJZJT01. The sequence goes on from CAZSYT010000057.1 coordinate 2,650, forward strand.
TCGCCTACGCGGCGTGGACGATCGGCCTCTCGCTCCGCCACGAGCGGGTGGGCGTCGACGTGATCGCCCTCGTGGCGCTGGCGGGGGCGCTGGCCGTCGGCGAGGTGCTGGCGGCGGCGGTGGTCGCCGTCATGCTCACCACGGGGCGGGCGCTCGAGGGCTGGGCCGAGGGCCGGGCCCGGCGCGACCTCCACGCCCTCGTCGAGCGCACGCCTCGGACCGCCCACCGCTACCGTGACGGCGCCCTCGGCACCGTCGACCTGGCCGAGGTGACGAGGGGGGACCTGCTTGCGGTGACGACGGGCGAGGTCGTCCCCGTCGACGGGACCGTCGCCTCGGCGGTGGCGACCCTCGACGAGTCGGCGCTGACCGGCGAGCCGCTCCCGGTCGAGCGGGCCCGGGGCGCACCGGTGCGCAGCGGGGTCGTGAACGCGGGCGGCGCCTTCGACCTCCGGGCGACGGCGACGGCCGAGGAGAGCACCTTCGCCGGCGTGGTGCGCCTCGTGGCCCAGGCCGAGGCGTCGCAGGCCCCGTTCGTGCGGCTCGCCGACCGCGTCGCCCTGTGGTTCCTGCCGCTCACGGCCGCCGCGGCGGCAGGCGCATGGGCTGCGGCCGGACCGACCCGGGCGGTCGCCGTGCTCGTGGTCGCCACCCCGTGCCCGCTGATCCTCGCCGCCCCCATCGCCCTGGTCGCCGGGTTGTCGCGCGCCGCTCGGCGCGGCGTCGTGGTGAAAGGCGGGGCTGCGCTCGAGCGTCTGGCCCGGTGCACGACGCTGCTGATCGACAAGACGGGGACCCTCACGACCGGCCGGGCCGTCCTCTCGGACGTCGTGGTGGCAGGGGACCTCGCGCCCGACGAGCTGCTGCGCCTCGCCGGCTCCCTCGACCAGCTCTCCCCCCACGTCCTCGCCTCGGCCGTCGTGGCGGCGGCGACCGAGCGCGGGTGCGAGCTCGTCCTCCCCGAGCACGTCGAGGAACGTCCCGGCACCGGGGTGCGCGGCACGGTCGACGGGCACGAGGTGTCCGTCGGGGAGGCCTCCTGGGCCGGGGTGCGGGGCCTGCCCCCGTGGGCCCGCCTGGCCAGGCGGCGGGCCCGGCTCGACGGGTCGCTGACCGTCTTCGTGTCGGTGGACGGCGCGCCCGCCGGTGTCCTCGTCTTCGACGACCCCGTCCGTCCCGACGCCGCCCGCACCGTCCGGCTCCTGCGCCGCTCCGGCATGCGGCGGGTCGTGCTCGTGACCGGCGACCGACCCGAGGTGGCCGAGGCGGTCGGCGCTCTGGTGGGCGTCAACGAGGTGCTGGCCGAGTGCTCCCCCGAGGACAAGCTGGCGGCCGTGCGCCTCGAGCGCCGCCGGGCCCCCACGGCGATGGTGGGCGACGGCATCAACGACGCCCCGGCGCTCGCCCTCGCCGACGTGGGCGTCTCCCTGTCGGCCCGCGGTGCCACCGCCTCCTCGGAGGCCGCCGACGTGGTCCTCACCGTCGACCGCATCGACCGCCTCGGCGAGGCGGCGGCGCTCGCCCGCCGCAGCCGGTCCATCGCCCTCCAGAGCGTGGCCGTCGGCATGTCCCTCTCGCTCGCCGCCATGGCCGCGGCGGGTCTCGGCCTGCTCCCCGCCGTCTGGGGCGCCGTGCTGCAGGAGGGCATCGACGTGGTGGCCATCGCCAACGCCCTCCGAGCCCTGCACCCCGCCGCCCTCGAGGAGCGCCCGAGTGCGGCGGACGAGGCGGTCCTCCGGCGGTTCCGGCTCGAGCACCGGGCCATCCGCGCCGGCCTCGTGCGCGTCCGCCAGGCCGCCGACGCGCTCGGGACGGAAGACGACGCCGTGGCGATGGACCTGGTCCGCGACGCGCACCGCTTCCTGGTCGAGGTGATCGCCCCCCACGAGGCCGCCGAGGAGCAGACGCTCTACCCGGCGGTGGGACGGGTCCTGCGCGGACGGGACCCGACCGGCACCATGAGCCGGGCCCACGTCGAGATCGCCCGGCAGGTCCGTCGCCTGACCGGGCTCCTCGACGAGATCGGCGACGAGCGCCCCGACGAGCTCGACGTCGCCGAGCTCCGGCGCACCCTCTACGGGCTCTACGCGGTGCTCGCCCTCCACACCGCCCAGGAGGACGAGAGCTACCTGTCGTTGGCCGAGGACGTCCCCGACGCCCAGGTGACACCGGAGACCGGCGCCGGCGCCGGCGCCGCAGCTAGCGGCGGGCCAGCGGTCGGCCCGCGCGGCCGTTGAGCGCGTGGTGGGGGGCGAGCCGGGGCGGCGCAGCCCGGGCCGGGTCGGCGGCCTCGAGCACGAGCCGCCACTCGGCGGCGGCGACCGTTCGTCGCACGGCCTCGACGGCGTCGGGGTTGACCGAGATCGACGTGATGCCGAGACGCACGAGCAGCTCGGCGTACTCGGGCCGGTTGGACGGCGCCTGCCCGCACAGCGACGAGGTGATGCCGGCCTCGCCGCACGCCTCGACGATGCGGCGGACCGCGTCGACGACGGCGGGGTCGGCCTCGTCGAACAGCTCGGAGAGCACGGTCGAGTCGCGGTCGACCCCCAAGGTCAGCTGGGTGAGGTCGTTGCTGCCGATGGAGACGCCCTCGATGCCCATCGCCGCGTAGGTGGGGATCCAGTAGGCGACCGAGGGGACCTCGGCCATCACCCACACGGGCAACGAGCGGGCGAGGGGGTGGTCGTCGACGACGGCGAGGCAGCGCTCGAGCTCCCACGCCGTGCGCACGAAGGGGATCATGAGCCGGAGGTTCGGCGTCTCGGCCGCCACCCTGCCCAGCACGTCGAGCTCGAGGCGGAACAGGTCCGGCTGGTCGACGGCCCGGAAGGCGCCCCGGTAGCCGATCATCGGGTTCTCCTCGTGCGGCTCCACGTCCTCGCCTCCCTCGAGGCCGCGGAACTCGTTCGAGCGGAAGTCGATGCTCCGGTAGACGACCGGGCGCGGTGCGAACGCCCTGGTGATCCGGAGCAGGGACGCCGACATGGCGTCGACGAAGCCCTGCTCCTCGCCTCGCTGGAGCAGCAGACGGGGGTGGACCCCGCCGAGGGCGTCGGCGACCATGAACTCCGCACGCAGCAGGCCCACGCCGTCGACGTCCATCGCCGCCACCTCCTCGGCGTGCTCGGCCACCGCCAGGTTGACGTAGAGCCGGGTGGCGAGCGGGGCACGCGCCGTGCCGTCGGCCGACGCCGCGGCCCGGGCGGCGACGAGCGGGGCCCGCTCGGCGGCCTCGCCGACGGCGGCGCCCTCGAGCACCTGGCCGCGGGCACCGTCGACCGTGACGACCTGGCCGTCGTGGAGGACGGAGGTGGCGTCGCGGGTGCCCACCACGCACGGCACGCCGAGCTCGCGCGAGACGATGGCGGCATGGCAGGTCATGCCACCACCGTCGGTGACGAGCGCCGCGGCACGGCGCATGGCCGGCACCCAGTCGGGGCTCGTCATGGGGGCCACCAGCACCTCCCCGTCGAGGAGCTTCCCGCCCTCGTCGGGGCTCGTGAGGACCCGCACCGCGCCCGACGCCCGGCCCGTCGAGGCGGCGAGCCCGCTCACCAGCACCTGCTGGCCGCCGGGCGCGGGCTCGGAGCGCCGGTGCAACGTGGTCACCGGCCGCGACTGGACGAGGAAGGTCTGCCCACCGGCCATCGCCCACTCGCAGTCCTGGGGAGCCCCGTAGTGGCGCTCGACGGCCATCCCCAGCCTGGCCAGCTCGAGGACCTCCTCGTTGGCGAGGACGCGCTGCGCGCCCTCCTCGTCGGTGAGCTCCACGCGCTCGTCCCGGCCGTCGGCGCCCCGCACGATCTTGAACCCCTGGTGGCCGACCCGGATGCTCTGGATGGTCGGCCCGTCCTTGCCGACCAGGTACGTGTCGGGCTCGACCATCCCGGAGACGACGACCTCTCCCTGGCCGAAGGCGGCCTCGATGACCACCACGTCGGTGGCGTCGGTGGCCGGGTCGGCGGTGAAGAGCACCCCCGAGCGCTCGGACGGGACCATCACCTGGACGATCACGGCGAGGCTCGGCTCCTCGGCGACCCCCTCGGCAGCGCGGTAGGCGATCACCCGGCGGCCGTAGGCCGAGGCCCAGCAGTCGACGATGCGGGCGAGCAGCTCGTCGTCCCCGGCCACGTTGGTGAAGGTGGCGTTCATGCCGGCGAACGAGGTCCCCGCCGTGTCCTCGGCGGTGCCGGACGACCGGACGGCCACCACGGTCCCCGCCCCGAGCTTGTGGTAGGCGTCGAGGACGGCGCGCGCCAGCTCGGGAGGGAGCGGCGTCTCCCGGACGAGCTGCTGGGCGCGCTCGGCGGCGCCGGTGAGCCCGTCGGGGTCTGTCGTGTCGACCTCGGCCAGCAGCCGGGCCAGCTCGGCGCGGGCCCCGCTGCGCTCGACGGCGTCGAGGTACGCCTCGCTGGTGACGACGAAGCCCGGCGGGACCGGCAGTCCGGCGCCGGTCAGCTCGCCCAGGTTGGCGCCCTTGCCCCCGGCGATCGCCACGTCCGCCACACCGAGCTCCTCGAACCACGCCAGCGCCCGCATGGTCGGCCTCCTCTCGTCGCCTCGCGTCGCGGGTCGGCGACCTCGCGCGCCGTCGGCGGTCCTCACCCCGAGTGTGCAGGACCACCCCGCAGGGGCCAAGGGCCCAACGGCCCTACCCCGCCACGGGCGGGCAGCCCATGCTGGCCGTGGGCGCCGGCGCAGCCGGCGAACGGGAGCGGGCGACCGACGGAGCGGACGAGGGAGCGGAGGAGGTCCATGGCGACGCCGGGCGACACGGGGACGCAGGCGACAGCGCCGTCGGACGCAGGGAACGGCACCGGGAGGACGGGCCCGGCGACGGCGGCCACGACCTTCCAGGTGCGCTTCCACGGTCGCGGCGGGCAAGGCGTCGTGACGGCTGCCGAGCTGCTGTCGGTCGCCGTGTTCCTCGAGGGGCGCTACGCACAGGCGTTCCCGAGCTTCGGCTCCGAGCGGGCCGGGGCGCCCGTAGCGGCGTTCTGCCGCATGTCGGACGGCCCCATCCGCACCCGCGAGCCCGTCCTCGACCCCGACGCCGTCGTCGTCCAGGACGCCACGCTGCTCGGCCAGGTCGACCTGCTGGGCGGGCTGCGCCCCGGCGGCTACCTCCTGGTCAACACCAGCCTGGGCCTCGAGCGGCTCGCGCTCGGAGACGCCGTCGCCGCACTGCCACGGGCCCACGTGGCGACCGTCGCCGCCACCGAGATCGCCCGCCGGCGGATCGGTCGGCCCGTGCCGAACGCCGCCCTGCTCGGCGGGCTCGCCGCGCTCACCGGCGTCGTCACGCTCGACGCCCTGGCCGCCTCCATCGAGCAGCGCTTCTCGGGCAGGACGGGCGAGGGCAACGTGGCGGCGGCCACCGAGGCGTTCGCCGACGTTCTCCGCTCGCGGGAGGAGCACCGGGTTGCTCCGCCAGCTTGAGGGCTCGCGGGCGGTGGCAGAGGCGGTGGCCCGGTGCCGGCCGCAGGTCGTGTGCGCGTACCCGATCACGCCGCAGACCCACATCGTCGAGGCCCTCGGCGCCATGGTGAAGGCGGGAGAGCTCGCACCCTGCCGCTTCGTCAACGTCGAGTCCGAGTTCGCCGCCATGTCGGTGGCCATCGGCGCCTCGGCCGCCGGGGCACGCGCGTACACGGCCACGGCCAGCCAGGGCCTCCTCTACATGGCCGAGGCGGTCTACAACGCGGCGGGCCTCGGGCTGCCGGTGGTGATGACGCTGGCCAACCGGGCGATCGGCGCGCCGATCAACATCTGGAACGACCACTCGGACGCCATGGCCGTGCGTGACGCCGGGTGGGTCCAGCTGTTCGCCGAGTCGAACCAGGCGGCGGTCGACCTCCACGTGCAGGCGTTCCGACTGGCCGAGGCCCTCTCGCTCCCGGTGATGGTGTGCGTCGACGGCTTCGTCCTCACCCACGCCTTCGAGCGGGTCGACCTCCCGACGGCCGAGCAGGTCGACGCCTTCGTGCCGCCGTTCGTCCCCCGACAGGTCCTCGACCCGGACCACCCCGTGTCCATCGGCGCCATGGTCGGTCCCGAGGCGTTCGAGGAGGTCCGCTACCTCGGCCACGCCAAGCAGCTGCGGGCTCTCGGGGCCGTCGAGGACGTGGCCGCGGCGTTCGCCGACCACTTCGGGCGCCGCGCCGGGGGCCTCGTGCAGCCGTACCGGACCGAGGGCGCCGAAGTCGTGGTCGTCGCCATGGGCTCGGTGCTCGGCACCCTCGAGGACACCGTCGACGCCGCCCGCACGCAGGGTCGGCGTGTCGGCGTGGTGGGGCTCACCACGTTCCGGCCGTTCCCGGCGGACGCGCTCGCCGACGCCGTCTCCGACGCCCGGTCCGTCGTCGTGGTCGAGAAGGCGTTCAGCGCCGGCCTCGGCGGGGTGCTCGCCACCGACGTCACGCTCGCCCTGAGCGGGCGCGCCGGGGTGGCCACCGTCGTGGCCGGGCTCGGGGGCCGGCCGATCACCCAGGCGTCGCTCGCCGGGGTGCTCGAGCAGGCCTGCGACGGGACGCTCGGGTCCCTCACCTTCCTCGACCTCGACCACGCCGTCGTCGAGCGCGAGCTGGCCCGCATGGACTCGTCGGCCCGGTCGGGGCCGAGCGCCGAGAACATCCTGCGCGACCGGGGGGCCCGCGTCCCTCCGGCGGTCTGAGGACCCGGAGGGAGGGAACGTGGACGAGCACGACGCCCCCGTGCGGGCCACCCTCGGCGAGGGCGCTACCGCGGGGACCAGGGCGCCGGTCAAGTACTACCAGGTGGGCAGCTTCGCCGTCGGCAACCGCCTCGTGGCCCTCGAGCGGCGGACGGTGCAGGCGGACCCCGGGCGCTCGAACGCCCTCACGTCGGGGCATCGGGCGTGCCAGGGGTGCGGCGAGGCGCTCGGGGCCCGCTACGTGCTCGACGCGGCGATGCGGGCGACCGGCGGGAAGGTGGTCGCCGTCAACGCCACCGGCTGCCTCGAGGTCTTCACGACCCCCTACCCGGAGACGTCGTGGCAGCTCCCGTGGCTCCACTCGCTCTTCGGCAACGCAGCAGCAGTCGCCACGGGCGTGGCAGCGGCGCTCGCCACCACCGGGCACGACGACGTCAGGGTCGTCGCCCAGGCCGGTGACGGCGGGACGGTCGACATCGGGCTCGCCTGCCTGTCGGGGATGTTCGAACGCGGCGACGACGTGCTCTTCGTCTGCTACGACAACGAGGCCTACATGAACACCGGGGTCCAGCGCTCGGCGGCCACGCCCCCCGGCGCCCGCACGGCGACCACCGAGGCGGTCGGCCCCGACCCGGGCGCACCCTTCGGCGAGGGCAAGGACCTCCCGCGCATCGCCATGGCCCACGACGTCCCCTACGTCGCCACGGCCACCGTCGCCGACCTCTTCGACCTCGAGGCGAAGGTCGAGGCGGCCATGGCCGTGCACGGGGCGCGCTACCTCCACGTCCTCGTCCCCTGCCCCCTCGGGTGGCAGACGGCGTCGAGGGACACCGTCCGCGTCGCCCGCCTCGCCACGGAGAGCGGGCTGTTCCCGGTGTTCACCGCCGTCGACGGGGAGGTGACCTCGGTGTCCCGCATCCGCCGCCGCGTGCCCGTCGAGGCGTACCTGCGGCTGCAGGGGCGGTACCGTCACCTCTTCGCCACCGACGACCGGCCCGGCCGGCCCGACGTGGTCGCCCGGATCCAGGCGACGGCGGACGCCAACATCGCCCGCTACCGGCTCCTCGGTGACGCGGGTGACGCGGGTGACGCGGGTGACGCGGGTGACGCGGGTGACGCGGGTGACGGGGGAAAGGCCCTCGCGCCGGGCGAGGGAGCCCGCGCGGACGCCGAGCCCCTCGACGGTCCCGCGGTGGGAGAGGGGGCGCCGTGACGGGCCGGGCGCCGACCCGAGCAGGCGACCCGAACGACGCCGCGGCGGGCGATGCCTCGACGGGCGGCGCGGCGGGCGAGCCGTTCGCCGTCACCCTCGAGGTCGGCTCCAGCCTGGCCAACCGCACCGGGTCGTGGCGGGTCGAGCGCCCCGTGTACGTCCACCGGCTCCCACCGTGCAACGACGCCTGCCCGGCGGGCGAGGACGCCCAGGGATGGCTGTACCGGGCCGAGGAGGGCGACTACGAGGGCGCGTGGCGGCTCCTGGTGGAGGACAACCCGTTCCCCGCCGTCATGGGGCGGGTCTGCTACCACCCGTGCGAGACGGCGTGCAACCGGGGCCAGCTCGACGAGTCGGTCGGCATCAACGCCGTCGAGCGCTTCCTCGGCGACGAGGCGGTGCGCCGGGGCTGGCGGCTCCCCGGTCCGGGCGCGCCCACGGGACGCCACGTGCTCGTTGTCGGCGGCGGGCCGGCCGGCCTGTCGGCCGCCTATCACCTCCGGCGTTCCGGCCACGGAGTCACGGTCCGCGAGGCCCAGGGCGCCCTCGGCGGCATGATGCGCTACGGCATCCCGGTGTACCGGTTGCCACGGGACGTGCTCGACGCGGAGGTCGACCGGCTCCTCGAGCTCGGAGTCGAGGTCGAGCTCGACCGCCGCGTGGACGACCTCGCCGCGGTGCTCGCCGAGGACGGCTTCGACGCCACCTTCCTCGCCGTCGGCGCGCAACTGGCCAAGCGCGCCTACCTGCCGGCCGGGGACAGCGCACGGGTGCTCGACGCCCTGAGCCTCCTGTCGGGGGCCGAGCAGGGGACGCCGCCTGCCCTCGGGCGCCGGGTGGCGGTCTACGGCGGGGGCGACACGGCCATCGACGCGGCGCGCACGGTCCGCCGCCTCGGGGTCACCGAGCCCGTCGTCGTCTACCGGCGGACCCGCGACCGGATGCCGGCCCACGACGTCGAGGTGGGCGAGGCGGTCGAGGAGGGCATCCGGATGCGCTGGCTCTCCACCGTCGCCGGGTTCGAGGACGGCGAGCTCGTCCTCGAGCAGATGGCCCTCGACGCCGACGGGTTCCCCCAGCCCACCGGTCGCACCGAGGCGCTCGAGGCGGACGCCCTCGTGCTGGCCCTCGGCGAGGAGGCCGACCTCTCCCTCCTCGCCGGCCTCCCCGACGTCGAGGTGCGGGACGACACCGTCGTCGTCGGGCCGGGATCGCAGACCACGCGTCCCGGCCTGTTCGCCGGGGGCGACGTCGTCGCCGGGGAGCGGACCGTGACGACGGCCGTCGGCCACGGCAAGCGGTCGGCCCGCCAGATCGACGCCTGGCTGGCCGGTGGTGACCTCGTCGCGCCGCCCCGGCACGAGCTGGCGACCTTCGACCTCCTGAACACGTGGTACTACTCGGACGCGCCCAAGCAGGAGCGGCCACGGCTCGAGGCGGCCCGCCGGACGTCGGGCTTCACGGAGGTGGTGTCGGGGCTCGCCGAGGACAACGCCCTCTTCGAGGCACGCCGCTGCCTCTCGTGCGGGAACTGCTTCGAGTGCGACAACTGCTTCGGGGTGTGCCCCGACAACGCGGTCGTCAAGCTGGGCCCCGGCAACGGCTACGAGTTCGACCTCGACTACTGCAAGGGCTGTGGGATCTGCGCCGCCGAGTGCCCCTGTGGCGCCATCGCCATGGAGCCCGAGCTCCGTTGAGCCCACCCTTGCACAGCACGCCCGGGGCGCCGCCGGTCTGGGCGCTCGACGCGCCCGAGGCGCTCGCCGCCCTCGGGTCGTCACGCCGCGGCCTGACCGAGGACGAGGCGGCCCGACGCCGCCTCGAGGGCGGGCGCAACGAGCTCCCCCCGGCACGACGGCCGTCGGTGCTCGCCGAGATCGCCGCCCAGCTCACCAACATGTTCGCTGTCATCCTCCTCGTGTCGGCCGGCCTCACCTTCCTCACCTACCTGCTGTCGGTGCCCCGCGACCCCGCCAACCTCGAGCTCACCTTCGGCATCCTCGGCGTCGTGGCCCTCAACGCGGCGATCGGGTTCAGCCAGGAGCACGCCGCCGAGCGCACGGCGGCCACCCTGCAGACGATGGTCCCCCGCTCGGCACGCGTGCTGCGCGCCGGCAACCTCGTCGAGGTGCCCGCCGACGCGCTCGTCCCCGGCGACGTCGTCGCCCTCGAGGCGGGCGACGCCGTCTCGGCCGACGCCCGGGTGGTCGAGGCCCACGAGCTGACCGTCGAGCTCGCCACCCTGACCGGCGAGAGCCAGCCGGTCGGGCGCCCGCCCGACGCCGTGGCCGCCGCCACGGCGATGCAGGACGCCCGCAACTGCGTCTTCATGGGAACGACCGTGGCGAACGGGACGGGCAAGGCCGTCGTGTTCGCCACCGGCGCGGCCACCGAGTTCGGCCGCGTCTACCGGCTGACCGCCGGCTTGCGCACCGAGCAGAGCCCCCTGCAGCGGCAGGTCGCCGACATGGCCCGGCGCGTGGCTGCCGTCGCCGTCGCCGTCGGCGCCGTGCTCTTCGCCGTCCGGGTGGCCACCGGGCACCCGGCGGTGGCGACCTTCGTGTTCGCCCTCGCCGTCATGGTCGCCCTCGTGCCCGAGGGCCTGCCGGCCACCTTGTCCGTCTCGCTGGCGGTCGGCGTCCGGCGGATGGCGGAGCGCAAGGCGTTGATCAGACGGCTGGCGGCCGTCGAGGCCCTGGGCTCGACCACCGTGGTCTGCACCGACAAGACGGGCACCCTCACCACGGCCGAGATGACCGTCCAACAGGTCTACGGCCCGGGCGGGCTCCACACGGTCACGGGTGCCGGCTACGCGCCCGAGGGGGTCGTCGAGCGCGCCGCCGAGGTGGCGGAGGTGCTCCGGGCGGCCGCCCTGTGCTGCGACGCACGCCTCGTCCCGCCGGCAGGCCGGGAGGGATGGCGGGTGCTCGGGGACACGACCGAGGGTGCCATCCTGGTGGCGGCGGCCAAGGCCGGTCTCGACGTCGCCGCCGAGACCCGCTCGTCCCCTCGGGTCGCCGTCTTCCCCTTCGACCCCGAGCGCAAGGTGATGACCACGGTCCACCGCGTCGGCGGCGGCTTCGCCGCCTACACCAAGGGGTCGCCCCAGGCGGTCCTGGCGCGCTGCACCACCGCCCGGTGCGGGAGCGGCGACCGTCCGCTCGACACCTCGCTGCGCGACCACCTCGTCGGCGTCAACGACACCCTGGCCGGCCAGGCGCTCCGCGTGCTCGCCGTCGCAACGAGGGCGGTCGGCTCGGCACGGGTGGCCGAGGCCGAGGCAGAGGAGGGCCTGACCTTCCTCGGGCTGCTCGGCATGGCCGACCCCCCCCGACCGGAGGTCACGGCTGCCGTGGACGCCTGCCGACGCGCCGGCATCCGCCTGGTGATGGTGACCGGGGACTACGGCCTGACGGCCGAAGCGGTGGCCCGGCGGGTCGGCATCGTCGACGGACCGGCACGCGTGGTCACCGGGTCCGAGCTCGACACCCTCGACGACCAGTCCCTCGACGCCCTCCTCGGCGGCGACGTCCAGGTCCTCTTCGCCCGGGTCCGGCCGGAGCACAAGCTCCGCCTCGTCGACGCCTTCGAGCGCCGCGGCGAGGTCGTCGCCGTCACGGGCGACGGGGTCAACGACGCTCCCGCCCTCAAACGAGCTGGCATCGGCGTGGCCATGGGCCGTGGCGGCACCGACGTGGCCCGTGCCGCCGCAGTGATGGTCCTCCTCGACGACTCGTTCGCCTCGATCAGCGCGGCGGTCGAGCTCGGGCGTTCCGTCTACCAGAACATCCGCCACGTGCTCGTCTACATCTTCAGCCACAACCTGGCCGAGCTGGCGCCCATCTTGGCGGCCGTCGTCCTCGGCTTCCCGCTCGTCCCGCTCACGGCGCTCCAGGTGCTCTCGATCGACCTCGGGTCCGACGTGCTCCCCGGGCTGGCGCTCGGCACCGAGCGGCCCGAGCCCGACACGATGGACCGCCCGCCCCGCCCCACGAGCGAGCACCTCTTCTCGTGGGCGGTGGTGCGGCGCTTCCTCTTCCTCGGGTCGATCGAGTCCGCGGGCGTGGTCTTCGCCTTCTTCTGGAAGATCGACTCCGCCCACCTCCCCTACGCTTCGTTCACCGCCTCCACTCCGACCTACCGCGAGGCGATCACCCTGGTGCAGGTGGGCATCATCGTCAGCCAGCTCTTCAACCTCTTCGCGGCGCGCAGCGACCGCGAGAGCGTGTTCGCCATCGGCCTCCTGTCGAACCGACCGCTCGTCGGGGCGGCGCTCCTCGACGTGGGGGTCGCCGTCGCCGTGAGCTACCTGCCCCCGCTGCAGAACCTCTTCGGCACCGCGCCCCTGTCGGTCGCCGACTGGCTCGTCCTCGTCGGCTTCGGGGCCCTCCTGCTGCTCGCCGACGAGCTGCGCAAGGCCGTGCACCGCGCCGCCGGACGCCCACGAGCAGGCACGCCCCGCCCTGTCGGCGCGACCCGCGGCCTCCCCGCCCGTCCCGGGCCGGGAAGGCGCCACGACGGGCGGGTCGTGGAGCCCTCTCCCGCAGGACGGGAGGCATGATGCACGTCGTCGTGGTCGGGTGCGGGCGGGCGGGGGCGGCGCTCGTGCGCAAGCTCGACGCCGAGGGTGACGAGGTCGACGCCGTCGACGTCGACCGGCGAGCCCGTGGTCGCCTGCCCGGCTCCTTCGGCGGGTCGTTCCACCGCGGCGACGGGCTCCGGCGAGACGTCCTCGACGTGGCGGGTGTCGCCCGAGCGGACGCGTTCGTCGCCGTCACCTCGAGCGACTGCGTGAACCTCGTGACGACCCGGCTGGCCCGGGACGTCTACCACGTCCCCCGGGTCGTGGGGAGGCTGCACGACGCCGAGCGGGCCCCGGTGGCCAACCTGCTCGGCCTGCCCGTGGTGACGTCGGTCACGATGACCGTCGACCGCGTGCACCGGATGCTCCGCCACCGTCGCCTCGCCCCCGAGCACACCTTCGGCGACGGCGAGTCGGTCCTCGTGCGCGAGCCGGTGCCCGACTACCTCGCCGGGCGCGCCGCCGGCGAGTTCGCCGTGCCGGGCGAGATCCACCTGATCGAGATCACCCGTGCCGGTCACTCCTTCGTAGCCGAGGCCGACTCCGTGCTGCGGCGGGGGGACCTGGCCTCCTTCGTGGTCGCCTCGGGCTCGCTGGCCCGGCTGCACGGCTTCCTCGGCGAGAGGCCCGACTGATGCGCGCCGTGGTCGCCGGCGGCGGGGCGGTCGGCGAGCAGGTCTCGCGGGCCCTCGCTGCCGCCGGCCACTCCGTCGTCGTGGTCGAGGTCGACGCCGCCCGGGCCGACGAGCTCGCCGAGCTGGGCCTCGCTGTCACCGTCGGCGACGCGTGCACGCCTCGGGCCCTCGAGGCCGCGGGGGCGCTGCGGGCGGACGTGCTGGTCGCCTGCGTCGGCCGTGACGAGGTGAACCTCGTCGTCTCGGTGCTCGCAAAGCGCCTGCTCGACGTCCCGCGCGTCGTGGCCAGGGTCAACGACGAGGCCGACCGATGGCTCTTCGACGACGCCTGGGGGGTCGACGCATCCCTGTCGCCGGCCTCCGCCCTCGTCGGGCTGGTCGAGGAGTCGGCGGGAGCGACCAGCGTCGTCCGCCTCGCCGAGCTGCCCTCCGTGGGGCTCGTGCTGGTGGGAGCCGCCGTGCGGACCTCGTCGCCGGCGGCCGGCCGGCGCCCGGGCGACCTCGGCCTGGCGCGGACCGACCTCGTCGCCTCGGTCGTCCGCGACGGTCATCCCCTGCCCGTCGACCACGAGCTGCGCCTCCGCCCCGGAGACCGCGTGCTCGTCGTGACCGACCCGAGCGGTCCCCCGCGCGTGGGGCGGGCCTTCGACCTCGACGTCGGGGAGGCGGTCGACGGGCCCGACCCGCAGCGCGACGCGCCCGGTTCGTCCTCGGTCGAAGGGGCACCGCCGTCCCGGCACCGACCGGGGCGGACGGGGCGCCGCCACCGGGGCCCGGATGGGGACGTTCGGCCCTTTTGACCGTGCGTCCGCGGGACGACCATGGCGGTGTGGCCGGCGGACGGACGTCGGGACGGGCTGGAGCGAGGAGGACGCATGCGAGCGAACGTCGGTGACCGGATCGTCATCAGGGGCCACCACATCGGAGAGCTCCAGCGCGAGTGCCAGGTGGTCGAGGTCCACGGGGCGGACGGCGCTCCGCCGTACGTGGTCAGATGGAAGGACAGCGAGCACGAGACGCTCTTCTTCCCGGGCCCTGACGCAGAGGTGGTCCGGGCCGAGCAGACGGTCCGCTGAGCGGCTGCCGGGTCTCGCACCGGCTGCCCAGGGCCGGCTGCCCAGGGCCGGCTGCCCGGGACCGGCTGCCCAGGGCCGGCTGCCCGGGACCGGCGGCGGCGCCCCCGGCATGGGGCGGTAGGAGGTGGTCCCCTAGGCGGTGGGCCCCTAGGCGGTGGCATGCGAGGTGACGGAGCGAGGAGGAGCCATGAAGACGATCGACAGTCTGCGGCGCTCGGGGATCGGTATCGAGCCCCAGCGAAGCATCGAAGAGGCGGCGCGGATCATGGAGCACGCGGGGATCGGCTGCCTCGCCGTCGTGGACGGCGAGCACGTGGTGGGCATCGTGACCGACCGCGACCTGGTCCGTCGGGGGCTCGCCCGTGGGCTCCCGCCCGACGCCCGAGTCGACAGCGTCATGAGCGCGCCGGTCGTGACGATCGACGCCGACAGCGACGTGCACGCTGCCTATGCCGTGTTCCGCAGCCACGCGGTGCGCCGCCTGGCCGTCGTGCGGGACAACCGGTTCGTGGGCGTCCTGAGCATCGACGACCTGCTGGTCGACCTCGCCTCGGACTTCTCCGACCTCACCCGGCCGGTGGCCGGTGAGGTCATCTTCGCCCACCACGACGCTGCCGTGCCCGCCGAGCGCTGATGCGGGCCTGGGCCGTCCGCACCCCCGGCCCGATTGCGACACAGCCGCTCCGCCTCGAGGAGAGGCCGGAGCCCGAGCCCGCCGAGCACCAGGTGCAGGTGGCCGTGTCGGTGTGCGGCGTGTGCCGGACCGACCTGCACCTCGCCGAGGGCGACCTCGCGCCAACGCGCCCGGGCGTCGTGCCGGGCCACGAGGCGGTCGGGAGAGTGTCGGCGCTCGGGCCGGGGTGCGAACGCTTCTCCGTCGGCGACCGCGTGGGCGTGGCGTGGCTGGCCGGGACGTGCGGCACGTGCCGGTTCTGCCGGTCGGGCAGGGAGAACCTGTGCCTCGAGCCCCGCTTCACGGGGTGGGACGTCGACGGCGGCTTCGCTGAGGTGCTCGTCGCCGACGAGCGCTACTGCTACCGGGTCCCCGACGCCTTCCCCGACGATCGGGCGGCGCCGCTGCTCTGCGCCGGCATCATCGGCTACCGGGCACTTCGCCGCACGGAGCTCCCCCCGGGCGGGAGCCTCGGCATCTACGGCTTCGGCGCCTCGGCCCACCTGACCGCCCAGGTCGCGCTGTCCGAGGGCGCGCGGGTGCACGTGCTCACCCGCTCGGCCGACGCCCGGGGGCTGGCGAGCCGCCTGGGCGTCGCCAGCGTCGGCGGGGCGACCGACCCGCCACCCGAGCCTCTCGACGGGGCCATCCTCTTCGCGCCGGTCGGCGACCTCGTGCCGCCGGCGCTCGCCGCCCTCGACCGGGGTGGCACCCTGGCCGTGGCCGGTATCCACCTCACCGACGTTCCACCCCTCGACTACCAGCGCCACCTGTTCGAGGAGCGCACCCTCCGCAGCGTGACGGCGAACACCCGCGACGACGGCCGGGCCCTGCTCGAGCTGGCGGCACGCATCCCTCTCGAGGTGGCCGCCGTCACCTATCCCTTCGAGCGCGCCGACGACGCACTGGCCGACCTGGCCGCCGACCGGGTGACCGGGGTGGCGGTCCTGCGGGTCAGCGGCGACTGAGGTCGTCCGGCGGGACGCACGGTGCGAGCGAGGCGGCGGGGACGTCGACTCGCCCCGACCGCGTCAGCGGACCTCGTCCTCGTCCTCCACCTCGACCACCGACTGCTCGAGCCAGTCGGCCTCGGGCACGTCGTCGGGGTGCGGGCGCTCGAGGAGGACGCGGTGCTCGTCGAAGACCTCCTGTTGCTCGAGGACGTCCGCCTCTGGCTCCTCCCCGGGGAGGTCCCTGCGCCCGACGCGCTCGGTCGAGGGCCCGTCGGTTCCCTGGTCCTGCTCGGCCGCGTCCGCCTCGGGCACCGCTCGCTCGTCACGGGCATCGCTCATCGCACCCTCCGGGTCGCCGCGGGGTCGCCGCGCCGCTCGATCGGACCGGCGCGGCCTCGCCGCGCCGCACGCCCGGCGCCAGCCGGGGCGCGTCCTCCAGCCTAGGGAGGCAGCACCTCCACCGGTACGGTCCAAGGTCAACGCCAGGGCGCACGGTCGTGAGCTGGCTGGTGACGTTCGACCCTTCTCCCCAGGGACGTCCAGGCGCATGCTCGTGGCGTGAGCTGGTGGCCAGACGACGAGCGTTCCGGCGGCCCGGTGGCGGCGCCGCGTCCGCCCGAGCGACCTCGGCTGCCGCGGCACAGCATCCCGTTGGGACGCGTCTTCGGGATCCCCCTCCGCATGCACTGGACGTTCCCCCTGCTGCTCGCGCTGGTGGCCCTCCTCGAGTGGAGCTCCGGGGCGGCCGCCGTCGTCGCCGGACTGGGGTGGATCGTCGCGCTCTTCGCCTTCGTCGTCGCCCACGAGCTGGCCCACTCGGTGGTCGCCCGACGACGAGGCTCGGTGGTCATCGACATCCTCCTGCTCCCCATCGGGGGCATGTCCCAGCTCGAGTCGATGCCCGAGGACCCGCGGGACGAGTTCGCCGTCGCCATCGTGGGGCCCCTCACCAGCCTCGCCCTGGGCGTCGTGCTGCTCGGCGCGGCGGCCGCGGTCGGGGGCTCGCTGTGGCCGCCGGACCTCCTCGCCGGCAGCTGGCTCGCCCGGTTCGGGTGGATGAACCTGCTGCTCGGGGTGTTCAACCTGCTGCCCGCCCTCCCGATGGACGGCGGGCGGGTGCTGCGCGCCGCGCTCGCCCGCCGCGAGGGCCGAGCACGAGCCACTGTCACCGCGGCGCGAGTCGCACGGGCCCTCGCGGTGGCCATGATCGTCGTGGGGTTCTTCTACGACCTGTGGCTGATCCTCATCGGCTTCTTCGTCCTGGTCGGGGCAGGAGCCGAAGAGGTCGAGGCACAGGCCCGCTCGCGCCGCGGACCGCCCCCGGGGGCGTCCGGCCCGTGGCAGCAGCAGGGCCCGTGGCAGCAGCAGGGCCCGTGGCAGCAGCAGGGCCCGTGGCCACAGCAGGGCCCGTGGCCGCAGCAGGGCCCGTCACGAGTACCCCCATGGCCACCTCCCCCCTGGCCCCCGGAGGAGCCGCGAGAGCGTCCGTGGCCACCTCCCACCGACGACCGGCACGGCGGGGCTCCCCGACAGGTCGAGCCGGCCCACCCCGTCGAGCATGCGGCCCGTCCGGGCAACCGCGGGGGCCTCGAGCCGGACGACGAGCCGGGGCACCCGGACGTTCGCTGAGCACCGAGCACCGGGGACCCCGACGGGCGCACGGGCCCGAGCAGCCGAGCATCGGGGCAGGGCAGCCGAGCACCCGGGTCCGACCGAGCCGGAGCCCGGTGGGCCGGAGGCCCGGCGACGACCCCCTTGCGCCTCCGCCGCCTCCCTCGCCGGGCCCTCGCCGGCGCTGGGCGGCCTCGCCGGGCCGCTGCGCGCCCCCCGGGGCGCCCCGCGCCCCCACGCCCGGCGCCCCCCGGCGCGCGCCCGCCATC
>CAZSYT010000058.1:0-20212 GCA_964610905.1 uncultured Acidimicrobiaceae bacterium
GGGCACCGGCGCCTTCGCCGCCTCGGCGTTCCCCTCGGGCTCCTACGGCTACGACATCTCCAACTTCCAGTGCACGGGCGGCCTGCCTCCGAACCCCCACACCATCGGCGTCGTGGAGGTCGCCGGTGCCTCCTTCGGGGGCACCAACCCGTGCCTGGCCATCGAGGCGGCGTGGGCGGGGGCCGGGCTCAACCTGTACGCCTTCCTCACCTACGGCACCCAGGCCAGCTCGGGCGACCCGTCGTGCGCCGTCCTCGCCGTGCCGACCGCCTGCAACTACGGCTTCGCCGCCGCCCAGGACGCCTTCGCCAAGGCGGCAGCCGCCGGGGTGAACACGGCCGTGCCGTGGTGGCTCGACGTCGAGCCCCCGCAGCCCACCTTCCCCCAGTGGTCGGGGAACCTCGCCGCCAACGCCTCGCTCGTGCAGGGGGCGATCGAGGGCCTCCACGCCGAGGGGCTCAACTCGGTGGGCGTCTACGCCAGCCCCTACGTGTGGAACCAGATCGTCGGCGCCTACCAGCCCGCCGTCCCCTACTGGATGGCGTCGTGGCAGTACCCAGGGGGGCCTGCGACGCTGTGCAGCCTGGGCACCTCGGCCTACCCCTCCCTCAAGCTCCCGACCGGCCCCGTCCAGCTCGTCCAGTACGGCTCGCCAACCTCCCCGGTCCCCGAGCCGAACATGGACACCGCCTTCGACAACGACTACGCCTGCTGAGCGGGCAGCAGCTCGGCCGGTCAGGCGCTCGGCGCCCCGCCCCGCCCCGCCGTCGACCAGGCGTCGGCCGGCCCGTCCCCGGCGAGCGGCGAGACGCCGTCGCCGCCTCGAGCCCCGGGGCCGCTCCGGGCGACCAGGTGGGCCGTGTCGTTGTAGGCGAGGAGGCGCCACCGGTCCCCCTCGGCCTCCCAGGTGGTGAGCGAGGCGTGCCCGGTGCGCAGCTGCAGCCGGGCCCCGTCGCGCCCCCCGGCCACCGGCAACAGGGCGAGGACCGACGCCTCGACCACCCCGGCGTGGCACGCCACGACCACCAGCTCGCCAGAGTGCTCGGCGGCCAGCCGGCGCAGGGCCGCATCGACGCGGCGGACGAAGCCTGTCCAGCTCTCCCCGCCCGGGGCGATCGGCCGGTCGGGCTCGGCGTCCCAGTCGGGGTCGCCGAAGCGGGCCGAGAACTCGTCCCAGGCCAGCCCGTCGGCCTCGCCGGGGTGGAGCTCGCACACGTCGCAGTCGCGCACGACCTCGAGGCCCGAGCCTCGGCCGGGCCGGCCGAGGGCGGGAGCGAGCAGCTCGGCCGTCTCGACGGCACGGGGCAGCTCGCTCGCCACGAGGGCCGCGGCTCCGGCCAGCTCGCCGGTAGCGACGAGCCGGTCGCGCAAGGCGGCCACCTGGGCCACGCCGCGCTCGGTCAGCCCCGTGCACCCGCGCTGGCCGCCGCAGACGCCGGTGACGTTGCAGCGGGCCTCGCCGTGACGGACGAGCACGAGGCGGGTGGCGCCCAGCGAGGCCGGGGCGACCGTGCGGACGCCGACGGGCGGGGAGCCGGGCACCGGGCCCGGGCCCGACGTCACGCCAGCTCGCCCACGAACGCCTCGAGCTGGCGGAGGGTGCGGCACTCGACCACGGCGTCGCAGTGGGTGCCGTACTCGCTCACGATCGAGTCCCCCGAGTCCCAGTAGGCGCGGGGCTCGGGGTTCAGCCAGTAGACGTGGCGGGCCCGCGCCCGGACGTCCTTCAGCACCCAGGCGTTCGAGGCGTGGTAGTTGTTCCGGGCGTCCCCGAGCAACAGCACGCTCGTGCGGGGCGTGATCTCCTCCCCCCAGCGCTCGAGGAACACGGCGAGGGCGTGCCCGTAGTCGGAGTGGCCGTCGACCCACACCACGTCGGCGTCGGTGTTGATGCGGTGCACGGCGTCCGCCGGGTCGTCGGCCCCCTCGAAGAGCGAGGTCACCTCGTCGATCCCGTCGACGAAGACGAAGCTGCGGACCTTGGAGAACTGCGAGTTGATGGCGTGGACGAGGTGGAGGGTGAACCGGGCGAAGGACGCCACCGAGCCCGAGATGTCGGCCACCACCATGATCTCGGGCTTCGCCGGGCGCGGGTAGCGGAAGCGCGGGTCGACGGGCACGCCGCCGGTCGAGAGTGCGTGGCGCATCGTGCTCCGGAAGTCGAGCGGCCCCCTCCGCCCGTGGCGCCGCTTGCGGGCGAGCCGCACGGCGAGCTTGCGGGCGAGAGGCCTGAGTGCCCGGGTGAGGGCGGCCATCTCCTCGCGGGTGGCGTGCATGACGTCCACGTCCTCGGGCAGCGGCTTGCGCAGCGACTTGGCGAGCGCCTCGGCGCCTCGGTCGGCCACCAGCCGCCGTCGGATCTCGGCTTCGATCTCGGCCTTCAGGGCGTCGACGCGGGCGCGGTACTCGTCGCGCAGCAGGCGCTCCTCGAGGGTGGTCAGGCCGCTCCCCGGCACGCCGCCGGCCCCGCCACCCGCTCCCCCGCCCTCGTCGGACGGCTGGGCCGCCTCCCCGGAGCCGCCGCCGCGGCCGGTCTGGGAGCGGGCCTCGGCCACCAGGCGCTCGAGCACCCCGTCGAGGTCGAGGTTCCGCAACGTCCGGTACAGGTAGTAGGTGCCGCCCACCGGGCGGCCCGGCTCCATGCCCGCGAAGCGCGTGACCGCGTAGCGGGCGACCGCCGCCACCATGGCATCGTTCCCCCCGGCGAGCGCCGCGTACAGCAGTCGGGCCAGCTCCTCGGGCGTCATGCCCTCGCCCCCGCCCGTGCCGCGCCCGGTGCCCGTGCCCTGCCCGGACCCGGCGGCCGGTGCGCCGCGGCGGTCGGCAGCGGCGGCGGCCTCGGGGTCGGCGTCACCGGCCTCGCCCCCGGCTCGAGCGCCCCGCTGCAGCGAGAAGTAGACCTCGAAGGCCGTCTCGTACGCCCGCCAGTGGGTCGCCGACTTCACCAGGCTGGCTCCGAGCGCGTACTTGAGCGCCTCCCGGTCCTCGAGCGGGAGGTGGGCCAGGGCCTCGGCCGCGTCGAGGTGCTCGGTCAGCGAGACGGGGATGCCGGCGGCTCGTAGCTCCCCGACGAAGCCGGTGAGGAGGTCCACGGCGGTTCGGTCAGGACGGCGCGTCGAGGCCGGCCAGCTCCTTCGCCGCCTTCTCGATGTCCGAGCGGTACTTGAGGAGGATGTGCAGGGTGTCGCGTGCCACGGCGGCGTCCACCGACTCGATGCCCAGCACGACGAGGGTCCGGGCCCAGTCGAGGGTCTCGGAGACCGACGGGTGCTTCTTCAGGTCGAGGCTCCGGATCGACCGGACGATCCGGGCCACCTGGTCGGCCAGCTGGGCGCTGATGCCCGGCACGCGGGCCTCCACGATGGCCCGTTCGCGCTCGATGTCGGGGTAGTCGAGGTGGAGGAAGAGGCACCGGCGCTTGAGCGCCTCGGAGAGCTCGCGCGTGTTGTTCGAGGTCAGGAACACCATGGGGATGCTCGCGGCCCGCACCGTGCCGAGCTCGGGGATCGAGACCTGGTACTCGGAGAGCACCTCGAGGAGGAGCGCCTCGGTCTCGAGCTCGACGCGGTCGACCTCGTCGATGAGGAGCACGACGGGCTCGGGCGAACGGATCGCCTCGAGGAGCGGGCGGGTGAGCAGGAAGTCCTCCGAGAAGATGTCCTCCTCGAGCGTGTCCCACGACTGCCCGGCGTCGGCCTGGATCCGCAGGAGCTGCTTCTTGTAGTTCCACTCGTAGAGGGCCTTCGACTCGTCCAGCCCCTCGTAGCACTGGAGCCGGATGAGGCGCGCCCCGGTCAGCCGGGCGACCGACTTCGCCAGCTCCGTCTTGCCGGTGCCCGCCGGGCCCTCGACCAGCACCGGCTTGTCCAGACGGTCGGCGAGGTAGACGACGCCGGCGATCCCGTCGTCGGCGAGGTAGCCGATCGTCGCGAGCGCCTGGCGGATGGCGGCGATCGAGGCGAACCGGTGCTCGCCGGCCGCGGCGGCCACCGGAGTGTCGTCGACGGCGCTCACCGGCGCACCTGGCCGTTGCCCCGCACGACGAAGCGGACCGAGGTCAGCGCCTCGAGGCCCATCGGGCCCCGGGCGTGGAGCTTCTGGGTCGAGATCCCGATCTCCGCCCCGAGGCCCAGCTCCTCGCCGTCGACGAAGCGCGTCGAGGCGTTGACGAGCACCGCCGCCGCGTCGACCTCGGCGGTGAAGCGGTCGGCCGAGGCCACGTCGCTCGTCACGATCGCCTCGGAGTGGCCGCTGCTGTAGCGGGCGATGTGGTCGATCGCCTCGTCGAGGTCGTCCACGACCCGGACGGCGAGCACTGGGGCGAGGTACTCGGTGGCCCAGTCGGCGTCGGTCGCCGTGCCTGCTCCGGGGACGAGGGAGCGGGTCGTGCCGTCGCCGCGCAGCTCCACGCCCTCGAGTGCGGCCGCCACCCGAGGGAGGAAGGTCGGGGCGACGGCACGGTGGACGAGGAGGGTCTCCATGGCGTTGCACACCCCGGGCCGCTGCGTCTTGGCGTTGACCACGATGGCTTCGGCCATGTCCGGGTCGGCCGAGGCGTCCACGAAGACGTGGCAGTTGCCGTCGCCGTCGATGACGTAGGGAACGGTGGCGTGCTCGCGCACCGCGGCGATGAGCGCCGGACCGCCACGGGGGACGAGGCAGTCGATGGCGCCGGTGGCCCGCATGAAGGCCACGGCCGACTCGTGGGACGCCTCGGCGAGGAAGCCCACCGCCCCGGGTGGCAGCCCGACCTTCGCCACGCCCTCGCGCAGCACGTCGACGATGGCCCTGTTGGTGGTGAGCGCCGACGACGAGCCACGGAGCAGCACGGCGTTCCCTGCCTTTAGGCAGAGCCCGAAGGCGTCGCTCGTGACGTTGGGGCGGTTCTCGTAGATGATGCCGACCACGCCCAGGGGGACCCGCACCTGCTCCACCCGCAGGCCGTTGGGCCGGACCCAACCGGCCACCACCTGGCCGACGGGGTCGGGCAGGCCCGCCACCTTGCGGAGTCCCGCCGCCATCGACGCGACCCGTCCGGCATCCAGCCGGAGCCGGTCGAGCACGGTGGCGGAGGCACCGTCGGCCTCGGCGGCGGCGAGGTCGCCGGCGTTGACGGCGACGACCCGCTCGGCCTCGGCCTCCAGCAGGTCGGCGGCGGCGAGGAGCGCGTCGGCGCGCTGGCTCGACGACGACCGGGCGAGGACCCGCGCTGCGTTGCGAGCGGTGGCCCCGAGGTCGTCGAGCGTGGGCGGAGCGTGTGCGACCATCCGCCCAGCGTACTGCCGGGCGCGCCGTGTCACGCCGCCGGCCCGGTCCTACCCGGTGCGGGCTCGGGCAGGACGACCAGGTCGTCGCGGTGCACGACCGGGGCCCCGAGGTCGTCGGGGAGCTCGGACGAGCGGCGTCCCGCCCACGCTCCGACCACGTCGGCGGGGTGGCGGGCGAGCCCCTTGGCGAACACAACGCCGTCGGTGCCGGCGAGCTCGACGGCGTCGTCGGCGCCGAAGGAGCCCTCCACGTCGACCACGCCGGCCAGCAGCAGCGAACGGCCCTGGTCGACGACGGCCCGGCGGGCGCCGTCGTCGACAACGACCGTGCCCTGGGCCCCCACGGCGAAGGCGATCCACAGCTTGCGGGCGCTCAGCCGCCCGTGTCGCGGACGGAACCGGGTCCCGACGCCGGCGAGACCGTCGACGACGGCGCCGAGCACCCCCGGGCGGGCCGCGTCGGCGATGACCGCCTCGACGCCCGACCACACGGCGAGCTTGGCGGCGGCGAGCTTCGAGCTCATGCCCCCGCTTCCCACCGCGGTGCCGGGTCCACCGGCCACGGCCTCGAGCCGTTGGTCGATGTCGACGACCTCCTCGATGAGCGACGCGCCCTCGTCGGAACGGGGGTCGCCGGTGTAGAGACCGGCCGTGTCGGTGAGGAGCACGAGGAGGTCGGCCCCGACCAGGTGGGCGACCAGGGCGGCGAGCCGGTCGTTGTCGCCGAAGCGGAGCTCCTCGTCGGCCACGGCGTCGTTCTCGTTGACGACGGGCACCACCCCGAGCTCGAGGAGGCGCTCGAGGGTGCGGCGGGCCAGGAGGTACTGGCTCCGGTGCACGAAGTCGTGGGGGGCGAGCAGCACCTGGCCGGCGAGGAGCCCCGACGCCCCGAGCGCCTCGCTCCACGCCCGCATGAGGTGGTGCTGGCCGACCGCCGCCACGGCCTGCAGGGTGGCCAGGTCGCCCGGCCGAGCGGCTCCCTCGGCGAGGGCGGTCCAGCCGGCCGCAACCGCTCCCGACGTGACCACGACGACCCGGCGACCGCCCGCCCGCTGGCGGGCGACCTCGGCCGACACCTTCGCCAGCGCGGCCCGGTCGACGGCGCCCGTCACGGTCGTCACCGAGGAGGAGCCGATCTTCACCACGATCGTACGCACCTGCGTCACGGCTCCCGCCTGCCACCCTCGCCCGTGAGCTCGGGCTGGTCCCGGTACCACGTGAACACCAGGCCGCCGATGTGGACCTCGGCGCCGTCGCGGGCCCCGGCCCGGGCAAGGGCTCGGTCGACGCCGAGGCGGCGCAGCCGGTCCTGCACGTAGTCGGCGGCGTCGGCGGCGGTCAGGTCGCTCACGGCGACGGCGCGGGCCACGGCCGTGCCCGACACGACGAAGCTGCCGTCGGCGAGCCGCTCGACGGAGATCCCCTCGGGACGGGGCCGGTGCACGACGACCTCGCCCTCGGGCTCGGGCTCGCTGCGACGGGCCGTCTCGACCATGGTCGCCAACCGGATGACGAGGGCGGGGACGCCGGCGCCGGTGACCGCGGAGAGCTCGAGGTCGAGCGGGGGGACGGCAGCGCCGACCGAGGAGCCGGCTTCGGCGGCCACGTCGGCCTTCGATCCCACCTCGAGGCGCGGCCGGTCGAGGAGGGCCGGCTGGTACCGGCCGAGCTCGGCGAGGAGGACCCGCCGCTGCTCGGCTGGCGGGAGCGGCGCCGACGGTCCCAGGTCGAGGAGGACCACGAGCACCCGAGTCCGGGTGATGTGTCGGAGGAAGCGGTGGCCGAGGCCCTTGCCGTCCGCTGCCCCCTCGACGAGCCCGGGCACGTCGGCGAGGGTGAAGTCGGTGGCGTCGTCGACGCGGACGACGCCGAGGGGCGGCTCGAGCGTGGGGAAGGGCGAGTCGGCGACCTTGGGTCGGGCGGCCGACACGCGCGAGATGAGGGTCGACTTACCGGCGTTGGGCATCCCCACGAGCGCGACGTCGGCGACCAGCGCCAGCTCGAGGTCGTACCACTCCTCGTGGCCCACCTCGCCCTGCTCGGCGAAGGACGGGGCACGCCGTCGGTTGGTGAGGAAGCGGGCGTTGCCGCGCCCACCGCGACCGCCCTCGGCGGCCTGCCACCGGGAGCCGGCGGTCACGAGGTCGGCGAGGACCGTCCCGTCGCGACGCAGGACCCGGGTCCCCACCGGCACTGCGACGTCGAGGTCGGCGCCGCGGGCGCCGTGCTTCTTCTTGCCGCTGCCGTGCCCACCGTCGCCGGCCCGGCGGTGGGGGTGGTCGCGGAAGCCGAGCAGCGAGGACTGGTTGGTCGACGCCACCAGCCACACGTCCCCGCCCCGCCCGCCGTCGCCCCCGTCGGGGCCGCCCCGGTCCACGTGGGCCTCGCGCCGGAACGCCACCGCGCCGGCACCGCCGTCGCCGGCCTTGACGTGGATCTGCGCCTCGTCGACGAAGCCGGGCATCGCTCGATCCTACCGGCGGCGCTCGCCGTGGTGACCTGGGCGCCGGCGCCCGGCGGGCATCGTCGCCGGCGCGCGCCGGCCAGGGTCAGTCGCCGGCGTGCGCCTCGACGGGCACGACGTCGACCAGCTTGCGGCCCTTGCGGGTGGCGAAGCGGACCGTGCCCGGCGCCAGGGCGAAGAGCGTGTCGTCGCCGCCACGCCCGACGTTGGCACCGGGATGGAACTTGGTCCCGCGCTGGCGGACGAGGATGGCCCCGGCGGGCACCCGGGTGCCTCCGAAGGTCTTGACCCCGAGCCGCTGGGCCGTGGAGTCCCGTCCGTTGCGGGTTGATCCCCCGCCCTTGGTCTTCGACATGTCGTCTCCTGTGGAACGCGTGCGACGGCCGGCCCAGGGGACGGCCGGCGGGGCTGCCGGGTGGTCAGCCCGCCCGGGTGATCGAGGTGACCTCGACCGCCGAGTAGCGCTGGCGATGGCCCCAGCTGCGGCGCTGGTTGGCCTTCGGCTTGTACGTGAAGCCACGGACCTTCGGGCCGAGCTCCTCGCCGACCACCCGCCCGACGACGGTCACGGCACGCAGCGCGTCGGGCGTCGCGAGGACCGTCTCCCCGTCCACCACCAGGACGGGCTCGAGCTGGACCTCGCTGCCCACCGGCTGGCCGAGCCGCTCGACGCGCAGCGTCTGGCCCTCCTCGACACGCTCTTGCTTCCCTCCGGACCGGATGACGGCGTACATAGGCTCGTGAGTCTACAGCTCCAGCTGGTCGAAGACGATCCCGCGACCCTCACACACCGTGCACGTGGTCGACAGCGTCTCGATCAGGCCCTCGGAGACTCGCTTGCGGGTCATCTCGACGAGGCCCAGCTCCGAGATGTCGAAGACCTGGGTCCGGGTCTTGTCGCGGGCGAGGGCGGCTCGCAGGGCGCTCGCGACCTTGTCCCGGTTCTCGCGGACCTCCATGTCGATGAAGTCGATGACGATGATGCCGCCGATGTCCCGCAGGCGGAGCTGTCGGGCGACCTCCTCGGCCGCCTCGAGGTTGTTGCGGAAGACGGTCTCCTCGAGGTTCGTGCTGCCCACGTTCTTGCCGGTGTTGACGTCGATGACGGTGAGCGCCTCCGTGCGGTCGATGACGAGCGAGCCGCCCGAAGGCAGGTAGACCTTGCGGTCGAGCGCCTTGTGGAGCTGTTCGTGGACGTGGTAACGCTCGAAGAGCGGCAGCGGCTCGGCCTCGGGGTCGTAGTGCTCGACCCGGTCGGCGAGCTCGGGGTTCACCGCTCCGACGTAGGCACGGACCTCCTCGTAGAGCGCCCGGTCGTCGATGACGACGGCGCGGTACTCGCTGTTCAGCTCCTCGCGGATGACCCGCACGGCGCTGGCCGGCTCGCGGTAGAGGAGGGCGGGCCCCTGGCCCCGGGTCGACTGGGCCGAGATCTGCTCCCACTGCCCCACCAGGCGCTCCACGTCGGCCCGGAGCTCCGTGGCGGACGCCCCTGCCGCCGCGGTGCGGACGATCACCCCGTGGCCGGCGGGGCGGACCGAGTCGACGATGCGGCGGAGCCGCTTGCGCTCGGCGTCGTCGAGGCGCTTCGAGATGCCGTTGACCGAGGAGTCGGGCACGAGGACCACGAAGCGCCCCGGGAGCGACACCTCCTGGGTGAGGCGGGCCCCCTTGGCGCCGATGGGGTTCTTCGTCACCTGGCACAGGATCATCTGGCCCGGGCGGAGGACCTGCTCGATGCGGGGCTCCCGGCCCGACGGGGCGCCCTCGACGTCGTCGCGGTCGTAGCGGACGTCACCCCGGTAGAGGACGGCGTTCTTCGGCGTGCCGATGTCGATGAACGCCGCCTCCATGCCGGGCAGCACGTTCTGCACCCGACCCCGGTAGATGTTCCCGTCGATCTGGGTCGTGTCGTCGGCCGCCCGCGAGACGTAGTGCTCGACCAGGCTCCGTCCCTCGAGCAGGGCGATCTGGGTCATCTCGGGCCGGACGTGGACGAGGATCTGGTACCTCCCGACCGCCTTGCCCCGCCGCTCGCGCCCGGCACGGCGCGAGCCGGTCGCCGGGGCCCCGTCCGCCGGCTCGGGCATCGCCGCCGTCACCGGGACCGGCGCCTCTCCGCCGCTCCCGGGGGCGCCGGCCGCGCGCTGCCCGCCCGAGCGCCGGCCCCTGCTCCGGCTGCGGCCACGACCCGAGCCCGAGCCCGGTCCACCACCGGGAGCGGCCGCCCCTCCCGGCCGCCCGCTCCCGGTGGTCGCCGGGGAGGCCGGTGCCTGCACCGGCGCAGGCCGCGTGTCGCCGATGCGGGGACGGCTCGGTGCACCGTCGGACGTCTCCGCCGAGGCACTGGGGCCCGGGCCACCGGGCTCGCCGGACGACGCGGGCGGCTGGCCGACCGTCCGGCCACTCGGACCAGCAGCGACGGGCGTGCCGCCAGCCTCCCGGCGCGACGGGGCACCCTCTGCACCCCCTGCAGCAGGAGCGCCTCCGGCGCCGGAGGTCTCGCCGCCGGACGTCTCGGCGCCGGAGGTCTCGGCGCCGGACGCTCCGCTCGGGCGCGGGCGCCCGCGGCCGCCTCGCGAGCCGCGGCGGCGCCGTCCGGGCGCTCGCGGCGCACCCCCGGGCGTCCCCGCGCCCTGCTCGGTGCCCCCGGCGTCCCCGGTGACTCGGGCCACCTCCGTGGGACCGGGTGTACCGCCCGGGACGGGGGTGCCGCCCGGGGCGGGGGTGCCGCCGCCGGGTCCCTCTCGAGCCCCGCGGTCAGGGGAGCCGGTACGCCCCTCGGGCCCCGGACGGGCTCCCTCGCCGGAGGGCACCCGGGTACCACCCGGGTGCTCGCCGTCTCGCGGCGGTGCCGAGCTCCCGACCGGCTGTCCAGCCGTCGCTTCTGCCATTGCGTTCCCTTCCGATGCTCGTCACGAGGCACGCTCCGACGCGGCCCCGGCGCTGACGGGCTCGGCGAGCCGTCCCTCGAGGTCGAGGGGCTCCCATCGCCTCCCGTCGCGCTCGATCCACTGTGTCGTCCGGCAGGCACCCGCCAGCGCCAGCCCTCCTGCGCCCACCGCCCGCTCCGCCAGCGCGCGCACCAGCTCGGACGGGCGGACGCCCCGCGGCTGGGTGGCCACCTCGGCGACCACGGCGACGTGCTCGGGCGCTCCCGGGACGCCGCCGCTCGCGCCGCCCTGCCCGGCGTCGCTCCGGCCCCCGCGCGCGAGGCGCAGCTCGCGCACGGAAGGCCGGAGGTCGTCCTCCTCCTCGCGCCCCTTGCGCTCGCGCACGAGAGGCACCGAGGACGCCGCCACGAAGGACGCGACGGCGTCGGACAGGGAACCTCGGGTGGCGCCGGTGAGCACCAGCTCCCACCGGCACGTCGTGACCTCGTGCTGGAGCGACCCCCCTGCGGTGACGACGGCCGCGGCGCGCACGGCGACGCCGTCGGGCAGGAACGGGTCGAGGCGGGCGACGAGCTCGTCGGGCACGACGTCGGCGACGTCGACGCGGTCGTCGTCGAGGACGACGTCGACGAACTCGGCCAGCGACTCGGCCCCGGTGGGGAGCGCCAGCCCGAAGCTCAGCAGCGGACGGGGCGAGAACCCCGCGCTGTAGCCGACGGGCAGCGCGGCGCGCCGGAGGGCCCGCTCCCACATCCGGGCGACGTCTCGCTGGCTGGTGAAGCGGACCTTGCCGAGCTTGGTGTAGCGGACGCGGACCCGCACGTCAGGCCCCCTTCCGCCCGGCGACGCCCGAGACGAAGCGCACCGGAACGTCGCCGCCGCGCGAGAGGTCCTGTCCGGTCCCCTGGCTCCCGCCGGCCGGCGGCACCGCCGAGGCAACCACGTGCTCGACGCCGAAGCCGGTGCAGGCACCGCAGTCGTAGCACGGCGTCCACCGGCAGTCGGGCAGCCCGTGGGCCTCGAGGGCGTCGAGCCAGTCCTGCCAGAGGAAGTCCCGGTGCAGCCCGGCGGAGAGGTGGTCCCACGGGAGCACCTCGTCCTCGCTCCGGTGACGGTGCACGGCGTGCTCGAGCGACAGGCCGCAGGCGGCCAGGGCGTCGGTCCACAGCGAGAGGTCGAAGTGCTCCGACCACTCCTGGAAGGTGCCCCCGTGCCGCCACACGTGCTCGATGACCGCCCCGATCCGCCGATCGCCGCGGCTCACGACCCCCTCGGCGGCGCTCGCCGCCGGGTCGTGCCACCGCACGGTCAGGCCGCGGACCCCTCTGGCGGCGTCCTTCAGCAGGTGCACCTTGCGGGTGAGCTCCTCGACGGTGTCCTGGCCGAACCACTGGAACGGCGTCTGCGCCTTGGGGACGAAGCCGCCGACCGATGCCGTGACGGTGACCGAGCGGTGGTACCGCTGGCCGATGTCCACGCACCGGCTGGCCAGGCGGACGATGCCGAGGGTGTCCTCGTCCGTCTCGGTGGGCAGGCCGACGAGGAAGTACAGCTTGACGCGCCGCCAACCCTGGCTGAAGGCGGCGTCCACGGCGGCGTAGAGGTCCTCCTCGCGGATGAGCTTGTTGATGACCTGGCGCATCCGCCACGTGCCGCCCTCGGGGGCGAACGTGAGCCCCGTCCGGCGGACCCGCTGGATCTGGGCGGCGGTCGCCACGGTGAAGGCGTCGACCCGGAGGCTCGGAAGGCTCACCGACACCTGGCCCGAGCAGGCCGGATCGTCGATGATGTCGCGGACCGTCTCCTCGATCCCCGAGTAGTCCGCCGTCGAGAGGGACGTGAGGGCCACCTCGTCGTAGCCCGTCCGGGCGAGCCCGGCGGAGGCCATGGTCCGAACCTGGTCGGCGGGGCGCTCGCGCACGGGCCGGGTGATCATGCCGGCCTGGCAGAAGCGGCACCCTCGCGTGCAGCCCCGGAACACCTCGACGTTCAGCCGGTCGTGGACGACCTCGATCAGCGGGACGAGCTGCTCTTTCGGGTAGGGCCACGCGCCGAGGTCGGCGACGGTCCGCTTCTCCACCCGCTCGGGTGTCTCGGGGAAGCGAGGCAGGACGCCGGCGAGCGGGGCCGGCGACCCGTCGGCCGGCGGCGGCCCGAAGACGGCCTCGTAGCATGCGGGGACGTAGACACCGGGCAGCTGGGCGAGGGACCGCAGCAGGGCTTCGCGGTCCCCCGCCGACCCCGGGCCCCGGCCGGCGCGGTGCGCCGCCACGACCTCGGTGACCTCCCCCACCGCCTCCTCGCCGTCGCCCAGCACGAAGCAGTCGACGAAGTCGGCGAGCGGTTCGGGGTTGAAGGCGCAGTGCCCCCCGGCCACCACGAGGGGGTGCGAGGCGTCCCGCTCGGCCGCCCGGACCGGCAGTCCGGCCAGGTCGACCAAGTTGAGCACGTTGGTGGCGACGAGCTCGGCCGACAGGTTGAAGGCGAGCACGTCGAAGGCGCTCGCCGGCTCGTGGTGCTCGAGCGAGAAGAGCGGCACGCCGGCCGCCCGCATGGCGGCCTCCATGTCCACCCACGGTGCGTACGCCCGCTCGGCCACTGCGTCGTCACGCTCGTTCAGCAGCTCGTAGAGGATCTGGAGCCCTTGGTTGGGCAGGCCGATCTCGTAGGTGTCCGGGTAGACGAGGAGCCAGCTGACCTGGTCGGGCCGGTGCGAGGGGTCGCGAGCCCCGAGCTCGCCGCCGATGTACCGGGCTGGCTTGCTCACCTGCGACAACAGGGGCTCGATCCGTGGCCAGAGGGACTCCATCTCCCGGCCCAGTGTACGGGGTGTCGCCGGGGCCGCCAGTCATCCGCCCTCCCTCGGCGCCGTCGACCCGCTCGGCGCGTCCGGTCAGGTCTGCCCGGGGGCGAGGGCCTGGCCGGTCGTCGCCTGGGCGACCGACGGCGGTGGGGGCACGGGTGCCGTCGACGACTCGACGGACGGGTCGGGCGGCACCGCGAGCGGGCCCACCGGGCTCGTGGCCAGGTAGTCGAACACGGCGTTGACCACCGGGGCGCACGTGCCGGCGCCGTAGCCGGCCTGGTCGATGGCACAGGCGACCACGTACCGGGGGTCGGCGACCGGTCCGAAGCCGACGAACCAGCCGGTCGGCTCCTTGCCGGGCACCGTGTCGGCGGTACCGGTCTTGCCGGCGAGCTCGCTCATCGGGAACCTCGAGTGGGCGAACATGCCGTACGCGGTCCCGTCCTTGGCGTTGACCGCCCCCTCGAAGCCGGCCAGCATCGGGCCGCGCACCGACGGGGGCAGGTCCACGTGCCCGGTCACCTTGGGGGCGACCCGTCTGACGACCTTCCCCGACGGCGACACGACCGCGCCCACCACCTCGGGCGCGTACCGGGTGCCGCCGTTGGCGAAGGTGGCGTACGCCACGGCCATCTCGAGCGGGCTGATCACCGTCGCCCCCTGGCCGAAGGCCATCTCGACGTTGTCGCCGGTGTACCACGAGGTGGTGGGGAAGGCGGCCGGGTCGAGGGCGTGGAGCCTCTGGCGCTCGGCCTGGCTGTCGACGCGCCCCGGTGCCTCGCCCGGCAGGTCGATGCCGGTGAGCACGCCCATGCCGTACTGGTGGGCCACGTCCTGGATGGGCGTGGGGCCGTAGGCGGCCTGGGCCAGGGAGAACGAGGCACCGAGGTTGTAGAAGAAGGCGTCGTCGGAGGCGGCGATCGCCGTCGTGATGTCGATGGCTCCGAGGGCCTCGCCACCGGCGTTGTGCAGGACGCAGCTCGTCCCCTGGCAGTTGGGCACCGTGTAGGTGCCCGTGTCGTCGTAGTACCTCCCGGACGACCACAGCCCGGTGCCGAGGGCGGCCGTGGCCGTCGCGAGCTTGAACGTCGAGCCGGGCGTGTAGAGGCCGTCGATGGCGTAGTCGTTCTGGGCACCGGTGGCACTGATCCGGTCGTAGGCGGCCTGGCTGATGCCGCCGACCCACACGGAGGGGTCGTAGCTCGGGTAGGACGCGAGCGCGTAGACGGCACCGTTTCGGGGATCGAGCACGACGACCGCGCCGTTGGTCGCCCCGGGGAGGCAGCCGTGGTTGGCGTTGCAGGCCGGGTCGAAGGTGTGGCGCAGGTGCTGGACCTGGGCGGCCAGGGCGTCGTCCGCCACCTGCTGGAGCCCGAGGTCGAGGTTGGTGACCAGGCTGTCGCCCGGCGTCGCGGGGACGGTCTTCAGGGTGCCCGCCACCTGGCCGGTGGCGTCCACCGACAGCTCCTCACGACCCGGCGTGCCCCGCAGGACGCGCTCGTACCGGTACTCGAGCCCCGACTGGCCGTAGGCGTCGCCCTGCTGGTAGCCGTGGCTCTGCCCCGCCTTGAGCTCGGCGGCGTTGATGGTGCCCACGTAGCCGAGCGCCTGGGCGGCCGGGTAGCCCGACGAGCCCGGCCCGGCGATCTCGACCTGCGGGTAGCTCCGCTCGGTGACCGACTGGGTCGACACCCCGGGGAAGCCGGACGTGTGCTCCTTCAGGTAGAGCACGGTGGGGAGCGGGGCCGGGGAGAGCACGGGGACGGGCTTGTAGGGGCTGTAGCGGGGGTCGGCAAGGGCGGCGCGCACCTGGGAAGGCGTCTCGCCGATCAGGGCGGCGAGGCGGCCGACGACGGTGGGGTGCTGCTGGGCCGCCACCCGCGAGAGGGTGACCTGCTCGACGGTGGTGTTGTCGACGAGGGGGTGCCCCGATCGGTCGAGGATGAGGCCCCGGGCCGGGGTGATGGAGACCACCCGGACCTGGTTGGCGGCGACGGCCTGGGCGGCCGCCGGCGCCTGGACGACCTGGAGGGCCCAGAGCCGGAGGGCGAGGACGGCGAAGAGCCCGGCGACGACCAGGCCGGCGACGCGCAGGCGCAGGACCGGGCGGGAGGCCGACGAGTCGGGGACGTCGAGCACGGCTCGCACGGTCACCCGACGTGCACGCATCCGCGGCTGGTGAGGCGCCTTGCGGCGCGCCGGTCGGGCGTCCACCGGCCGGAGGTAGGAGCGGGGCCCGCCGAAGGGGTGGCGGGGGCTGCGCTTCACGGCCACATCATGGCCGCGATCGGGGGACGGCGCTCCCCGAGGTCCTACCCGGCGGGCGCCGTGGTGGTGGTCGTCGAGCCGGGCGGCGCGGTGGTGGTCGTCGAGCCGGGCGCCGTGGTGGTGGTCGTCGAGCCGGGCGGCGGCACCGGGTTCGGGTCCTGGACGGCCGAGCTCGGAGGCGGCACGGCGGCCGTGCCCACCGGGTGGGCGAGGAGGTAGTTGTAGATCTCACGGACCACCGGCGCCGCCCCGGTGGCGCCGTAGCCCGCCTGGTCGATGACGGCGACCACCACGTAGCGGGGGTCGGGGACCGGTCCCCAGGCCACGAACCACGAGATGGGCTCCTTGCCGGCGATGCTGGCCGTCCCCGTCTTGCCGGCGAGGGGGAACGTCGTGTCGGGCCAGCCCAGGAAGGCCTGGGAGCCGGTGCCGAGCGGGTACTGGGAGATGACGCCCTCGAAGCCGGTGAGGAGCGGGTCCCGCACCGCGGGGGGCAGGTTCACGTGCCCGGTCACCTTAGGGGCGATCTGCGCGACGACCTTGCCAGACGGCGACACGACGGCCCGGGCGATCTCCGGGGCGTACCGCGTCCCTCCGTTGGCGAAGGTGGCGTAGGCGACGGCCTGCTGCACCGGGGTCACCTGGGTCAGGCCCTGGCCGAAGGCGAGCTGGAGGTTGTCGCCGACGTACCACCCCGAGTTCGGGTAGCCGGTCGGGCTGAGCTTGTGGAGGGCCTTGCGCAGCGAGGGGCTGTCGACCTGGCCGCTGGCCTCCCCCGGCAGGTCGATGCCCGTCGGCTGGCCGAGGCCGTAGGCGGCCGCCGCCTGCTGGATGGGGTCGGGGCCGTAGGCGGGGGGGTGCAGGTAGAACTGGTAGCCGAGGTTGTAGAAGAAGACGTCGTCGGAGGCGGTGATGGCCGTCGACATGTCGATCGAGCCGAGCGCCACGTGCCCCGCGCTGTGGAAGCTGCACGTGCCCGTGCAGTTGGGGATGGTGAAGAGCCCGGTGTCGTCGTAGGTCTTCGTGGCGTTCCACAGGCCCGTGCTCATGGCGGCAGTCGCGGTGTTGAGCTTGAAGGTAGAGCCGGGCGTGTAGAGGCCGTCGATGGCGTAGTTGTTCTGGGCGCCGGTGGCCGTGAGGGCGTTGTAGTTGGCCTGCGAGATGCCCCCCACCCAGATCTTCGGGTTGTACGACGGGAACGACGAGATGGCGTAGACGTGCCCGTTCTGCGGGCTCATGACCACCGCCGCGCCGTTCAGGGCGGCGATGCGCCGACCGGTGACCGGGTCGATGGTCCCCCGCATGGACATGATCTGCTTGGCCAGGTCGGTGTCGACGGCCTGCTGGAGGCCGAGGTCGATGTTGGTGACCAGGTTGTCACCGGGCTGGGCGGGGACGGTCTTCAGGGTGCCTGCCACCTGGCCGGTGGCGTCCACCGACAGCTCCTTCTTGCCGGCGACCCCCCGCAGCACCGACTGGTACTGGTACTCGAGACCGGACTGGCCGAAGGCGTCGCCCTGCTGGTACCCCTGGCCCTTCAGCGCCTTGAGCTCTGCCGCGTTGATGGTGCCGACGTAGCCGAGGGCGTGGGCGGCCGGGTAGCCGGCACCGTTGCCGCCCGGGTAGCCGGGCGCCTCGACCTGTGGGTAGCTCCGCTCGGTGGTGGACACCGTGGAGACGCCGGGGAACTCGCCGCGGTGCTCGTCGAGGTAGACCACCGTGGCGAGCGGGGCCGGCGAGAGCACGGGGACGGGCTTGTAGGGGCTGTAGCGGGGGTTGGCCAGGGTGGCCCTGACCTGGGCCGGGGTCTCGCCGATCAGGGCGGCCAGCCGGCCGATGACCGAGGGGTGCTGCTGGGCGGCGAGCTGCGACAGGGTCACCTGCTCGACGGTCGTGTTGTCGACGAGCGGGTTCCCCGAGCGGTCGAGGATGAGCCCACGGGCCGGCGTGATGGAGACCACCCGGACCTGGTTGGCGGCGACGGCCTGGGCGGCGGCGGGAGCCTCGAGGACCTGGAGGGTCCACAGGCGGAGGGCGAGCAGGGCGAAGAGGCCACCGACGACCAGCCCGGCGACGCGCAGGCGCACACCGGGCCGGGACGCGCCGGGAGTGGGCGGCTCGAAGAGGGCCCCGAGCGAGAAGCGCCGGGGCCGCATCCGCGGCTGGCGGGCGGGACGGCGCTGGGGCCGTCGCTCGTCGGCCCCGCGCAGGTACGAGCGAGCGCCCCCGAAGGGGTGGCGGAGCGAGCGCTTCATCGTCGGACATCCTGGCAAGGTCGAGCGCCGCGGTGGGCGCGCCCCCGCGCCAGCGCGTCGGCCGGTCGCACCTCGCCTGGCCCGGTCATCCCGTCGGCGTCATCGCCATCCGGCGACGGTCGAGGACGAGCTGGGGAGCCCCTCGGTCGAGGCCTCGGGGAGCGCCCACGCCGCCACCCGAACGGCCGGAACGGCCAGTGCGGCGTTGACCACGCCGACCAGCACGATGATGCCGGCGAGGGGCACGTGGAGCATCTGGGGCTGTCCGAGCACGGCGCCCAAGACCCCGTAGGCGAGCTCGTAGGCGGCGCTGCCCACCATGGCGGCGAGAGGCGGCAGCCACCACACCGAGCGGTCGAGCGCGGAGGTCGACGCACCGACGGCGAAGCCCACCAACGTCCCCACCAGGGCCGACAGCCCGAAGGGGGTCGGCAGGAACAGGTCGGCGGCCAGCCCCGTCCAGAAGCCGACGGTGGCACCTTGCGCCGGCCCGCCGGCGATGCCCGCCGCCACGGGCAGGAGGACCATCACGTCGGGGTGGACACCGCCGATGCGGAGGTCGAGCATCAGCGTCCCCTGCACGGTCACGGCGCAGAAGACGGCGACGACGAGGCGGAAGGCGTGCCGGGGCGTCACGGCGGGCCCCACAGGACCACGTCGACGTAGCGGAGCCGGGCGAGGTCGGCCAGCGGCCTGAGGGCCACCGACTCCTGCGACGAGGACGTGCCGGTCCGGGTGGAGACGACCTCCGCCACGGGGATCCCCGGCGGGAAGACCGCCCCTTGGAGCCCGCTGGTGGTCATCACCTGGCCTGCCTTGAGCGGCGCGTCGTTGGGGACGAGGGAGGCGGACAGCGGGTGGCCGGTGCCGTGGCCGTCGACCACGGCGAGCGAGCCGGGGGCCGGGCCGTAGCGCACCCCGACCGTCGAGCGACCGTCGGTGATGAGCCGCACGACCGCCGAGTTGTGGTTGGCCTGCACGATGGTGCCGACGAGGCCGCCCACGCCGACCACCGGCATGCCGAGCGTGGCACCCTCGTCGCGCCCGACGCTGATCTGGACGGTCGAGGCGAAGTTGCTCGTCCCGTAGTTGGTGACCTCGGCGTGCACCAGGTTGAGGTTGGCGTAGTAGGGCAGGTTGTCGAGGGCGCTCAAGGCCTTCAGCTGGGCGAGGGCCTGGGTGGCGTCGGTGCTCTCGGCCTGCTGGAGCTCGAGGGCGCCCACCTCCTTGCGGAGCTTGGCGTTCTCCTGCCGCACGGCTCCGTAGTGCACGGCGCCGGCGAGGAAGCTCCCGATGGGCTCGACGACGCCGTCGACGACGGACCGGACCGGTGCGAAGGCGTCGGCCGAGGTCGACCGCAGCCCCGACGCGATCCGGTGGAAGCCGCCGCGGGCGTCGAGGGTGATGATGGCGATCGAGGCCACCACGAGGATGGCCAGGGTCGCACGGGGCCGGCGCGCCCGTCGCGCCCGTCTCGACCGTCGAGGCACCGTGGGCGAGCGAGGTGGTCGGTCAGCGTGCCGACGAGGTGATCAGCACCTGCTTGAGCGCCTCGAACTCCTCGAGGCACTGGCCGCTGCCGATGGCGACGCAGTTCAGCGGGTCGCGGGCGATGACGATCGGCATGCCGGTCTCCTCGCTGAGGCGACTGTCCAGCCCGTGGAGCAGCGCCCCCCCACCGGTCACCACGATGCCCTGCTCCATGATGTCGGCCGCCAGCTCCGGCGGCGTGCGGTCGAGAGTGACCTTGACGGCGTCGACGATGGCGGAGACCGGCTCGTCGATGGCCTTGCGGATCTCCTGCGTGGAGATGACGACCGTCTTCGGCAGGCCGGTGACCAGGTCGCGGCCTCGGATCTCGGCGTGGAGCTCCTCCTCGAGCTCGTAGGCCGAGCCGAGGGCGATCTTGATCTCCTCGGCCGTGCGCTCCCCGAGGGCGAGGCTGTACTCCTTCTTGACGAAGGACACGATGGCCTCGTCGAGCTCGTCGCCGCCGATGCGGATGGACTGGCTCGTCACGATGCCACCGAGCGAGATGACGGCCACCTCGGTCGTGCCGCCCCCGATGTCGACGACCATGTTGCCCGTCGGCTCGTGCACGGGGAGCCCGGCGCCGATGGCGGCCGCCATGGGCTCCTCGATGATGTACGCCCTGCGGGCGCCCGCGTACTCGGCCGCCTCCATCACCGCCCGCTGCTCGACACCGGTGATCCCCGAGGGCACGCAGATCACCATGCGGGGCTTGGCGAAGCGCCGCT
>CAZSYT010000059.1:0-20177 GCA_964610905.1 uncultured Acidimicrobiaceae bacterium
CACCTCGGCCAGCGGGGCGGCCGTCATCGGGATGCACGGCACCGCCATGCTCTGCTACGTCACCCCGAAGGAGCACCTCGGGCTGCCCGACCGCGACGACGTGAAGCAGGGGATGATCGCCTACAAGATCGCCGCCCACGCCGCCGACTTGGCCAAGGGGCACCCCGGGGCCCAGGCGTGGGACGACGCGCTCTCCAAAGCCCGCTTCGAGTTCCGCTGGGAGGACCAGTTCGCCCTGGCCCTCGACCCGGAGACCGCCCGCGCCTACCACGACGAGACGCTCCCCGCCGAACCGGCCAAGACGGCCCACTTCTGCTCGATGTGCGGCCCCAAGTTCTGCTCGATGCGCATCAGCCAGGACGTCCGTGACTACGCGGCGGCCCACGGCGTCGACGAGTCGGTGGCGGTCGAGCTCGGCATGAAGGAGAAGTCGGACGAGTTCCGGCGGGCGGGCGGCGACGTCTACCAGGAGGTGTCGCGGGCCTGACCCGGGTCTGCCCGGACCGGGTCGAGGCGC
Organism: uncultured Acidimicrobiaceae bacterium; assembly: GCA_964610905.1. Classification (GTDB taxonomy): domain Bacteria; phylum Actinomycetota; class Acidimicrobiia; order Acidimicrobiales; family RAAP-2; genus JAJZJT01. The sequence continues at coordinate 518 of CAZSYT010000059.1, forward strand.
GGATGCGGTCTTTGTCGAGGCGCCGGGGGCTAGGATGGTCGGCGTAGCGGGAGGTTCCCGCTGCCGGGGTCTTCCTCAACTCAGTGGCCGACACCTCCGAGGCGTCGGCGCCGGCCCGAGGCGGGCCCGATTGCGCTCGCCGTCGGGGCGGGCACCGGTGGCCGGTGGCCGCCGAACGAGACACTGAGAGCGAGCTGATCCCATGACCATTGCCCCCGAGCAGGGCGAGCGCGCGTCCGACCCGGGCCCCGAGGACGGCCCGGCCTTCGACGCCCTCGGCGTCGACCCCGCCCTCGTGAAGGTGCTCGCCGGTCAGGGCATCACCACGGCCTTCCCCATCCAGGCCATGACCGTCGCCGACGCCGTGGCCGGGCGCGACGTGTGCGGCAAGGCCAAGACGGGCTCGGGCAAGACCCTGGCCTTCGGTCTGCCCCTGCTCCAGCGGACGATGGTGGCGCCGGCCGAGGAGCCCGGGCGACCGCGGGCCCTCGTGCTCGTGCCCACCCGCGAGCTGGCCGTCCAGGTGAGCGAGGTGCTCGACCCCCTGGCCAAGGCCGTCGACCTCCGGGTCGTGGCCGTCTACGGAGGAGCCGACATCGAGCGGCAGATCAAGAGGGTGCGCAAGGGTGTCGACGTGGTGATCGCCACGCCCGGTCGCCTCATCGACCTCGGGGACCGCGGCGAGCTGTCCGTGGCCGACGTCGAGACCCTCGTCCTCGACGAAGCGGACCGGATGGCGGACATGGGCTTCATGCCGCAGGTCGAGTGGGTCCTACGCCGGCTCGAGCGGCCGCACCAGACGCTGCTCTTCTCGGCGACCCTCGACGGGGCGGTCGACCGCCTGGTCAACCGGTACCTGACGGACCCGGTCCGCCACGAGGTCGCCTCGCCGCGCACCACCGTCGAGGCGATGGAGCACCGCTTCCTCGAGGTCCACCAGATGGACAGGGTGAAGGTGTGCGCCGCCATCTGTCGGCACTCGGCCAAGACGATCGTCTTCGTCCGGACCAAGCGCGGCGCAGACCGCCTCGTCGAGCAGCTCCGGCGCGAGGGGGTGCGAGCGGACGCCATCCACGGCGACCTGCGCCAGGCCAACCGCGAGCGCACGTTGCGCGACTTCGCCGAGGGGAAGCTGCCCGTCCTGGTGGCGACCGACGTCGCCGCCCGCGGCCTCGACATCGACGCCGTCGACGTCGTCGTCCACTTCGACGTCCCCGAGGACCACAAGGCCTATCTCCACCGGTCGGGCCGGACGGCCCGGGCCGGGGAGGCCGGGATCGTGGTCACCCTGGTGCAGTGGAACCAGATCCTCGAGGTCGAGCGGATCCAGCAGCGCATCGGCCTCAAGGTCCCCATCGTCGAGATGTTCTCGAACGACAAGCGCCTGGCCGACCTGGCGGGGTGGGACCCCTCGGGCGATGGCGCCTGACGCAGGCGCCAGGCGCCCGCCGTTGGCGGTGGACGCGGGGACGCCGGCGGGGACCCGGGTCCTCGTGGTGAGCGCCCACCCCGACGACGTCGACTTCGGCGCGGCGGGATCGGTGGCCACGTGGACGGCGGCCGGGGCCGAGGTCGCCTACTGCATCGTCACCGACGGGCAGGCGGGTGGCTCGGACCGGTCGGTCAGCCGCGAGGAGATGGCCGTCATCCGACGCGACGAGCAGCGGGCTGCCGCGAAGGAGGTGGGCGTCGCCGACCTGACCTTCCTCGGGTTCCCCGACGGGCGGCTCCAGCCCTCGCTCGAGCTGCGCTCCGCGCTGAGCCGGGTCATCCGCACGTTCCGACCCGACCGCGTGGTGGCCCAGTCGCCCGAGCGCAACTGGGCCCGCATCTACGCGAGCCACCCCGACCACCTTGCGGCGGGCGAGGCGACGGCGTGCGCCGTCTACCCGGACGCCCGCAACCCCTTCGCCCACCCCGAGCTGCTGGCCGAGGGCCTCGAGCCCCACGTGGTCCCCGAGCTGTGGGTGATGGCCACCGAGCGGGCCGACCGGGCGGTCGACGTCACCGACGCGTTCGACCGCAAGCTTGCCACGCTCCGGTGCCACCGGAGCCAGGGCACCGACGGCGACCACCTCGAGCCGATGCTGCGCGAGTGGATGGGATCGACGGCCGCGGCGGCCGGTCTCGGCGAGGGACGGTTGGCCGAGGCGTTCCACGTGGTCGCCACCGGGTGAGGGGGCCCGAGCCGGGCGACGAGCCGCCGGCCGGGCCCCCGGTCGCCGTGCTCCAGCACGCGGCCCACGAGGGTCCCGGCCTGGTCGGGCCGGCGCTCCGGTCCGCCGGCCTCGCCGTCTCGGTGGTCCGCCTCGACCGGGGCGAGCGGCTGCCGCCTCCGGGTGCCCTCTCCGGGCTCGTCGTCCTCGGCGGGCCGATGGGCGTGGGCGACGAGGACGCCCATCCCTGGCTCGGGCCCGAGCGGCACCTCCTCGCCGACGCCGTGGCCGACGGCCTCCCCGTCCTCGGCGTCTGCCTGGGCGCCCAGCAGCTGGCCGCCGCCCTCGGTGCCGAGGTGCGGGCGGCCGTCGAGCCCGAGGTCGGCCTCGGCACCGTCGTGCTCACGCCGGCGGGTCGCCGCGATCCCGTGCTCGGCCCCGAGTACGGCGGCCTCGGGGTGACCGAGGTGCCGTGCGTCCACTGGCACGCCGACACGTTCGCGCTCCCCGAGGGGGCCGTGCACCTGGCGGCCACCCGGGCCGTCCCGCACCAGGCGTTCCGAGTCGGCGAGCACGCCTACGGCATCCAGTTCCACGTCGAGGTCGACGACGGCCTGGCCGCGGCGTGGGCGCCCCACCTCCCGGCCGGCGTGACCCTCGACCCGGCTCGCCTCGGGATCGTCGCGGCCACGGGACGGCGGGTCCTCGGGCGCTTCGCCGCCCGGGTCGCCGGGGCCGCCCGGGCGCGCGGACCGGGTCCGGCCGGAGCTCGGCTGCCGTGACGACCCCCGAGCTCGCCGTCGCGCCCACCCCGGCGGCGGTACCGCCGCGCCTGCGCGGCGTCATCCACCAGTGGACCTTCGTCGTGGCCGTCGTGGCGGGGACCGTCCTGGTGGCGACGGCTCCCACCGTCGGGTCCGCGCTCGTGCTCGCCGTGTACGCGACGTCGATGGCTGCCCTCTTCGGGGTCAGCGCCCTCTTCCACCGGCACCGGTGGGGTCCCGCCGGCCGCCGCCGGATGCGCCGCGCCGACCACTCGACCATCTTCTTCGCCATCGCCGGCTCGTACACCGCCGTCGGGGGGATCGCCCTCACCGGCGCTGCGCGCACGGCGCTGCTGGTCCTCGTGTGGACGGGCGCGGTCGGTGGCGTCGCCCTCCGTCAGCTGTGGCTCGACGCGCCCAAGTGGGCGGTGGCCGTCCCCTACGTCGTCGTGGGGTGGTCGGCGCTCGCCGTGCTCCCCCCGCTCGTCCACGCCCTCGGTGTGGCTGGCTTCCTCCTCCTCGTGGGCGGCGGGCTCGCCTATACCGCCGGCGCCGTCGTCTACGCCCGCAAGCGGCCCGACCCCGTGCCGGCGGTCTTCGGCTACCACGAGGTCTTCCACGCCTGCACGGTGGTGGGCTTCGCCCTCCACTTCGCCGTGATCGCCGGCTTCGTCCTGCCCCGAGCCTGAACGAGACGGCCTGGTCGCCGGGCCGGTGCACGCCGGCACGTCGAGTTCCCAGTGTGGGACCGGACCGGCCCAGGGAGCTCGGTCCGCGGGCGAAGGAGGGCAGCATCGTGGCGGAGACAGCCGGGGTCGAGGACGAGACGGGGAGCGGCGGCGGGCGCCGGGTCGGGTTCGAGCCGGCAGAACTCGTGGCTGCAGCCTCCGCCGGGGCGCTCACCGTCATGGCCGTCGCCACCTCCGTCGGGAACGCCGTGAGCGGCCTCGGGTCGGCCAGCTTGCGGGCGTGGGAGGCGACGACGTGGGCGAACCCCTTCTTCGCGCTGTGGGCGCTCGTGCCTGCGACCCTCGCCTGGTGGGGCGCGGCCGACTGGACCGACCCGCCGGCGGCCGGCGAGCGAGCCGTCGCCCTCGCCCTCCTGGCCCGTGCCCGGCACGTCGCCCTCTGGGCCGCCGGCCTGCTGGTGGTGGCCTCGGTGGCCTCCGTGGTCGAGCTCGTCACGTCGGTGACGTCCGTCGCCAACCAGGGACCCGGCCATCTCGCGCTCTCGCACGTCGTCAGCGTCGGCGGGACGATGGTGGGCACCCTCGTCGTGGCCGCCGCCGGTCTCGTCGTCGTGCGCCTGGCGCTCACGCGGGTGGCCGCGGGGTGGGCGAGCGTCTGGGGTGGCCCGGTGCCGGACGCGCCCGTGGCGTAGCGGCCGTCGCCCCGGCTCGTCGACCGGCCGGCGGGACGCCGCCCCCGGGGCTCAGTCGGCCATCTGGCGGAGCATGTAGGGGAGGATCCCGCCGTGGCGGTAGTAGGCGGCCTCCATCGGGGTGTCGATGCGCACCCGCACCGAGCACTCGACCACCCGGTCGCCGTCGACCGCCCGCACGCCCACCTCCTTCGGGACCTCGCCGGCCCCGATGGCGGCGATGCCGGCGAGCGAGAACACCTCGTGCCCGGTGAGCCCGAGCGACTCCACCGACTCTCCGTCGACGAACTGGAGCGGCAGCACGCCCATCCCGATCAGGTTCGAGCGGTGGATCCGCTCGTAGCTCTCGGCCAGCACGGCACGCACGCCGAGCAGCGCCGTGCCCTTGGCCGCCCAGTCGCGCGACGAGCCGGACCCGTACTCCTTGCCGGCGAGCACGAGGAGGGGCACACCCTCTCCGGCGTACCGCATGGCCGCCTCGTAGATGGTCGTCTGCTCGCCGTCGGGCAGGTGGAGGGTGATGCCTCCCTCGGTCCCCGGGGCCAGCCGGTTGCGCAGCCGGATGTTGGCGAACGTCCCCCGCATCATCACCTCGTGGTTGCCCCGGCGGGCACCGTAGGAGTTGAAGTCGGCCCGCTCGACCCCGTGGTCCGCCAGGTAGCGCCCGGCGGGGGTCGACGGCCCGATGTTGCCGGCCGGCGAGATGTGGTCGGTCGTGACGCTGTCGCCGAGCACGGCGAGCACCCGTGCGCCCTCGATGTCGCCGACCTCGGCCGGCTCGCGGGCCAGCCCCTCGAGGAACGACGGGCGCAGGACGTAGGTCGACGAGGTGTCCCAGGCGAACGTGGACCCCGACGCCGTCTCGACCGCACGCCAGCGGTCGTCGCCGTCGAAGACGGCGGCGTAGCGGCTGCGGAACAGCTCGGAGGAGAGCGACGAGCGGATGGCCTCGGTCACCTCCTCGGGCGAGGGCCACACGTCGGCGAGGAAGACCGGCGAGCCGTCGGCGCCGGTCCCGAGCGGCTCGGCGTCGAGGTCGATGTCCATGGTGCCGGCCAGGGCGTAGGCCACCACCAGGGGAGGGGAGGCGAGGTAGTTCATCCGGACGTCGGGGTGGATGCGCCCCTCGAAGTTCCGGTTGCCCGACAGGACCGAGACGGCGGAGAGGTCGCCGGCCTGGACGGCCTCGGACACCCCGGCGAGCAACGGGCCCGAGTTGCCGATGCACGTCGTGCAGCCGAAGCCGACCAGGTCGAACCCGGCGGCCGCCAGGGGCTCGGTGAGCCCGGCCCGGTCGAAGTAGTCCATCACGACCCGCGAGCCGGGGGCGAGGGTCGTCTTCACCCACGGCTTGGGGCGGAGCCCACGCTCGACGGCCTTTCTGGCGAGCAGGCCAGCCGCCACCATCACCTGCGGGTTCGAGGTGTTCGTGCAGCTGGTGATGGCGGCCACCACGACGGCGCCGTCCTCGAGGGCGACCTCGGAGCCGTCGGCCAGGGTGGCAGGCGCCGAGCGCGTGTCGCTCCCGAGCGCCTGGCGGAAGGACGCCTTGGCGGTGCGCAGGGGGACCCGGTCCTGCGGGCGCGAGGGGCCGGCGATGCTCGGCTCGACCGTCGACAGGTCGAGCTCGACGAGCTCGGAGTAGACCGGCTCCTCGGCGTCGGGGTCGTGGAAGAGGCCCTGGGCCTTGGCGTACGCCTCGACGAGGGCGACGTGGTCCTCGTCCCGGCCGGTGAAGCGCAGGTAGTCGAGGGTGACGTCGTCGACGGGGAAGATGGCGCACGTGGCCCCGTACTCGGGCGACATGTTGCCGATCGTCGCCCGGTTGGCGAGCGCGACCTTGGCGACGCCCGGCCCGGTGAACTCCACGAACTTGCCGACGACGCCGTGGCGCCGCAGGAGCTCGGTGATGGTGAGCACGAGGTCGGTGGCGGTCGTCCCCGGTGGCTGCTCGCCGGTGAGGCGGAAGCCGACGACCGGGGGGAGGAGCATCGACAGCGGCTGGCCGAGCATGGCGGCCTCGGCCTCGATGCCGCCGACGCCCCAGCCCAGCACGCCGAGGCCGTTCACCATGGTGGTGTGGGAGTCCGTCCCGACCAGCGTGTCGGGGAACGCCCGGCCGTCGTCCGTGGCGAAGACGACCCGGGCGAGGTGCTCGAGGTTGACCTGGTGGCAGATGCCCGTGCCGGGGGGCACCACCCGGAAGCCGTCGAAGGCCTGCTGGGCCCACCGGAGGAGCTGGTAACGCTCGATGTTGCGCTGGTACTCGATGTCGACGTTGCGGTCGAAGGCGTCCGGCGAGCCCGACGCCTCGGCGATCACCGAGTGGTCGATCACCAGCTCGACGGGGACCAGCGGGTTGACCCTGGCCGGGTCGCCGCCCAGCTCGGCCAGGGCGTCGCGCATGGCGGCCAGGTCGACGACGGCGGGGACCCCGGTGAAGTCCTGCATGAGGACCCGCTCGGGGGTGAAGGCGATCTCGGAGGCCTCGGCGCTCCCCACGCCGTGGCGCTCGGGGTGCCGGCCCCAGCCCGCCACGGCCTCGACGTCCGCCGCCTGCACGGCGACGCCGTCCTCGTGGCGGAGGAGGTTCTCGAGCAGCACCTTGACCGCATAGGGCAGACGGGCGACGTCGAAGCGGTCGGCCAAGGCGTCGACCCGGTGGACCTCGTAGGTGCGGTCGCCGACCGACAGCGTCGAGCGCGACCCGAAGCTGTCGAGGCTGGAGGGAGGGAGAGCAGGTGCCATGCCTCTCATTCTGCCCACCCGACCCGGCGGGGACCACCTCGAGCCCGGGCCATGCTCCGGGCCGCCCTGCCCTGCGGTCAGCTGCGGGTCCGGTACCGCCAGACGGCGAGGGGGGTCATCACCACGAGGAAGCCCGCCGTCCACAGGACCGACTGCAGGGCCCAGCTCGCGACCGGGCCGCCGATCATCAGGTTGCGGCAGGCGGTCGCCGTCACGCTCACCGGCTGGTAGGTGGCGAAGCCCCGCAGCCAGCCCGGCATGAACTGGACGGGAACGAACGTCGACGAGGCGAAGGTGAGCGGGAACAGCAGCGGGAACGACATCACCTGGGCCGTCTCGCTGTTGGGGGCGGACAGTCCGATGAAGGCGAACCCCCACGAGAGGGCGTAGGCGAAGAGGAGGATCAGGCCGACGGCGGCGACGTAGGCGGCGACGCCGCCCGAGGGGCGGAAGCCCACGGCGAAGCCGACGCCAGTCATGATGACGACCACCACGACGTTGCGGCACAGGTCGGCCGTGGTGCGCCCGGCCAGCACGGCCGCCCGGGCCATGGGGAGCGCCCGGAAGCGCTCGATCAGCCCCTTCTGGAGGTCCTCGGCGAGGCCGATGCTGGTGGCCACCGCCCCGAACGCGACGGTCTGCACGAAGACGCCCGGGAGCAGGAAGTCGACGTAGGGGACCTTGGACGGCGGGTGGATGGCGCCGCCGAAGACGTACCGGAAGAGCAGGACGAACATCACCGGCTGCACCAGCGAGAAGAACAGGTTCATCGGCACGCGCGTGTAGTGGAGGAGGTTGCGCCGGGTGATGGTCAAGGTGTCGCCGACCGCCCACCTCAGGCGGGTGGCCGGCCCCACGTCTGGGGCGAGGGTGGCGACGCTCACCGGTGCCTCCCCGCTCCGACACCGACGGCAGGGCCCGAGGACGACGAGGAGCCGGCGTGCTCCAGGCCGGCCCCGCCGTCCGACCCGCCGTCGGCGCCGTCGTCGGCGCGGCGCCCGGTCAGGGCGAGGAACACGTCGTCGAGGCTCGGTTCGCGCAGCGTGAAGCGGGTAGGGACGATCCCCTCGGCGTCGAGGGCACGCAGGGCGGCCATGGCGGCCTGTGCCCCGTCGTCCACGGTCAGCTCCACCACGCTTCCGTCGCGGCTGGGGGCGTGGGGTCCGATTGGGGCGAGCGCGGCGACGGTCCGGGCGGCGGCGTCGTGGTCGTGCAGCCCCACCTCGAGGACCGTCGCTCCGAGGTCGGCCTTGAGCTTCGCCGGCGTGCCCTCGGCGATGACCCGACCGTGGTCGACCACGGCGAGCGCGCTGGCCAGCCGGTCGGCCTCCTCGAGGTACTGGGTGGTGAGCAGCACGGTGGTGCCGGACTCCACGAGGCCCTCGATCACCTCCCAGAGGTCATTGCGGCTCTGGGGGTCGAGCCCGGTGGTCGGCTCGTCGAGGAAGAGCACGGTGGGGCGGGCGACGAGGGCGGCCGCCAGGTCGAGGCGCCGGCGCATCCCGCCCGAGTACGTCTTCAGGGGGCGGTCGGCCGCGTCGGCCAGGCCGAACTGCTCGAGCAGCTGGGACGCCCGCCGGCGCACGGCCGGCCGGTCGAGGTGGTTGAGCCGGCCGACCATGGCGAGGTTCTCGCGGCCGGTGAGGTTCTCGTCGACGGCGGCGTACTGACCGGCCAGGCCGATGAGGCCGCGCACCACCGCCGGCTCGCGGGCGACGTCGTGGCCGAGGACGCGGGCCTCGCCGCTGTCGGGCTGGAGGATGGTGGTGAGCACCCGCACGGCCGTCGTCTTGCCCGCTCCGTTGGGCCCGAGCAGGCCGAAGACAGTGCCCTCGTCGACGGCGAAGCTGACGCCGTCGAGGGCGCGGACCTGACGGCGGCCGCGGAACACCTTGCGGAGGTCGTCGGCGGTGATGGCGTGCGTCATGGTCGGGCGGGGTCTCCTCGCATGCCGGGTCGGCCGGGTCGGCCGGGTCGGCCGGCGACTGGGCCGGCTGGGCTGTCGACCGAGCCGGGTCGGCCGCCGGCCGAGCCGGCTCGGCTCTAGACCGAGCCGGGTGGGCTGTCGACTGGGCCGGCGGACGTCTTGACGGAAAAGTATCTTAGACGCAAAACGTTCGCACCCGTGCCCTGGCCAGCCCGGGCCCGCACCTCGGCGACGCCGAGCCGCCGACGGGTAGCATCGCCCCGTGCACGTCGGCGACCTCGCACCCGACTTCGAGCTCCCCGACGAGCAGGGCGTCCCCCGGCGCCTCTCCGAGCTGCTCGAGGACGGGCCGGTCGTCCTCTTCTTCTACCCGGCGGCGATGACACCCGGCTGCACGGCCGAGAGCTGCCACTTCCGCGACCTCGGGGCCGAGTTCGCCGCTGCCGGCGCCCAACGCGTGGGGATCAGCGCCGACGCGGTCGAGAAGCAGAAGCGCTTCTCGGACAAGCACTCGTTCGACTTCCCGCTGCTGTCGGACCCCGACGGGGCGGTGGCCACCAGCTACGGCGTGCGGCGGCGCATCACTGCCCTGTCGCCGACCAAGCGGACCACGTTCGTCATCGGGGCCGACCGTCGCGTCCAGGCGGTGATCAGCAGCGAGGTGCGCATGCACCTCCACGCCGACCGGGCCCTCGAGGTCCTCGCCGGCCGGGGTGCCTAGCAGCGACGTCGGCGCGGCCCACCCGGTGGCACCACGCACGCCGTCTCGCCCGACCTCACCGTGAACCGCCTCCTCGTCCCCGGTCCGGTCGTCGTCGCTCCCGGCGCCGTCCACGTCCCGGGGTGGCTCGACGGCGAGGCGCAGCGGTCGCTCGCCCGAGCGTGCCTCGGCTGGGTCGCCGAGGCCGGAGGCGCGCACCACCCCGTGCTCCGCAACGGCGGGGTGATGTCGGTCGGCGTCGCCTGCCTCGGGTGGCACTGGAGCCCGTACCGCTACACCCGCACCCGTGTCGACGGCGACGGAGCGCCGGTGCCGCCGCTCCCGGCCTGGCTGGGCGACCTCGCCCGCCGAGCCGTCGCCGAGACCCTCGGCGGCGACGAGGCGGCTGCCTTCGCCCCCGACGTGGCCCTGGTCAACGTCTACGGCCCCGGGGCCCGGATGGGGATGCACGCCGACCGCGAGGAGCGATCGGGTGCCCCCGTCGTCTCCCTCAGCCTCGGCGACACCGCGCTGTTCCGGTTCGGCAACACCGAGGGGCGCTCGCGTCCGTGGGCAGACGTCGAGCTCTGCTCGGGGGACCTGTTCGTCTTCGGGGGTCCGTCGCGACGTGCCTACCACGGCGTGCCCAAGGTGCTGACGGGCACGGCCGCCACCGATCTCGCGCTGGGCGTGCCGAGGGTGAACGTGACCGTCCGCCAGATCGGCTGCCCGGGCTGAGGCTCAGGACGCGGCGCCGACCGGCGAGCCGCCCGCGGCCTCGCTGTCCCCGTCGCCGCCGCCCGCGGGGCCGAGCGCCCCGGCGAGGAGCGGCTCGGCGAGCACGGGCTCGCAGTGGCGCTCGTGCTTCGAGCGGTACATCGCCGCGTCTGCCGCCGCGACGAGGCGCTCGGGATCGATGTCCGGGTCGTCGCTCCACGCCACGCCCACGCTCGCCCGGACCTCGAGCTCGAGCTCGCCGATGGTCGACGGCCGGCACAGGTGGGTCGTGATGGCGTCGCCGATCCGAACGGCGTCCCCGGGGAACCCGACCTTCGGGCAGATCACGAGGAACTCGTCCCCGCCGATGCGCCCGACGATGTCGCTCGAGCGCACCGACTGGCGGATCCGCTCGGCGGCCAGCACGAGGACGTCGTCGCCGGTGGCGTGGCCGAAGGTGTCGTTGACGGGCTTGAAGTCGTCGAGGTCGACGTAGGCGATGGCCACGCCGACCGGTCCGTGCCCGCCCAGCTGGTGGAGGACCGACTGCAGGGCGGCGAGGGACGAGGCCCGGTTGTAGCACTGGGTGAGCGGGTCGAAGGTGGCCTGCACCTCGAGCTTCTGGCGCATGCGCACGCTGTCGGTCACGTCCTCGACGCAGCCGATGATGCCGGCCACCACCCCGTCGTCGTCGACCAGGGGGCGCAGCCGCAGCGTGCAGTGGCGGACCGAGCCGGTCGCCGACGGCACGCGCAGCTCGAGGTCGGCTCCCGTCTGCGTGCCGACCGTCGAGCTGACGGCCAGGGCCACGGCCTCGGCGTCGTCGGGTGCCACGGCGGCGACGAGGTCGTCGACGGTCTCGAACCGGTCGACGCCCAGGATCTCCCCGAGACGGTCGTTGGCGAAGAGGACGCGGCCCGACGGGTCGCTGTGGACGAGCCCGATGGGGATGGTCTGGGCGAGCTCGCGAAGCAGCTGCTCGCTGGCTCGGAGCGCCTCGTGGGTCGCCATCTCGTCCGAGATGTCGACCATCTCGGCCACGACCGCCGGGTCGTCGGGGTCGTCGAGGCGGTTGTCGTTCATGATCTCGAGCCAGACCCAGTGGCCGTCCTTGTGCTGGTGGCGGAGCCGGACCCGCCGACCTGGCCCGGGGTGCTCGAGCATGTCGACCCAGTTGGCGATGGCGAGGTCGTGGTCGTCGGGGTGGACGATCTGGAGCGCCCGCTCCCCGATCAGCTCGTCGCGACCCCACCCGAGGATCTGCGAGAAGGCCTCGTCGACCGAGACGTAGACGGCCGACTCGTCCTTGGCGGCCCGAGCGAGCCGCGGGGGGAGGTGGGGCGCCGTCCACTGGGCGACGAGGTCGTGCACGTCGTCGAGCTGCTCGCTGATGACTCCGATCACGGCGCCGTGCACGGACCGGCAGTCGACGAAGTTGGCGGTCACCGGGGTGTCGGGGTTGTCGGCCAGGCGGACGGTCCCAGTGGCGAGACCGGCGGTCCGAGCCTGCACGTAGAGGTTGACGATCACCGAGCGGTCCTCGGGGATGACGATGTCGAGGGTCGAGCCGGCCTGGAGCAGCCGGTGGGTCGAGGCGACGGGGAGGCCCTCCGGCGTCCGCACGACGACGGCGTCCTCGTTGATGGAGACCACCAGCCCGCGGGGGTGGCGGGCGAGCAGCGACGCCAGCACGGCGTCGACGGTTCGGGTCGACGCCTCGTCCGCCGCGCCACCGGTCGGAGGGGCTCCGGCTGCCGGCGATCGGACGTCCGCTGCCGCCTCCGCTTCCCGTGGTCCCCTGCCCTGGGTCATGGGGGTCGGATCGGCACGCGGGCCGGAAAGCTGAAGCCCGACAGGGCGTCGGCCCGCCGTTCGGCAGGCGTGGTCCGGACGCCCATGTCTCGCAGACAAAGACACTTGCTCACTAAGATGTCCTCGTGCCGCGACGAGCCGACGTCCCCGACCGGACCACGTCCGACGCCACGGCACGGGACCGGACCTGTCCCGGTGGTCCCGCTCCCGACCGGGCGCGGCTCACCCGAGCCGTCCGCTCCGGGCTGCGCGAGCTGGCCGCCGCCCTCGAGCACCTCGACGGGCAGGTCGCCGACGAGCTCGGGCTGCACCGGACAGACCTCCGGTGCCTGGCCGCCGTCTCCCGCGGAGGCCCGCTGACGGCCTCGGCGGTCAGCGACGCCGTGCGGCTCAGCAGCGGTGGGACGAGCATCGCCCTCGGCCGGCTCGAGGCGGCGGGGATGGTGCGGCGGCGCCACGCCGACGGCGACCGTCGCCAGGTCCTCGTCGAGCTCACCCCGCTCGCCCGACGCAGGGCCGGTGCCGTCTACGGAGCGGTCGGCGAACGCGTGGAGGCGATGCTCGGGTCCTTCGACGACGACCAGCTGTGCGCCGTCCTCGCGTTCCTCGAGGGCGTCCGCTCCGTGCTGGCTGCGGGTGACAGGGCGCCGGCGAAGCTCGGCACGCGGTCCCCCCCGGAGGGGGGAGGTGGGGGTGGGCGGACGTCGCCCGTCACGCTTGCGCCCTCGGCAGGACTCGAACCTGCGCACACGGCTCCGGAGGCCGATGCTCTATCCGCTGAGCTACGAGGGCACGCACCGGGGCGGGCGCCCCGTCCGGCGGCCGGGGCAGCCGTGCGGCCGGAGCCACCACTGTAGTCGGCCGGCCTCGGCCGGGGGCCCGGGCGACGCGCCGCCAGCACGTATCCTCGGCGGTACATGCCGATCAGAGACCGCCTCGCCCGGGCCGTGGCCGACGCCATGGCCTCCCTGCCTCTCGTCCGCGACGCCGGGGTCGTCGTCGTCCCCGAGGACGTCCACCTCGAGCGGCCCGCGCGCCGTGAGCACGGGGACTGGTCGACGAACGTGGCCCTCGTCTCGGCCAAGGAGGTCGGCACGAACCCGCGTGCCCTCGCCCAGGCGCTGGCCGACGCCCTCGCCGCCCGGCCCGCCGACCACGTGGTCGGCGTCGAGGTCGCCGGGCCCGGCTTCGTCAATTTCCGCCTCGACGACGGCTGGCTCCACGACGCCCTGGCCGAGGTGCTCGACGCCGGCGAGGAGGGCTACGCCCGGCCCGACGTCGGCCAGGGTGAGCGGGTCCAGGTCGAGTTCATCTCGGCGAACCCCACGGGCCCGATCCACGTGGGCAACGGGTGGTGGGGGAGCTACGGGGACGCGCTGGCCCGCGTCCTCGCCCGGGCCGGGTACCAGGTGAGCCGCGAGTACTACGTGAACGACACCGGCGGCCAGATCCGCCGTCTCGGCGCGAGCGTGCTGGCCCGCCGGCACGGCCACGAGGTCCCCGAGGACTGCTACCAGGGCGAGTACGTGACCGAGCTGGCCGCCGCCTACGACGGGCCCGACGACGTGACCGCGGCGGGACGGTACGCGGCCGAGCACGTCCTCGCTCGCATCAAGGCAACGCTGGCGTCCGTGGGCATCGTGTTCGACGAGTGGTACAGCCAGGCGTCCATCGAGGAGAGCGGGGCCGTCGAGGAGACCATCGCCGCGCTGGCGGACAAGGGCCTCGTCTACGAGGAGGACGGGGCGACGTGGTTCCGGGCCAGCGAGCTCGGGGACAGCCGCGACCGGGTCCTCCGCAAGTCGGACGGGGACGCCACCTATCTCGCCGGCGACCTCGCCTACCACCGCGACAAGTTCTTGGTGCGCGGGTTCGACCGGGTCATCGACGTGTTCGGGGCCGACCACCACGGCCAGGTGGCCAGCCTCGTCGCCGGTGTCGAAGCCCTCGGCGTGGAACCGAGCCGGCTCGAGGTCAAGCTCGGCCAGATGGTGTCGCTGATGGACGGGGACGAGGCGGTCAAGATGGGCAAGCGGGCCGGCAACGCCGTCGCCCTCGACACGCTGATCGCCGACATCGGTCCCGACGCCACCCGGCTCCTCAGCCTCATGAGCTCGCTCGACCAGGCCACCACCTTCGACCTCGCCAAGGCACGCGAGCAGTCGATGGAGAACCCGGTCTTCTACGTCCAGTACGCCAACGCCCGCATCGCCGCCATCGGCCGCAAGGCCGCCGAGCGGGGGGTCGTCCGCCGGCCGCTCGACGAGGTCGACCTCGGGCTCCTCGTCCACGAGCGCGAGCTCGAGCTGGTCCGCGCCCTCGAGGAGCTTCCCGAGGTGGTCGCGGACGCCGCCGTCGACCGCGCGCCGACCAAGGTCACCACGTGGGTGCGTCGCCTCGCCGGCTGCTTCCACGGCTTCTACCACGACTGCCCGGTGCTGGCCGAGGACGTCGACCCCGGCCTCGCCCAGGCGCGCCTGTGGCTCGTCGAGGGGACGCGCGTCGGGCTCGCCATCGGGCTGTCGCTCCTCGGGGTCTCGGCCCCGGAGTCGATGTGACGCCGTCCGGTCCCCCGGAGGCAGGGGCGGTCGCAGAGCCCGGGGCGGGCAGCGCACCGACGACCGAGCCCGCGCCGACCGACCCGGTCGGCCGACACCTGCTGCCCGAGACGGCCGCCGTGGACGCCCGGGGGCACCTGAGGGTCGGGGGCGTCGACCTGGTCGAGCTCGCCCAGGAGCGCGGCACCCCGCTGTTCGTCTACGACGAGGACCACCTCCGGGCCCGCTGCCGTGAGGCCGTGGCGGCCTGGGGCGACGGCGTCGCCTACGCCACGAAGGCCTTCCTGTGCCTGGCCATGGCCCGGCTGGCCCACGAGGAGGGCATGTGCCTCGACGTGTCGACCGGGGGCGAGCTCCACGTGGCGCTGGCGGCAGGTGTGCCGGGGCCCCGTCTCGTGCTCCACGGCAACAACAAGTCGACCCTCGAGCTGGCCGCCGCGCTCCAGGCCGGGGTCGGTCGCATCGTCGTCGACTCCTTCGACGAGGTCGACCGGCTCGAACGCCTCACCGACCCGGTCGAGTCGCCCCTCTACGGTCCGCCGCGCCCGCGGGTGCTCGTGCGGGTCACGCCGGGTGTCGAGGTCCACACCCACGAGTTCGTCCGCACCGGCCAGCACGACTCGAAGTTCGGCTTCGGCGTGGCCTCGGGGGACGCCGCCGCGGTGCTCGGACGGCTGCGTGCCCTCGAGCGGGCGGGCCGCCTCGAGCTGGTCGGCGTGCACGCCCACCTGGGCAGCCAGGTGTTCGCGCTGGGACCGTTCGCCGAGGCCGTCGACGTGCTGGCCACCTTCGTCGCCCCCCTCGGCCTCCCCGAGCTGGTCGTCGGGGGCGGGCTCGGCGTGCCCTACGTCGCCGGGGAGGAGGCGCCGTCGATGGCCGAGTGGGCGTCGTCGGTGCGCGACGCGTGCAGCGCCGCCGGGGTCGCCCCCTCCGTCCGCGTCACGGCCGAGCCGGGACGGTCGATCGTGGCGACGGCCGGTCTGACCCTCTACACGGTCGGGACCATCAAGGACGTCCCCCGGCACCGCACCTACGTGGCCGTCGACGGGGGCATGAGCGACAACCCGCGCCCCGTGCTCTACGGCAGCGGCTACGAGACCTTCCTGCCCCGAGCGGCCGACGCCGAGCGCCCGACGCCGGTCCGGCTGGTCGGCAAGCACTGCGAGACGGGCGACGTCGTCGTCTCCGAGGGCTTCGTGCCCGCCGACCTGACCGTCGGGGACGTCGTCGCCACGCCCGTCACCGGTGCGTACGGGTACTCGATGGCCAGCAACTACAACAAGGTCCCCCGTCCCGAGGTGGTGTTCGTGCGCGAGGGGCGGGCCCGCACCGTCGTCCGTCGAGAGGCGCTCGACGACCTCCTGCGCCTCGACGTCCCGTGAGCCGGCGAGGCCGTCGCTCCCCGCGCCCGGCGCACCAGGCCCGTCCCGGCCAGGCGCTAGCGTGACCGGGTGACCTCGGCTCCGTCGCGACGGCGCACCGCGAGCTCCGTGCTGAAGGCGCGCACCGTGCGCATCGGCGTGCTCGGCGGAGGCACGGTGGGCGCGTCGTTCGTCGGGCTGCTCCGAGCGCGCGCCGACGACCTCGCCGTCCAGGCCGGCGCCCGGCTCGAGGTCGCCCACGTGGCGGTGGCCGACGTCGGAAAGGAGCGCCCGGCCGAGCTCCCGGCCGAGCTCGTGACCGGCGACGCCGCCGCTGTCGTCGCCGACCCGACGGTCGACGTCGTCGTCGAGCTGATCGGCGGGGTCGAGGTGGCCGGCCCGCTGGTGCGGGCCGCTCTCGAGGCCGGCAAGCCCGTGGTCACCGCCAACAAGGCGTTGCTCGCCTCGCCCGAGGGTTCCCGGCTGCGCTCGCTGGCCCGCTCCCACGGCGTCGACCTCCTCTACGAGGCGGCCGTGGCGGGGGCCATCCCCCTCGTGCGGGCCTTGCGCCAGTCGCTCACCGGTGAGCGCGTCGTCCGGGTGATGGGGATCGTCAACGGCACGACGAACTACCTGCTCACCAAGATGGACGAGGAGGGTGCGCCCTACGCGGCGGTGCTGGCCGAGGCGCAGCGACTGGGGCTCGCCGAGCGTGACCCCACCGCGGACGTGGCCGGGCACGACGCCGCGGCCAAGGCGGCCATCCTCGCCGGCGTGGCGTTCGGGTACGACGTGGCGGTCGACCAGGTGGCGTGCGAGGGGATCACGACGATCGAGCAGCCCGACGTGGCCTTCGCCCGTCGCTCGGGCCACGTGGTCAAGCTCCTCGCCGTCGTCGAGCGGGTCGGCGAGGGGTCGGTGTCGGTCCGTGTCCACCCGACGCTCGTGCCCCGGGAGCACCCGCTCGCCGGGGTGCGCGACGCCTTCAACGCCGTGTTCGTCGAGGGCGAGGCAGCCGGCGAGCTCATGCTCTACGGCCCGGGTGCCGGCGGGCTGCCCACGGCCAGCGCCGTGGTGGGCGACGTCATCGACGCCGCCCGGAACCTGCTGGCCGGCACGACGGCGCCGACGCCGGAGCGGAGCCCGGTGCGGCTCGAGCCGCCCGACGCACTCTGCTCGCGCTACTACGTCCGGCTCGACGTCGAGGACCGGCCGGGCGTCCTCGGCGCGGTGGCGACCGTCTTCGGCTACCACGGCGTCTCCATCAGCTCCATGGAGCAGGAGACGCCCGAGCGCCTCGCCGACGAGGAGGGGGCCGAGGGACGTGACCCGTCCGGCTTGGCCCGGCTCCTCTTCGTTACCCACGAGGCGGCCACCGGGGACGTGCTCGCCACCCTCGCCGATCTCGACACCGTGCCCGCGGTCGTGCGGGTGGCGCACGCACTGCGGATCCTGGCGTGGGAGCGACGATGACCGACGAGGGGCGCCCCGCCGGCGGACGACCGTGGCGCGGCGTCATCGAGGAGTACCGCGACTTCCTCCCGGTCTCCGAGGTGACCCCGGTCGTGACGCTCCTCGAAGGGGGCACGCCGCTCGTTCCCGCCCCGCGGCTCTCCGAGCGCGTCGGCGCCCGGGTCCTCCTCAAGGTGGAAGGGGCCAACCCGACCGGCTCGTTCAAGGACCGGGGGATGACGGTCGCCATCTCGAAGGCGGCCGAGCAGGGGGCGAAGGCCGTGGTGTGCGCCTCGACCGGCAACACGTCGGCCTCGGCCGCCGCCTTCGCGGCCCGGGCGGGCCTGACCTGCGCCGTCTTGATCCCCGAGGGGCACATCGCCCTCGGCAAGCTGGCCCAGGCCCTGATCCACGGGGCCAAGGTCCTCCAGGTGCGGGGGAACTTCGACGAGGCGCTGGCCATCGTCCGCGAGCTGGGCGAGCGGGCCCCGGTCACGGTCGTCAACTCGGTGAACCCCTTCCGGATCGAGGGCCAGAAGTCGGGGGCATTCGAAGTGGTCGACGCCCTCGGGGACGCCCCCGACGTCCACTGCATCCCGGTGGGCAACGCCGGCAACATCACGGCCTACTGGAAGGGCTACCTCGAGTACCGCGAGGCCGGGCGGTCGACCCGCCTGCCCCGCATGCTCGGGTTCCAGGCCGCCGGTGCCGCGCCCATCGTCGCGGGCCACCCGATCGAGCGCCCCGAGACGGTCGCCACCGCCATCCGCATCGGCAACCCGGCGAGCTGGTACGGGGCGACGGCGGCGGCCTCGGAGTCGGGCGGGGGCATCGCCGCCGTGACCGACGAGCAGATCCTCGACGCCTACCGCTTCCTCGCCGCCGAGGAGTCGGTCTTCTGCGAGCCGGCGTCGGCCGCCTCGGTGGCCGGGCTGCTGGCCACGGGGCTGCCCGCCGGGCTGGGCCCGACCGCGACCGTCGTCTGCGTCCTCACCGGGCACGGGCTGAAGGACCCCGACATCGCCATCAGCCAGATCTCGGTGCCGACGGCGATCGACGCCGACCTCGGCGCGGTGGTCGCCGAGCTGGCCCTCTGAGCGATCGCCGCGGTCTCCGAACGGCCGCGACCAGGCGCTCGGTGGGGGAGTGTTGCCGCGGCACCGACCGACCGGTAACATGTGGGCACCTTCGCATCCGCAGTCGGCCCGGTCGGGCACTGCGGAGCCCAGGCCGCCGGTCTCCCGAACTGTTCGACCGCACCGGCGCCGGGGCATGGCGACGGGGGACGCCGCCGACCGAGTCGGATCTGCCGGCGGGCAGCGAACGGTACGGCGTCCCGTCCTTTCCATCTCCCCGATGGGCGGTGTCGACTCCACCCGTCGTACCTATCTGCACAGCGTGAATTGAGGTGGCCGATGACTGCGGAACAGCAGCTCGAGCGCTCGGTACTGGAACGCAAGGAGCGTGAGGAGCTCCTCGCCATCGCCCAGGCCCTGTCCGTCAAGACGACGACCCGGACGAAGAAGGCGGACATGATCGACGGCATCCTGCGGGCGACCGGCGTCGAGCTCGGCGCGGGCGACGGCGAGGGCGGCGACGCTCCGGCACCGGCGCGTGCCCCTCGTGCCAACGGCCGCAAGGCCAAGGCGTCGAGCGGGCCAGCCGTCGACGCCGACGGCGCCGCGGCCGACGGCATCACGGCCGGACGGCTGACGACGCCCGAGCGTTCGGTCGAGGTCGCACCGGTGCACGACGGCGCCCCGATGGGCGACGCGCCCGCCTCCGCACCCGACGCCCGGCCAGACGGCGCGGGGTCCAACGGGACCGCTGCGGGGACCTCCTCGAACGGGACCGGGCCCGTTCGCACGGCGAGGCCGCCCGCCGTCTTCGTCTTCGACGCCGAGGACGACGCCCGGGCCGAGGCCTCGGCCGCCGAGCGGGAGGAAGCAGGAGGCGGGTCGGACACGGCCGCCGGCAGCGGTGACGCGAGCGTGTCGACCACCGCCGCGCCGCCCCACCAGGGCAGCCGGGGCCAGGGCCAGGGCCAGGGCCAGGGCCAGGGCCAGGGCCAGGGCCAGGGCCAG
>CAZSYT010000060.1:0-11073 GCA_964610905.1 uncultured Acidimicrobiaceae bacterium
CGGCTCAAGACCAGCACGGGCCGCCTCCTCTCCGACGTCGCCTCGGGCGAGTATACGGGGGAGGCGGGCGCTCCCCGGGGTACCGACCCGGTGAGGGCGCCGGCGGTGACGGTCAGGCCGAGCTCTGACCTGCGGCGCCGTGCGCGCCGTCTGCGGCGCCTGCCGTGCCGGCCTGCTCCCCGCCGGCCACAGGGGTCGGCACGGTGCCCGGACCGGCCAGCACCGCGCCAGGGGCGGCGGCGGTGCCCGCCTGCCCACCGGGCGGTCCGGCGGCTCGCCGGGCGAGCTCGCGCTCGAGCTGGCGCCGGTCGACGCTGTCCGCGTACCGGTCGAGGACCGAGGTGATCAGGGCGCCGGCCACCCAGCACACGAGCAGCGCGCCGAGGAACCGCTCGAGCGCCGTCGCCGTCCCCACGGCTCCGTCGAGGACACCGGGGAGCATGGGGCTGCAGACGAGCACCGCACCGGCGACGACCCACTCGGGCCGGCGGACCCCCACCGTCCTAGCCCCCGACTTCGGCGGGCGCGGGCCGCGCCCCGCGGGTGAGCAGGAGCTGTCCCACCAGGACGGCAGCCCACAGGGCCGGGTTGGCGGCGCGGCCGTCGAGGGAGGCCACGGGGATGCCAAGCTCGAGCAGGCTTCCGGGGCTGGTCGAGCTGGCCGCGTCGACGACGGCGAGGGCGTCGAGGCCACCGAGCGCGTCGGCCCAGGCGGCGACGTCCGCCGACTTGTGGGTGGCGGGCACCACGCCCCACACCGCCGTGGGCACGAGGACGTCGAGCAGGTCGTGGCACCACGTGTCGGGCCGCGCCGACACGGGGGCGTCCATGGCCACCACGGTGACCGTCCGGCTCCGGCGGCGCTCGGACACGAGCTCCTCGGCGTCGCACGGTCCGGTGACGAGCAGACGCCGCTCGACGCGCCGGCGCGGCCGGCTCGGCGCGGCGACGCGGACCTCGGCGGGGTCGGCGCCCGCCTCGTCCGCCAGCTGGCGGGCGACCGCCCACGCCCGCTCGAGGTCGCCGGCCACCACGACCAGCCGCCCGCTGCCGGCCGGCACCGGGGGAGCCGCAGGAAGGGAGGTGAGGGAGCGGGCCAGCGCGAGCTGCAGGTAGGCGGTGCCGTCCTCGGTAGCGGCGAGGGTGTCGAGGCAGCCGAGGACGTCCGGTGCGGGGAGGAGCGAGTCGGGCACGCCGGCGGCGGCCAGGGCGAGGGCCGTCCGCCCGACCGAGCCCCGGGCCACACCTGTCGAGAGGGCGGGAGCAGGTGCGCAACTCGTCCGCTCGAGTACTGCCGACGGGA
The DNA here is from genome assembly GCA_964610905.1 of uncultured Acidimicrobiaceae bacterium. GTDB lineage: Bacteria > Actinomycetota > Acidimicrobiia > Acidimicrobiales > RAAP-2 > JAJZJT01. The sequence goes on from CAZSYT010000060.1 coordinate 1,304, forward strand.
GCGGCGCGCCGGACGTGTCCGACGAGCCGAGGAGCTCGGCGTCGGCGAAGGCGTCGGCCGCCCGCCGACGAACGGCCGACGTGGCGGGCGTGCCCTCCCGGACGGGCCCGCCGCCCGACAGCACGGTGGCGCCGGCCGGGAACGCCGTGTCGCGGGCGATGCCGGCCAGCAGCGAGGCGAAGGACGGGCGGGCCGTCGAGGGCACGCCGTCCTCGGGTGCTCGGGGCTCGGGCTCGACTGGTCCGGCCGACCGGGCGGGGGCGACGGCCGCACCCGACGGCGGACGCGTGGTGCGCCGGCCGGCGATGGCCGCTTCGACCGAGGTGGCGACGCCTTGCGACGCGGCACCGGCGGAGCCGCTGGTCAGCTCGACGACGTCCTCGGTGTCGTCGGCCAGCTCGGCGAACGAGCGATGGCTCGCACGGCGTCCCGCCGGCACGCTCGTGACGGACGGGCGCGGGTCCCCGTCCCCGGGCTTCGTGTCGGCGTCGGGCGCGGAGGCTCGGGGCTCGGGCGAGGGCACCGCGGCGGGCGCGGCGCAGGCGGCTGCCCGGGCGGAAGAGAGGGGCCCGGCGCCCTCGTCGTCGACCTCGACGATCACCTCGAAGTGCTCTCGGGCGAAGAAGCCGGCGAAGCCGCCCCGGCGCACGCGGTCGGCGGCGACGATCCGGCTCGCCGGGCCGGCCTCGGCCAGTGCCTCGGCAAGGACCGACTCGAGGTCCGGTCCGTCAAACTGCAGCGATCTCGTTGGCAAGGTGCACCGTTCCTATCCGTTCGAGCTGTACCTGGGGTCCGATCTCGTTCACGGCGATGATGCCGAGGCGCGGCGCGGGGCCGGCGAGCAGTCGACGGGCCGCCGGCCGCAGCCGCGAGGAGCACAGCAGCACGGGGCGGCGTCCCTGTTGCTCGGCCTGCTCGGAGAGGGCGCGCACCTGCTCGACGAGCGACTCGGCCTGGTGGGGCTCGACCGCGAGCACGGCGCCGCGGTCGCCGGCCACGACGCCCTCCACGAGGGCGCGCTCGTCGACGGCGTCGATGGTGATGACGGCCAGCGTCCCCTCGGACGCGTACAGGGACGTGATCGCCGGGCCGAGCGCGTCCCGAGCGGCCTCGAGGAGCGCGTCGGGCTCCTTCGAGGTACGGGCCCGCTCGCTGACCGCCTCGGTGATCCGGGCGAGGTCGCGGATGGGGACGCCTTCGTCGAGCAGGCTGCAGAGCACGTGCTGGAGCTCGCCCAGGCCCACTTGCGCGGCCGCCATCTCCTCGATCACCACCGGCTCGCGCTCCTTGACGAGGTCGAGGAGCGTGCGCAGCTGCTGGGACGAGAGCAGGCGTCCGGCGTTGTCGGCGATCACCTCGCCGAGGTGCGTCGTGATGACCGACGAGCGGTCCACGACGGTCGCGCCGGCGATGAGCGCCTGCTGGCGGAGCTCGGCCGGCACCCACTTGGCGGCCAGCCCGAAGACGGGCTCGACCGTCTCCTCGCCGGGCAGCCCGTCCAGCCCGTCGCCGATGGCGAGCAGGCGGCCGGGCGGTGCCTGGCCGCGACCGACGTCGACCCCGTGGAGCCGGATCGCGTAGGTGCCGGGCTCGAGGTCCAGGTTGTCGCGTGTGCGGACGGGCGGGACGATCAGGCCGAGGTCACCGGCCACCTTGCGCCGGAGCCCTTTCACCCGCTCGAGGAGGTCGCCACCCTTGGCGGCGTCGACGAGGTCGATGAGGTCTAGCGAGAGCTCGAGCTCGAGCGGGTCGACGCGCACCTCGCCGGCGAGGAGCTGGGGGGCGTCGACGTCGGGCGCCTCGGGCTCGTCCTGCTCGTCCTCGCCGGCGTCGGCGGCGACGGCCTTGGCGAGACGGCCGGAGAGCACGAAGAGGAGCCCGCCCACCACGAGGAAGGCGACGTGGGGGAGACCCGGCACGACGGCGAGCAGGAGGATCACCACGCTCGCGACCCGCACGGCACGGTGCTGACGGCGGACCTGGCCGACCACGTCGGTGCCGAAGTCGTCGTCGGTGGTCGCCCGGGTCACCACGAGGCCGGTCGAGATCGAGAGGAGGAGGGCGGGGATCTGGGACACCAGGCCGTCGCCCACGCTGAGCAGGCTGTAGGTGTGGACGGCGGCGCTGGCAGACAGGTGCCGCTGCAGCATGCCGACGGCGAAGCCCCCGATGAGGTTGATGGCGGTGATGACCACGGCGGCGATGGCGTCGCCCCGGACGAACTTGGACGCACCGTCCATGGCGCCGTAGAAGTCGGCCTCGTTGGCGATCTCCTGGCGTCGCCGGCGTGCCTCGGCCTCAGTGATCAGCCCCGAGTTCAGGTCGGCGTCGATCGCCATCTGCTTGCCGGGCATGGCGTCGAGGGTGAACCGGGCGGCGACCTCGGCGACCCGCCCGGCGCCGGCGGTGACCACGACGAACTGGATGACGATCAGGATGAGGAAGACGACCAGGCCGACGACGAGCGAGCCGCCGACGACGAAGTTCCCGAACGACTGGATGACGGTCCCCGCGTAGCCGTGCAGGAGCACGAGCCGCGTGGCGCTGACGTTGAGGGCCAGCCGGAACATGGTGGCGACGAGCAGCAACGACGGGAAGACCGAGAAGTCGAGCGGCTTCTTCACGTGCATGCTCATCAGGAGCACGATCACCGCGCCCGAGATGTTGGCGCTGATCAGCACGTCGAGGACGAACGACGGCATCGGGACGATCAGCATCACCACGATGGCGACCACGCCGGCAGGGATGCCGATCATGCCGATCCGGTTGCGCGTCATCACACCTTCCGAGCAGGTCCGACCGTTGTGTCGATGGTCCGGGCCGGTCCGTGGCCGAATGGTGCGAGCGCCGTCCCGTGGCGGCTCCACCGTGGTCATCGGCCAGCGGGGCCGCGACCTTGAGCACCAGGGCGGGCGGCGGGTGGCGGGACCGCAGGGTCAGGCGCCGACCCGGCGGAGCACGGCGTCGAAGCGGTAGTGGCTGGCGTAGAAGTGCGTCGGCATGGCCGACAGGCGGGCCTGCCACCCGCAGGAGGCGGCGAGGCCGGCCACGTCGAGGTCGGTGAGCGACGGGCGACGCAGGGCCCCGAAGGTGCGGCGGACGAGGTCCTCGACGGCGCGCCAGTTCGGGGCGTGGCGTCGGTAGTGGCTGAGCGCGCCGAGGACCGACTGCTCGGCCCGGGCGGGGTCGGCCACCTCGACCTCGTGGATGCGAGCCGACCGGGTGCCGTGGCGGACGGGGACGGTCACCCAGCGCCACCCCGACCGGGGGGCGAGGACCCGGTTGCGGTTCATCCACGTCTTGGGCGTGTACTGGGCGGTGTCGAAGACCACCCAGGTGTCCGAGGCCGCCACCAGCGCGAAGTACCCGGTGTAGGGGAAGAAGTAGAGCTGCATGATGCCGGCTCGCACGTCAGGCCGCCTCGCGGGCGAGCAGGTGGCCCGCCAGCCGGTGGGCGGCGCCCACCAGGGTGCAGATGCGCTCGACGGAGCCGAGGTCGACCAGCGCGCCGATCGGCAGCTGGACGAGGGTGCGCGCGAGGGGCTCGGTGGCCGGTAGGCGCAGCGCGGCGTGCCGGGGGTCGTCGCGGTAGGGGGAAGCCGGTGGACCCCCGGTCGGAAGTACCGGCGGGCGATGACGTTCTCGGCGGCGAGCAGGCCGACCAGTGCGTCCCTGCTCATCCCGAAGGCGGTCTCGTCGACCTCGGCGACCAGGTAGGGACACATGCTCTCGTCGGCACCGGTCGGCGCGACGACGCGGATCCCGTCGATGCCGGACAGGCCGTCGGCGTAGGCGGCGTGGAGCCGGGCGTTGTTGGCCACGTTAGCCGGGAGGTCGTCGAGGTTGAGGAGGGCGATCGCCGCCTGCGCCTCCGAGAACCGCCCGTTGCCCGTCACCTCGACGGCGACCGGGGCCCCAGCCCCTAGCTGCTGCGGATGTTGCGCAGACGGGCGGCGAGGTCGTCGTCCGTGCAGACGTACCCACCCTCGGTGGCGCTCAGGGCCTTGGTGGCGTGGAACGAGAAGACCTCGAGCGCACCGTGCCCTCCGAGGGGACGGCCGCCGACGGACACGCCCGTGTCGTGGGCCGAGTCGAAGAACAGCGTGAGCCCCCGCGCGGTGCAGAGCGCCTCGAGCGCGTCGGGACCGCACGTGCCGCCCCACAGGTTGACGGCGAGGACGGCGCAGACGTCGTCGTCGAGCACCGGTGCCACGGTGGCGGGCGTGAGCTGGTGGGTGTCCGGGTCGACGTCGGCGAAGACGACCTCCAGGCCGGCCCAGGTCATCGCCTGGACGGTCGCCACGAAGGTGAAGCTCGGCACGACCAACCTGCCGGTCAGCCCGAGCGCCTTCGCCCCCATGACGAGGCCCAGGGTGGCGTTCGTGACCGTGACGGCGTTGCACACCTGCGTGAGCTCGGCGAAGCGGCGCTCGAGCTCTTGGGCGAGGGGGCCGTGGTTCGTGAACCACCCGCGCTCGAAGATGTCCCGCATCGCCGCCTCGTACCGCTCCCACGACGGGAAGTGGAGCTGTCCAACGGGGAGCGGATGGTCGAAGGCCGGCGTGCCGCCGTGGAAGGCGAAGTCGGTCGGGACCCGCTTCAGCGCGCTCACCGGAGGCACTCCGTCGCCGGGGAGGTGCCCGCTACGGTCCCGCCCCCGCGGGCCACCGTCGCGGCGTCCCCGCTGGTGGCGAGGAAGCGGAGGAGCCCGGTGATGGCCACGATGTCGGCCTCGGCGACGCGCGAGCCCGAGGGGAGCAGGACGAACCGCTCGGCGAGGTGCTCGGTGTTCGGCAGGTGACCGGCGACGGTGCGGTAGGTGGTCGGCTTCTGGTGGAGCGCCGGAGCGTAGTAGGCACGCCAGGATCCCCTCGGCCCAGAGGACCTCGAGGGTGAGGGCGCGCGGGAGCGGCCACTCGTCGAGGAGCTCGACGACGATGTTCTTGCACGACATCCGCTCGGACCCGTCGAAGGCGAGGAGCCGGACACCGGGGACCCCGGCGAGGGCCCGACGGTAGGCGTGGTAGCGGCGGCGGTGGTCCGCGACCTGCTCCTCGAGCTCGTCGAGGTTGGCCAGCGCCATCGCCGCGTGCACCTCGTTGAGCTTGGCGTTGATGCCGAAGTGCTCGACGTTGTCGTGTCCGCTGAAGCCGAAGCCGCGTTCGAGCGCCAGCTCCGTGGCGAGGTCTTCGTCGTCGGTGGTGAGGTAGCCTCCCTCGAAGCCGTTGATCAGCTTGCTGGCGTGGAGGGAGAACACCTCGGCGTTCCCGAACGAGCCGACCTTGCGTCCGTGGAAGGTCTCGTAGCACGACTCGACGCCGTCGACGAGGAGCGGCAGTCGGCGCGACCTGGCGAGCTCCTCGACCTCGTCGACGGCACAGCAGTTGACGATCGGGTGCACGGCGAGGACCGCCGCGGTGTCCGGCCCGAGGCACGGCTCGACGGTCGACGCGTCGACCGCCAGGGTGTCGGGGTCGACGTCGCAGAAGCGAGGGACGAGCGAGGCCCACCGGGCGACGTCGGCCATCCGCCGGTAGCTCAGCGAGGGCAGCACGACCTCGTGGCGTTCCGGCAGGGCGAGGGCTCGCAGGGCGAGCACGAGGGCTCAGAAGCCGCTCGCGAAGGTGACGCAGTGCCCGACCTCGTGGAACTCGGCCAGCCGGCGCTCGAGCTCGCCGGCCACGGGCCCGGTGTTGGTGTAGCGGCGTGCGTCGAAGAAGCGACGCGAGTGGGCGAGGAAGCGCTCGATGTCGGGCACGGCGAGGTTCGAGGCCGAACGGGGGACGTCGAAGAGCGATGACCCGCCGGCCAACGCCAGGTCGGCGAGGTCGTGCTTCGCGGCTCCCGCCGCCCCGGCACTCGGGGCATCGCCAGGGGCATCGCCAGGGGCATCGCCAGGGGCGTCGCTCGAGTCGTGGCCGAGGCCGAGGTCGAGGCCGACGGCCGTCATCAGGCCGAGGCGGCCGACCGCTCAGCGGCTGCGGCGCGAGGGGGGGCGGAGGGCGGTAGGGAGGCGCTCCGGGGGCGGTCGGGGGCTGCTCCGACACCCTCGCTCCCGCGGGTGGGACCGGCACCGTCACCGGCGCGGACGGGCGGCGCGGTTCCCCCGGGGCCGTCCGCCGCCTCGGGGCGGTCGCCCTCGAGGAGCTCCGCGAGCGCCTCGAGGGCTGTGGCGACGCCGGCAGCCGCGCCGTCTGCTCCGACGGTCACGCACGCCGTCGCCGTATCGGCGAGACGGCGTTGCCAGGGCGCCAGCTCGCCGCGCACCGCGTCGCACACGAGGAGACGCCGGTCCGCCGTCTCCCATTCGGGCAGGTCCGTGAGGTCGAGGGTCGGGGGCGTCCGCGGGAGCACGGCCACGGCCGTCGCACCCGGGAGCCCGAGCCGCGGCAAGGACGTCCCCCAGGCGCCGGGCTCGAAGGACGCCGTGACGACTGGCGTGCCGGCCTCGAGCAGCGCCGAGGTGAGCTCGTGCTCGACACCGTCGCCGGCGAACGAACCGAGGACGGTGACCCGGCCAGCGGGCGCGTCACCGCCCGCCCGCTCGGCTCCGTCGGCCCGCGTCTCGACGAGCACCCGGTCGGCCCAGCGCTCGTGGAGCCGGTGGCGGTTGTCGGAGACCTTGGTGAAGCGCTCGGGCCCCGACGCCGACTCGTGGTGGACGGCGCAGCTGTCGGGCCGGTAGACGACGCGCCAGCCCGCAGCGCCGAGCGAGAGGCACAGGTCGACGTCCTCGTTGCCGTTCCAGTAGCGCTCGTCGAACCCGCCGGCCGCCCAGAAGGCGTCACGCCGCACGGCGAGGAGGGCGCCCGTAACGACGGGGACGGCGCTCCGCTCGAGGACCGCGCGGTCGTCGCCTGCCGCACCGAGGCAGCGGTGGACGCCGTCGAGCACGCCGTCGGGGCCGAGCACGAGGTCGACGCCGGCGTGCTGGACGGTCCCGTCAGGGTAGAGGAGTCGGGCGCCCACCGCGCCGACCTCGGGATGGCGCTCGAGCTCGTCGACGAGCGGCTCGAGCCACCCGGCCTGCACCTCGGTGTCGTTGTTGAGGAACACCACCACCTGGCGGGAGCTGACCCGGGCGCCCTGGTTGCAGGCCACGGCGTAGCCGCGATTGGTGTCGTTGCGCACGACGGTGAGGACGGGGTTCTCGGGGTCGTCGACCAGGTTGGCGGTGGCGTCGGTCGACCCGTTGTCCACCAGGACGATCTCGTAGGCTCCCGGAGCGGTCGCACGGTGGATGGCCTGCAGGCAGCGGGCCGTGTACTCGGAGCGGTTCCAGCACGGGATGACGATGGTCACGGGGTCGCGGCCGGCGGCGTGGTCGTCGACGGTGGCGTACGACGGGCTCGCAGCGCTTCCGTCGTGGTGCGCGGGCACGCCGTCTGGCGTGGTCGGGACGCCCGGCTGCTGCGCCGCGGCGAGCTCGGTGGCGAAGCGCTCGGCGAGCGGCGGGCAGAGCGCGGCGGCCTCGGCGGCGATCGTTGCCCGCTCGGAGGGGCTGGCGCCGGAGACGGCGTTGCCGAAGGCGGTGCCGAGCTTGTCGTCGGCGAACATCCGAACGGCGACGGCTGCTGCCCGGCACCGCTCGACCCGCGAGCGTTGCTGGTCGCGGGCGATGGCGGCGAGCGGGCACGCCTCCTCCAGACCGCGGCCGCGCAGGCGGGACGACCAGACGAGGGCGCGGTCGACGGCGAGCCGGGGCGCCAGGTTGGCCGCCGTGGCCAGCACCTCGAGGGGGACGTCGGTCTCGGCGCCGGCCTCCTCCGTCGCTGCCTCGAGCACCCGGTCGGCGACCGTCGGGACGAGCTGGAGCACTTGGGCAAGGAAGAGCGGGAGGTTGTCGCGGGGGATCGACCGCGTGAGGTCGGTGAGCGGCCGGTCGGCTCGGTCGAGGTGCTCGACGACGGTCCCGAGGTGGGTGTCGAGCACGCCACGGTCGCTCATCCCCGCCAGCAGGGCGTCGGCGGCCTCGGAGAAGCGGCCGAGGGCGGCGAGCGAATCGGCCCGCTTCTGGGCGAACATGGACGGGTCGTACTCGAAACCGTCGTCGTCGACCTCCGGTCCCGAGACGGCGTCCAGCAGCTCGAGGGCACGGTCGTGCTCCCCGAGCTGGCGGCGGACGTTGGCCTCGAGCAGGTCGGCGAGCACCTGGCGCTCGCTCGCGCCACGCAGCTCGACGATGGCCTCGAGGGCCTCGTCGGTGCGGCCGAGGGCGACGAGGGCGTCGACGACCGTGCGGAGCGCGAGGCGGCGGGTGATCGGGTTGGCGGTCTCGGCAGCGCCCCGGCGGCAGGCGTCGAGGGCCTCCTCGGCGCGGCCGGCCGTCATGTAGGAGCGACCGAGGCTGGTGAGGGAGAAGCCCCGCTCCCAGCCGTCGGACCGTTCGACTTCGGCCTCGGCGACGCGCAGGTTGCGCTCCGCCTTCTCGCGCTGGGCCATGGCCTGGTTCGTGTAGCCGGTGTGGTGGATGCGGGCGAGGTCGAGGGAGGCGGTTGCGACCGGGCGATGGTTGGTCCGGCCCGCCACCTGCTCGTGGAGGCGGCCCGTCCACTCGCAGCGGGCCCGCCGGAAGAGCCGGCACGCGGCGTGGACGAACATCGCGCCCACGCCAGTGCCCGTCGCGTTCTCGATGGCGATGCTGAAGCCCTCGACTTCGGGACCCGTTCGGGCAAGCAGCTCGCGCAGTGCCGCCGGATCGGCGCACCGCAGGGTCTCGTCTGCGTCCAACCAGGCGATCCACTCGCCCTGACAGTGCTCGAGGGCGACGTTGCGGGCCCGCGAGAAGTCGTCGTCCCAGTAGCCCTCGATGACGACCGCACCGGCCTCCCGGGCGAGCTCGACGGTGCGGTCGGAGGAGCCGGTGTCGTAGACCACGATCTCGTCGGCGACGCCCTCGAGGGAGGCGAGGCAGGAGGGGAGGTTGTCCTCCTCGTCCTTGACGATGAGGCAGGCCGACACGAGCGGGAAGTCCCGCGCCGCGCCGCCGCCGAACTTCTCCTCGAAACGGGCGCGGTTGTGCTCCTGCTGGGCGAACCAGTCCACGTCGTTGACGTCGAAGGTCCGGTGCCCGGCGTGGTGGACGAAGGACTCGTGCGCGACGACGAGGTCCCAGCCTGCCCCGGCGAGCCGGCGGCACAGGTCGTCGTCCTCGAACCCTCCGACCTCGTAGCCCTCGTCGAACCCGCCGACGGCGTCGAAGGCCTCGCGCCGCACGGCGAGGCAGAAGCCCACAAGGCGGTCGGTCCGGGTCACCAGGCCGCGGTGGGCCGCCGCCCACGCCCGGGCGAAGGCCCGCATGCCGGCTCGGTCGCCGGGTCCGTAGGTGACCCCCTCGGCCACCTGGGGGCCCGACACGAAGTTGGAGCGCGGCCCGGCCGCCCCGACGGTCGCTTCGGCGAAGGGGGCGACCAGCGCGTCGATCCACCGGCCCGTGAGCACGGTGTCGTTGTTCAAGAAGACGACAACGTCGTGGCGGGCGAGGGCGGCACCCTGGTTGCACCCGGCGGCGAAGCCCCGGTTGTCGGGGTTCGTTGCGACCTCGACCCACGGGAAGAGGCGCAGGCGGCCGGGGGTCGCGTCGCGCGAGCCGTTGTCGACCACGATGACCTGGTCGTGCAGGCCGAGCGTGGGGCGGAGGGACTCGAGGCAGGCCTGGGTCTCTTCCCAGGCGTTCCAGGCGAGGATGACGATCGAGACGGGCAGGCGTCCGGACATGGCCGGGGTATCGGCACAACCGCCTGGCGAGTTGAACGGGCCGCCCGCGGCTG
>CAZSYT010000060.1:11173-19852 GCA_964610905.1 uncultured Acidimicrobiaceae bacterium
TGCCACCGGGCCGCCCGCGGCTGTGCCACCGGGCCGCCCGCGGCTGTGCCACCGGGCCGCCCGCGGCTGTGCCACCGGCTGCACTACGTCATCACAACGGAGCGTCAACTCACCTCCGGGAGGTTCAGCGCCCGGGTGCCGCTGACGATGAGCACATCGGGACCCCAGCCGACCAGCGAGGAGGAGCCTCTTCGAGGTGGGTCGGGGGACCGAAGAGTCACGCCAAGCCCCAGGGACGGGGCCTCAACCCATGGAGGAACGGATGTCTTCCCTCGTTGTGAACACCAACATTTCGGCGATCGACGCCTACAACAACCTGAACGCAACCGATCAGGCGATGGCGAAGTCGATCTCCCAGCTGTCGTCCGGCCTGCAGATCCAGACCGCGGCCGACAACCCCGCGGGGTACGTCGTCTCGCAGAACCTGCTCTCACAGGCGAACGGCTACCAGCAGGCGATCTCGAACGCCCAGAACGGCGTCTCGATGATCCAGACGGCGAGCGGCGCGCTCAACCAGATCTCGTCGATCCTGCAGACCATGGACTCCCTGGCCATCAACTCGGCGAACGGTGCCACCAACAGCACCCAGTCGCTGAGCGCCAACCAGCAGGAGTTCGTGGCGCTGCAGAACCAGATCGACCAGATCGCCAACACCACGTCGTTCGGCACCACGAACCTGCTCAACGGCACCTTCTCGGGGCAGGTGCTCCAGGTCGGTGCCTTCGACAACACCAACCAGCAGCTGGTCCTCACCATCCAGGCCGCCACCACCGGCGCCCTCGGGGTGTCGTCCACCACGGTGGCGGTGGGCAGCGCCGCCTCGGCAGCTGCGGCCATCTCGGCCGTGCAGGCCGCCATCAACACGGTGGCGTCCATCGAGGCCAACGTCGGCGCCACGCAGAACCAGCTGAACGCCATCGTGGCCAACCTGACGGTGGGCCAGCAGAACCTGCAGTCGGCCTACAGCGGCCTGGTCGACGTCAACTTCGCCCAGGCCACGTCCAAGTTCAGCACCGAGCAGATCCTGATGCAATCGGGTGTCTCGATGCTGTCGCAGGCCCAGCAGGAGCCTTCCCTCGTCCTGAAGCTCCTGCAGTAAGGACGGAGCGCCGTGCGTCCCCGGAAGTGGTCCCGACCGCTTCCGGGGACGCCGCGCACCCGCCACCCGGCCGGCCCGTCACCGAGACGGCGCCGCGGCGTCGGCCGCCGTGGTCCCGGCACCCCTAGGAGCACCCCCGCATGACGATCTCCTCCTCTTCCCCGTACGCGTCGAGCGCCAGCACCCCTCCGATCATCGACAACGGGCTCGTCTCGGGGCTCAACACCCAGGCGATCATCCAGGCGATGATGCAGAGCTACCAGCAGCCCATCACCGACCTTCAGAGCCAGCAGTCGACCCTCGACACCCAGTCCAGCGACTACCAGGCCATCAACAAGGACTTGCTCGCCTTCCAGCAAGCCGCCCAGGCGCTGTCCACCTCGAGCGACTGGGGCGCCCGCCAGACCACGTCGTCGGACGCCGCTGCCGCGACGGCTACGGCCGCATCGGGCACGCCGACCGGCTCGGTCTCCTTCAGCGTGCTCTCGCTCGCCCAGGCGAACTCCCTCATCTCGGCGGGCTCGGTCGCCTCCACCTCCGACGTGGTCGACACGAACGCGTCGTTCCTGCTCGCCCAAGGCGGGGGCCAGTACGGGCTGGCCACGCTCTCGGCCGGCTCGGGGCTCGCTCTCGGCGCCCACAACGTCGCCGTCACCCAGGCGTCGGCCGCCGCCGAGACCACCGGCACGGTGGCGCTGCAGAGCCAGGCCTCGGGGATCACCATCGGGTCCACCAACAACACGGTGGCGGTCACGGTCAACGGCACGTCCTACACGCTCTCCCTGGCGGCCAGCCCGACCGGGGGCTACTCGGGCTCGGGGCTCTTGACCGCCGTGCAGAACGCCATCTCCGCGGCGGGCGCCTCGGGTGTCCTCCAGGCCGGCTACAACTCGAGCGGCGACCTCGTCCTCGCCACCGTCTCACAGGGAGGCACGCAGAGCCTGCAGGTCACCGGCGGCACGGCGCTCACGACCCTCGGCCTCTCCTCGATGGCGAGCGCGGCCACCGGCACCAACGGCGTCGTCACCGTCGACGGCTACGCCAACACCCTCAGGACCGTGACCCCGGGGGCCGTCGACCCCCTCACCTCGGGGACCGGGGGCACGATCAACGCCACCATCGCGGCTTCGAGCGCGCAGGCCGCGGTCGGCAGCTCGCTCCTCACGACGGGGTCCTTGACCGCGACCAACGTGTCGACCGGCAACGGCTCGCTCGCCGACCTCGTGAGCAACATCAACGCCGCCGGCACGGGCGTCAGCGCGTCGGCCATCCAGACGAGCAGCGGGCAGTACGTCCTGCAGCTGTCCTCGTCGACCACCGGCACCAATGCGAACCTGTCGGTCGACACCGCGGCGTTCACCTCGTCCTCCCTCGGCACCATGGACACGGCCAGCGCCGGGACAAACGCCGAGATCCAGCTCGGCGGGAGCGGCGGCTACACCCTCAGCTCGCAGAACGACACGTTCTCCGGGCTGCTCCCCGGCTTGTCGGTGCAGGTGGCCGCCACCACCACGTCGCCGGTGACCGTCACGGTCCAGCCCGACGCCAAGGCCACGGCGGCATCGGTCAAGTCGATGGTCGACGCCGCCAACACCGTGCTCTCCGACATCCAGAAGTACGCGGGCTACAACGAGCAGACCAAGCAGGGCGGCCCGCTGATGGGCTCGCCGATGCTCGAGAACCTGAGCAACCAGATCCTGAGCGTCTTCGGCACGACGACGGGCTCGTCGACCCTCGGAAACGCCGAGAACGTCGGCATCACGCTCAACAACGGCCAGCTGGCGTTCAACCAGTCGGCGTTCGAGTCGGCGTTCTCGGCGAGCCCGAACCAAGTCGCCGACCTGTTCGCCCAGGGCGGCACGTTCGCCCCGTCGTCGCCGACCTACACCGGCGGCGTGTCGTTCTCGTACGCGTCGGCGACCACGCGTCCGGGCAGCTACGCGGTGACGGTGTCGAGCTCCGCCACCCAGGCGACGGACCTCGGCACGGTGCAGACCACGAAGACCGTCACGACGCCGGAGACGCTCACGATCACCTCGGGAGGCACGAGCGTCAGCTACGCGACCACGGCGGGGGAGAGCCTCGTCTCGGTGGCCTCGGGGATCAACGCCGCCCTGGCCGGCGCAGGGCTGTCGCTCTCCGCTCAGGCCGTAGACGGCAACCAGCAGCTCGAGCTGACCTCTTCGGCCTACGGCAGCGCGGCGAGCTTCTCGGTCACCTCGAACGCCACGGGGTCGGGGACGACCGGGCTCGGCGGCGCGACGGCGGGGACGCCGAAGACCTCCACCGGCACCGACGTGGCCGGGACCATCAACGGCGTCGCCGCCACGGGCAGCGGGCAGTTCCTGAGCGCCCCGGCGTCCGACCCCACCCTCGCCGGCCTCTCGCTCGAGGTCACCGCGTCGGGGATCACGTCGCCGACCAGCCTCGGCACCTTCACCTACCAGCCGGGCATCGCCCAGGCCGCCGTCGCCCTGGCCAACTCGATGACGGACCCGGTCAACGGGGCGATCACCACGATGGCCAAGGGCCTCACCAACGAGGCGACCGGGCTCAACAGCCAGATCTCCTTCGAGCAGATGCTCGCCAGCCAGGAGCAGAAGTCGCTCCAGCAGGAGTTCTCCAACCTCGAGGTCACCCTCGGGACGCTGAAGAACCAGAGCTCGGCGCTGGCCAGCGCCTTGTCGCAGCTGTCATGAGCGGGGCCGCAGCGGTCGCGAGCGCGACCGACAGGCGAGGTGGCGCCGGCACCGAGCACCATCACGACGAGGGAAGGAGGAGGCCATGCCGGGACCGGTCGTCCGGGCCGAGGAGCTGAGGCAGCGGTACCTGCGGGAGGCGGTGCTCACCGCGTCGCCCGCGACGCGCCTCACCATGCTCTACGACCAGATGCTCCTCGACTTCCGCGTGGCCGACGACGGCTTCGAGCGCAACGACCTGAAGGCCGTCAACGACGCCCTCTGCAACGCCCAGGAGATCCTCTTGGCCCTGCGTGGCACGTTGCGCACCGACTTGTGGGCCGAGGCCGAGGAGCTGGCCTCGCTGTACCTCTTCCTCCACCACCAGCTCGTGGAGGCCAACTTGAACAAGGACCGTGACCAGGCACAGCGGGTCGGCGACGTGGTCGGCGACCTCGCGTCGGCGTGGCACCGGGCGGCCGAGGCCGAGGCCGAGCGGGGGGCCGAGCCCGTCGCCACAGGGAGCGTCGGGTGACCGGCGCCCGGCCGAGACCGGGCACCATGTCCGAGGCGTGGGCGGCCGAGCTCGACGCCATGGAGGCGCACCTCGCCGCCCAGCGGGTCGCCTTCGCCTCGCGGGGGGCCGAGGCGCCGGCCGAGCGCCGTCCGACCCCTCTCGACGAGCTCGGCCCGCTCCCCGAGGAGCTGCGCGGGCGGGCCGAGGCGCTGCTCGCCGCCACCCGCGCCCTCGAAGGGTCCGTTTCGGAGGCCCGTGCCAGCCTGGTCGTCGCCGTGCGGGCTGCCGAGCGGACCGGGAGGCGGGCCGCCGCCTTCGTCGACGCCCAGGCCTGACCGGTCGCCGGACGGGGCGCTCGGCCGGGCCGGATCAGGCCGGCTTGTGCGCCACCACGGCGAGGTGGGCCTCGATCGAGCACTGCCCGTCGACGCGTTCGCCGGCGAAGACCTCGAGGCTGTCGTCGACCTCGTCGGCACCCATGATCCCGGCGTCGACGATGGCGTCGCGGGCGCTCCGCAGGCGCTGGAGGGCGAAGGCGCGGGCGGGGTCCTCGGGCGTGGAGGGGCCGTGGACCGCCTGGGGGAGGACGACCACCGACACGACGGCGAACCCGGCCTGCTCGAGGAGCGTCGACAGCTTCCGGCCGACGAAGCGGTCCCCGCCGCGCGCTGCCTGCAGCTCGGCGAAGGCGTGCTGGAGGCGGCGGAAGGCGTCGGAGGGCTCGGGGTAGGAGATCGACAGCCCGTCGTCGGCGTCGACGACGCACACGCCGCCGCCGGGGGCGACGACCCGGAAGAGCTCGTCGGCGGCGCGCCCGGGGTCGTCGAGGTGCTGGAAGAGCAGCCGGGCGGTGGCGAGGTCGAAGCGCCGGTCGTCGACCGGGAGGTCGTAGGCGTCCCCGAGCCCGTACGAGACGCGGCTGCCGGGTCGCAGCCAGCCCTTCGCCTCGGCGCCGGCGGTCAGCGTTCGCGCCACGTCGAGGTTGGCCGGGTCGCGGTCGAGCCCAACCACGGTGACGGGCACCATGCCGGCGAGCTCGACCGAGGTGGGACCGAACCCCGTCCCGACGTCGAGCACGTGCGCGCCCTCGGCGACGCCCAGGGCGCCGAGCAGCGCGCGGCGCGACGGGCCCGTCGCCAGCGTCTGCACGAGCAGCCACCGCTCGGGCATGTCGGGGTGCTCGTTCAGGTAGGAGAGGTACGTCGTGTCGACGGCGTCCCAGTCGAGGGAGGCGATCGGTGGGGCGGTGGTCAGGGGTCGACCTCCTCGGGTGACCGGGTGGGGGCGGGACGGGCGCGCCCCGGGCCGCTGAGCGGACGCCAGGGATCGTAGGGCACGGGTGGCGGCGCGCCGCGGCACGCCGGCACTAAAGGTTGGCGCGGCGCCGTCCGATACCAACGGTGCAGGCAGGGACTGCCAGCGATACCGCCCAGGACGGGCACGAGGGAGGAGCCGGGGAACGCCCGCGCGAACCCTGCTCCCGACGTGACGTCGATCGAGGTGGTTACCGTGCCCGAGGGCATCGTTGGGGTCCTGAAGTTCGCCATCGACAGCGTCTCGCTGGCCCAACAGACGACGGCGAACAACATCGCCAACGAGCAGACGCCGGGGTTCACCGCGCAAGAGGTGCACTTCGAGCAGAGCCTCCGCCAGGCGCTCGCCTCTCCCGCCGGCGGCACGGCGACGGCCGCCGTCTCGCCTTCGCCCGCCGTCCCCGCCAGCAACGGCAACAACGTCGACCTGCCGACGGAGCTCACCAACGCGACGCAGGAGACCATGCAGTACCAGACCATGGTCGACCTCCTCAACGCGCAGTTCCGTCTCGTGCAGGGCGCGACCGGAGGGAGCTTCCTGTGAGCCTGTTCGGAGCCATGCCCATCGCCCGCTCGGGCATCGACGTCGCCCAGACGTGGATCGACGCCATCGGCGGGAACATCGCGAACGCCAACGACGCCGTGCCCACCAGCCAGGGCGCGTACGCGACCCAGTACGTGGTGGCCCAGCCCGTGCCCTCGACGCAGCCGAGCGGCGCGGGCCAGGGGGTCGTCGTCTCCCAGGTCCTGCTCGGCAGCACCGCCGGCCAGCTCGCCTACCAGCCCAACAACCCGATGGCCAACGCGCAGGGCATGGTGCGCTACCCGTCCGTCGACCTCGGCCAGCAGCTCGTCGACCTCGTGATGGCCCAGACGAGCTACCAGGCCAACGTCTCCGTCGTGAACCAGGCCAAGGCCGCCTACCAGTCCGCCCTCACCCTCGGGTCCTGACGCCGTGGCCATCGCACCGATCCCCCCCACCCCCCCCACCCCGCCCGCCCCTCCGTCCGCGGCCTCGGCCGCGGCGGGGGCGTCGGGGTCGGCTGGCGCCGCCGGTGCGGCCGCGGGGTCGGGCAACTTCTCGAACGCCATCCTGAACGCCGTCAACCAGCTCCAGCAGGTGCAGAACACGGCGTCCACCCAGGCAGCCAGCGCCGCTGCCGGCCAGGGGAACATCTCTGACGCCATGATCGCCGCGAGCCAGGCGTCGCTCGACACGCAGGTGACCCAGGCCGTGGTGACGAAGGCGCTCGCAGCCTTCAACCAGATCATGGGGATGCAGTTCTGATGGCCCTCGTCGCCGCCGCCGACGTCGACCGCTGGAAGAGCAGCGCCCGCCGGTTCGCCGACGGGTTCACCCCGGGCCAGAAGGTGGTCACCGTGGTGGCCATTGCCGCTGCCGTGGTGGGCGGGCTGCTGTTCATGAGCCTGTCGGGCAAGCCGACCTACGCGCCGCTCTTCACCAACCTCCAGCCCTCCGACGCCGCAGCCATCACGGCCAAGCTCACGAGCGACAAGGTCCCCTACCAGCTCGAGAACGGTGGCTCGACCATCCTCGTGCCCCAGAACGAGGTCGACCAGGAGCGGATCAACATGGCCTCGGCCGGCCTGCCCGCGTCGAGCACCAACGTCGGGCTCGGCATCCTCGACAAGGAGGGCATCACGACCTCGCAGCTGACCCAGCAGGCCGACTACCTCCGCGCCCTCCAGGGTGAGCTCCAGCAGACGATCGGCGCCATCCACGGCGTCACCGGCGTGCAGGTCAACCTCGCCATGCCGGCCAACAACACCTTCGCCCTCAACAACACCTCACCGACCGGTGCCTCGGTGCTGGTGGACACCGCGCCCGGCCAGACGCTCACGGGTGGCGAGGTGCAGGCGATCGTCCACCTCGTGGCCTCGTCGGTCCCCAACCTGTCGGCCTCCAACGTGACCGTCGCCGACAACAACGGCGACCTGCTGGCCGGGCCCGGCGTCAACACGTCGACGGGGAGCAACAACAACGCCACCAGCGCCTTCGACGCCGCCCAGCAGGCGAAGATCGCCGCCTACCTCCAGAGCGTGCTCGGTCCGAACAACGCCGACATCCAGGTCAACGCCCAGCTCGACTTCAACAAGGTGTCGACCACGACCAACGGGTTCCAGGTCGGGCCCAACAACACGCCCGTCACCGTGCCCACCCAGACGCAGAAGAGCACCCAGACGGCCACCGGCGGGGCCACCGGCGGCGGCGTGCTGGGCACGACCACGGCTCCGCCGGCCGGGACCGGGACCGGGAACTACTCGAACTCGTCGTCGTCGACCCAGTACGCCGCCGGGACGGTCACGCAGACGACCAAGAACGCACCGGGCGGAGTGACCCGCCAGTCGATCGCCGTCCTCGTCAACGCCAAGAGCCTGCCCAAGGGCGTGAGCCTCGCCACGCTCCAGCAGGGCGTGGCAGCGGCGGCCGGGCTCAACGCGGCACGCGGCGACACGCTGGCCATGAGCGCGGTGCCGTTCTCGACGGCGACCCAGCAGGCGGCGAGCCAGGCCGCCGCCGCGGCAGCGGCCGCCCAGTCCAAGGCGAAGCTCTCCTCGATGATCCGCACGGCGGTCGTCGCCCTGGCCATCCTCGCCGTGCTCTTCCTGCTGTGGCGGTCGGCCAAGAAGAGCCGGGTGCCCCGCCGCACGCCGGTGACCCTGCCCCAGCAGCTGGCGCAGCCGGTCGAGCCGCCGTCGAGCGCGCTCGACGCCACGACCCAGGTTCCGGCGGTGGGGCTCCCGCCACATCCGGCCGCCGAGCTCAACGACGCGGTGAGCAGCTTCATCGACTCCCAGCCCGACGAGGTCGCCGCCCTGCTCCGGGCGTGGACCAAGGAACGCTCCGGCGGCGGGGCTCCGGCCTCGGCCGGGCGGCCGTAGGAGCACGCGATGGCACAGACCCTGACCGGACCGCAGAAGGCGGCGACCGTGCTGGCCCAGATGGGCACCCAGCGCGCTGCCCAGGTGCTCAAGGCCATGAGAGAGACCGAGGTCGTCATGCTCATGACCGAGATGGCCCAGCTGCCCAAGCTCGACGCCGACGTCGTC
>CAZSYT010000061.1:0-3277 GCA_964610905.1 uncultured Acidimicrobiaceae bacterium
GACCCCGGTGAAGATGGCCGAGAAGCCGGTCAGGGCCAGGGACACGAGGAAGAGGTCGGGCCCGAACCCGGGTGAGTTGGTGGCGCTCGACAGCGGCGCGTAGAACACCCACGAGAACGCTGCGGCTCCGCCCTGGACGAAGAAGCCCGAGAGCATCATCACGGAGCCGCCGAGGTACAACCAGAAGGACAGGGCGTTCAGGCGGGGGAACGCCATGTCGGGCGCCCCGATCTGCAGCGGCACCACGTAGTTGGCGATGCCTCCGAAGGCGAAGGGCCCTGCGAAGAGGTACATCATGATGCTGCCGTGCATCGTGAAGAGCTCGTTGTAGGTCTGGAAGGAGACCAGCGACGAGTGGGGCGTGATCAGCTGGGCCCGGATCACGAGCGCCAGGCTGCCGGCGATGAAGAAGAGCACCAGCGAGGTGATCATGTAGCTCATCCCGATGACCTTGTGGTCCGTCGTGGTGAGCCACTTGAGGATGCCCGTCGGCTCGTTGTGGTGGGCGTGCTCTGCGTGCCCACCGGGCTGCTCGGGACCCCCGGGCCCGCCCGGGTGCTCGGGGCTCAGGACGTCGGGTCGCTCGACGAGCGTTGTCATGCGCGCGCTCCTGCGTTCTCCGGGTTCGCCGCAAGGGCGTTGGACGGCGTCTGACGGGTGTACGGCGGCGGCGTGTTCTGGGCAGACGAGCCCGAGCCGAGCAGGGTGTGCCCGCTGGCGACCTCGGACGCCACCCACGACTTGAACTGCGCCGGGGTGACCGAGCGCACGCTGAAGAGCATGAGCGAGTGGTACAGGCCACAGAACTGGGTGCACTGGCCGTCGAAGGTGCCGAGCTTCTTCACCGTCAGGTCGAAGACGTTCGTGACCCCGGGCTGCGCGTACCTGCTGAAGTTGAAGTCACGCACGTAGAAGCCGTGGACGACGTCGTCGGAGACCAGGGTGATCTGGACCGTCTCGCCCTTCGGCACGACCATCTGGGGCCCGTGGTTGTCGGGCCCGTGGGTCGTCTCGCCCACCACGGCCACGTTGAGGTTCGGGTAGTCGAAGCGCCAGCCCCACTGGAAGGCGGTCACCCGGATGTCGACGACCGGTGTCCCGTTCGACGTCAGCGTGGCGTTGGTCGGCACGGTCCGGTCGACGTTGTTCTCGGTGAGGACGGTGAACACGAACAGGACGGCCACGATGAGGACGGGGACCGTCGTGTAGACGATCTCGATGGCGATGTTCTCGTGGAACTGGCGGGGCATGTCGTCCGAACGCCGCCGGTACCGCAGGACCGTCCAGAGGATCAGGAGCGCCACGATGCCGCCGACGACGATGCCGGTGGTCACCATCCCCGAGTAGATCTTGAAGATGTCGTGGCCCTGGGTGGTGGAGCCGCGGCTGGCGCCGTAGCTCGGGTAGAAGTTGCACCCGGCGAGGACGAGCGGACTGGCGACCACGGCCCCGAAGGCGAGACGGCGTCGGAACGGGCTTGGCGAACGGGTCGGAGAGGCGTTCACGGCAGTGACACTAGCGGGCACCGCCGCGCAATTTGAAGTTGAGGGGGCTCAGGCTGGTCAGAACCCGGTCGTCCCTGGTGGTTCCGGTTCAGGGCCGGTCGGGGCACTGTTGGCCGTGGCCGTCCAGGCCCTGGTGGGACCCGTCGCCATCCCGCGACCGCTCCGGGTGGCTCGCCGGCGGGCGGCCCGACGCCCGACGGCCCGAGCCGCGGCCCCGAGGCCGGCCTCGACCGCTGGGGTGGCGGGCCGGCCGGGCTCGGCCGCCGAGCGCGCCGCGCAGCCGAGCCCGGCGAGCGAGCGCCCGGTCCGGCGCGCCAGCGAGGTCACCTGCCGCCCGACCAGGTCCGGGGCTGCCCCGGCGGCTG
Source organism: uncultured Acidimicrobiaceae bacterium (assembly GCA_964610905.1). Lineage (GTDB taxonomy): Bacteria > Actinomycetota > Acidimicrobiia > Acidimicrobiales > RAAP-2 > JAJZJT01. Next base: position 1,871 of record CAZSYT010000061.1, read on the forward strand.
GTGAGCCGGGTCGGTCCGCCGGGGACCCCGCCCCTGAGGGAACGGGAGGTAGAGACGGGAGGCCACGTCGGGCACCCGCCTGGCGCTCGTCGGTCACCTTGGCGCGGTCGGGCGCAGTGGTCCGGGTGAGCAGTGCGGCGCGGCCCAGTGCGAGGGCGGCGAGCTCGACGAGGACGATCCCCGCGACGCCGGGCCGCAGCGGCGGCACGGCGGGGGCGAGGGCAGCGAGCACCGCCACGGCCAAGACGACGGTGACGTGGAGCCCTGGCGGGACGACGCGCACGATACCGAGCGGGCCACGAGCGCTCAGCGCCGCCGCAGCGGCGACCGCGGCTACGACGAGCGGGAGGGTGTCGGTACCGGTCCGGACCGTCAGGTCGCAGAGGGCGCCCGCAATGACGAGCTCGAGGGCTTGGAGCGCCCAGAACGGCAGGACCTGGCGCCGACGACGGGTCGTCAGGACGGCGTGACCGGTCCCGACTGGCCCCGGTCGGGTGCCGACGCCTGCGACGCCTGCGACGCCTGCGACGCCGCGTCGGCCTCGGACGCCCCCTCCTCGAGGCCCTTTTTGAACTCGCGCTGCGCCGAGCCGAGGGACCGGGCGAGCTTGGGGATCTGGGTGCTGCCGAAGAGGACGAGCACCACCACCACCAGGACGATGATGCCGTCCACGCCGAAGATCTCGGCAGGGGGGCTCAGGAACATGGCTACGTCTCCTTCGTCGAGTCCGGCTCCAGGTTAGACCCCCGAGTGCCTCGACGACACCCGGTCGCCGCCGGAGCGCCCGGCCTGCGGCGACGGCCGGCCCCCCGGGCCCTGCCCCACCGGTCCCCGGTCGGGCGGACCGGGACCGGGACGGTGTCAGCCGGCGAGGAACACCCCGAGGCAAAGGGCTGCCACGGACGCCGTGCCGCCGACGGAGCCCCAGATGGCCAGCGCCCGTCGCGAGGTGGCCCGCTGGTGCAGGAAGACGGCGGCCCCGGCGACCACGACGACGGCGATCTTCACACCGAGGACCACCTGCCAGGCGGTGGTGGCCTGACCCGAGTGGACCGCGGCGATGTTCCAGAACCCGGTGACCACGAGGAGCGCGTACGACGGCCACAGCACGCGCGCCAAGGCGCGTGCCACGGCCCGGGGCGCGCCGTCGCCCAGCCCCCGGACCGTGGGCAGCAGGCCGGTCACCGTGATCTGGCCTCCCACCCAGACCGCTGCCGCCAGCACGTGCAGGACGAGCCGGACGCCGTCGACGGCCGGGGACAGCGTGGGGCCCGCCGTCGCGAGTGCCGCCGTCACGAGCGCCGCCGTCGCGTCGCTCTGGCCCGGAGCGACGACCGTGCCGGTCGGGTCATCGGAGCGACGACCGTGCCGGTCGGGTCATCGGAGCGACGACCGTGCCGGTCGGGT
>CAZSYT010000061.1:3377-19423 GCA_964610905.1 uncultured Acidimicrobiaceae bacterium
CACTTGCCCTGCCAGTTGGGCGCGCGCTTCTCGGCGAACGCCACGGCACCCTCCATGGCGTCGGCCGAGCCGAACACCTCGGGCACAGCGGCGTTGTTGATGGCCCACCCCTCGGCGTCGGGCACCTCGCCGGCCTGCTTCATCACCCGCTTGGAGGCGCGCACGGCCAGGGGCGCGTTCTCGGCGATGGTGCCGGCGAGGGCAAGGGCCTCGTCGACGAGGCGGTCGGCCGGCACCACCCGGTTGACCAGTCCGAGCTCGAGTGCCCGGCGGGCGTCGATGGGATCGCCCGTGAGGGCCATCTCGAGGGCCACGGCCGGCGGGATGCGCTTGGGGAGGCGGATGAGCGCCCCGGCGCCGGCGAACAGGCCGCGCTTGACCTCGGGGATGCCGAAGACGGCCTGCTCGACGGCCACCACCAGGTCGCAGCTGAGCATGACCTCGCAGCCGCCGGCGAGGGCCGAGCCGTTGACCGCGGCGATGATCGGCTTGGGGAAGTCCCGCTGGGCGATGCCGGCGAACCCGCCGGTCGCGCCCATGATGTCGCCGGCCTCGCCCGCCGCGAACGCCTTCAGGTCCATGCCGGCGCAGAACGCCTTGTCGCCGCTGCCGGTCAGGACCACGACGCGGCACCCGTCGTCCTCGGCGAGCTCGTCGAGCGCGGCCGACATCGCCTTCGAGACGGCGCCGTTGATGGCGTTGCGCGCCTCGGGGCGGTTGATGGTCAGGATCTCGATCTGGCCCCGGCGTTCGCGGAGCAGTACGTCGGACACGGTCTTCCTCCTCGCGGCTCGCCGGCCTGCCCCTCGTCGGGGAGCACAGCCGGCGCTGACGGTCGCTTCGACGGGTGAGACGCTATCCCGTCCCCGGCCGGCCCGTCCCCGACCGGTCGGATCGACCGGTGCCGAGAGCGGTCACCCGGCCGGGAGCGACCAGGTCGGCGGGCTCCCCGAGACGGTCACCGTCGAGCCGACCAGCACGGCGACGTCGAGCTCGCCGGCTGCCACGAGGGCATCGGGGCCGGCGGCGGCGGCGACCTGGCGCCCGTCGGCGAGGCGGGCCACCGCCGGCGCGGCCGTCGGGTGCCCGTCGTGGTCGCGGGCCACCGTGGCGGCCACCACCGTGGCCGCGGCCGGCTCGGGAACCTCGAGGGCGACGGCAGCGGCCGACGCGTCGATGGCGGCCTGGTCGGCGGACGTGTCACCGCGCCGGAAGCCGCCGGTCGGGGGCTCGGAGGCGTAGAGCCCGAGCGCGTGCTTGGTGACGAACCACCCCAGGCCCGACGCCAGCCCGAGGCCACCCTCGGCCCGGACGCGAGCGGTGACCTCGGCGATGCCGTGGGCCGTGTAGTTGTTCCCCGGCCCGCCGAAGTAGGGCAGCCCACCCGTCAGCGTGAGGCCGCGGGGGTCGTCGGTGGCGACGCCGAGGGCGTCGCAGGCGAGCTCGACGGCGACGGGGAAGCACGAGTAGAGGTCGAAGGCTGCCACGTCGTCGACCGAAACGGCGCGTCCTGCGGCTTCGGAGGCCGCGGCGAACAGGGCGCGCCCGGCCGCGGCGATGGCGGGCGACGTCGCCGGGTCGGTGCGTGCCGAGATGGCCCGCACGTCGGTGGCGTCCGCACCCGCCCACACGAAGACGGCCCGGTCGGCGACCCCGGCCCTCCGGGCCTCGGCGAGCGAGCAGACGACGAGCGCAGCTCCCTGGTCCGAGCCGAGGAAGGCGGACATGCGCTTGGTGTACGGCTCCGAGACGACACGGTTGTCCGTTGCGGGCGTGGCGATCTTCTCGGCGGTCAGCACGTCGCGGAACCACGCGTACGGGTTGGCCGCCGCCACCGCCGTGAACGGTGCGAGCAGGCGCCCGAGCTCGTGGCGGTGCGCGGTCGTCGAGCGACCGGCCCGCGCCGCCACCGCGCTCTCGAGCATCGGGTAGACGTTGACGGGCAGGACGAGGCCGATCGCCGCCTCGCCGGGACCGACCCCGGGCCGGTCGTCGCCGACCACCGGGTCGGCCTCCCCCTCCGCCGGCGCCACCGCAGCCATCCCTGCCGTCCGCCGCGCCCGCTGCGAGCGCAGGGCCTCGGCGCCGGCGATGACGGTCACGCCGAGGCGTCCCGCCGTGATGTCGGCGGCAGCCCGGGTGAGGAGCCACTGTGGCGAGTTCCCGCCGATGGTGGTCCGTTCGACACGCTCGGGGCGCAGGCCGCTCCGGGCGGCCAGCTCGGAGGCCGGCGCCGGGCCGGTGCGGCTCATGATGTCGACGACGGACACCTGCTGGACGCGCGCTCGGAGCCCCGGGACCTCGGCGAATGCGGCCTCGGCGGCCCGGGCCATCAGGTCGACCGGGGTGACGAGGTCCTCGGCGCCGGCTCCCCGGGCGACCGACTGCCCCGACGCGACCACGACCGGGATGCGCTCCTCGTCGGCTCCCCTGCTCACGTCGGTCCTCCCGTCGCATCGGCGGATCGCCCCACCGGTCGCGCTGGACCTGGCAGGCTGGGCCGATGGTAGCCAACCTGCTCCCCAGTGGGTTCCGCATCGGCGTGGCGACGGCCGGGTTCCAGGTGGAGGGCGGCTTCAACGGCCCGGGGGAGCCGGCGAACAATTGGGAGGTCTGGGAGCGGACGGGGCGAGCGGAGCCGTCGGGGGTGGCCGTCAGGTTCTTCGACGACCCCGAGCCCCTCCTCGACCGTGCGGCCGCGCTCGGGTGCGACACCTTCCGCCTGAGCGTCGAGTGGGCCCGCGTCGAGCCCCGCGAGGGGCGGGTGGACGCCGCCGCCCTCGGCCGCTACCGGGAGATCGTCGAGGCGTGCCGTGCCCGCGGGCTCGAGCCCCTGGTGAGCATCCACCACTTCACGCACCCTGCCTGGCTCGGCGCCGAGCACTGGCTGCACCCGGACGCTCCCGCACGCCTCCGCCGCTATGCCGAGCGGGTGGTCGAGGCGCTCGCCCCGGCGGTGCGGCTGTGGGTCACCCTGAACGAGGTCAACGTCCTCGCCCTCCAGTCGTGGTTCTTCGGTGCCTTCCCGCCCGGCAGGACGGCCGCGGTCGCCGACATGGCGACGGCGCTCGGCAACCTGCTCCACGCCCACGTGCTCGCCTACGGGGTCGTCCACGAGGCGCGCCCCGACGCCGTGGTGACCACGAACAACGCCGGCGTCAGCGCCTACGAGCTCGACCGGATGCTCACCGACCTGCTGCTCGCCCGTCGTGCGGGGGTGGCACGCGAGCGGGTCGCCGCGTGGTGCGAGGGCCGCCGGGCCGTCCACCAGCGCGCCGTGCCCCCCGTCGGTCCCGTCGAGCGGGGGCTGCGGGCGCTGGCCCGCCGCCTCGTGTCGCCGGACGCCCCCGCGCTGGCCCGGGCCGTCGACGCCGTGTTCGCGAGCCCGCACGAGTGCACGCTCGACGTCGTCGGCCTCGACCACTACGACCCGGTCGCCGCCCGCCACCTCCAGCTCCCCGGGCGGCGGACGGCAGGCGGGCGTGCAGGCGGGCTCGTGCGGCCACTGTGGGACGAGGTGCCCGACCCGGCGCGCTTCGGCCGCTGGCTCGCCGACCTGGCCGGGACCGCCGACGGGCTCCCGGTGTGGGTGGTGGAGAACGGCCTGTGCACGCGCGTGCGGAACGGGCGTGCCTACGCCCGTTCGGACGGCTGGACCCGGCCGGCCTACCTCCGCGCCCACCTCGCCGCCCTCGTCCGTACGGTCGGGGCGGGCGCGCCCGTCGGCGGCTACTGGCACTGGACGCTCGTCGACAACTACGAGTGGGGGACCTACGAGCCGCGTTTCGGCCTCTACGGGGTCGACCGGCACCGCGGAGGTGCCGGGTTCCGGTGGCTCGACGGCGACGCCGCCGGGCACGACGCCGCGGGAGCGTTCCGAGCGCTGGTCGCCGGCCTGCGTGCCGGCGACGCCTCGGTCCTCGGGGGTCGGGGGGTCGATCCGCTCAAGGCGTCGTAGCCATCTGCCGAGACGTTGGGAGAACGTTGACCCCCGCCGGGCGACCGGCACCGGGTCGAGCGCAGGGAGCGGGTGGCAGCGGCTCGGCCGCCCGGGGTGCCCCGTGGGGCGTCCGTCCCGCGCCGTCCCTGGTGCTGCTCCGCACCGGCGACCGGGTCCGAGCCGCAAGGGAGCAGCGTGGCACGACCAGCAGGCAGGCAGCGGCGAGGCACGAGGGCCGGCGACGTCTCGCCGCGTCTCGCGGCCGCGCTCGCCCGCCGCCGCCTGGTCGGCATCGGGCTCGTCGCCGCCGTCGTCGTGGCCATGCTGGCCGTTCCGAAGGTCGCCTCGACGGCGAGCGTCGCGGCGGGCAGCGGCATCACCTACCTGCCGGGCCAGGCCCACATGAACGCCCCGTACTCCCACGGCGTGGCCGTCTCGGGCGTCGTCTGCGGGCCCGGCGTGCGCCAGGTCCCCTGGTCGGCCTACGCCCCGCCGTGCGAGCCGACGTGGACCGGCAACAACGGCGGTGCCACCACCCCCGGGGTCACCGCCACGACCATCACCCTGTCGTTCCGGGCGGCCACCACGAGCATCCTGCAGGCCCTCTACACGATCGTGCCGAAGTCGGTGGTGGGCACGAGCAAGGAGGCCGAGCAGACCCTTCAGGCCTACATCAACGTCTTCAACAAGGACTTCGAGCTCTACGGACGCCACGTGGTGCTCGCCAGCTACGTCGGGCAGGGCAACTTCATCAACGAGGACGTGGGCACGGGCGCCGCCCAGGCCGAGGCGGACGCCGTCAACGTGGCGACGTCGCTGCACGCCTTCGCCGACATGTCGCTGGTCGGCTCGTCGGTGCCGTACACGGAGGACCTCCAGGCGAACAAGGTCATCTCCTTCGGCCTGTACCTGCAGGACCAGCAGTGGTACCAGCAGAACGCGCCGTGGCAGTACACGCCCGGTCCCAACTGCACCAAGTCGGCCCGGGCCATCGGCGAGCTCTTCGGCCGGCAGCTGAAGGGCACCACCGCCGAGTTCGCGAAGGGCGCCCTGCGCGACAAGGTGCGCAAGCTCGGCATCATCTACCAGAACACCCCGACGGCAGCCGCCTGCGAGCAGCAGATGGTCCAGGACCTCTCCGGCTACGGCGTGCACCCGGCGGCCACCGCGGCGGTCACCTTCAACCTCTCGAAGCTGGCCGACGAGTCCGCCTCGGCGATCGCCGAGATGAAGAAGCAGGGCGTGACCACCGTCATCTGCTCGAGCTGCGACCCCGTGTCGCCCCAGTTCTTCTTGGCGTCCGCCAACCAGGACAACTACCACCCCGAGTGGTTCCTCCAGTCGCTCTTCGGCACGGGTGCCACCACCAGCGAGAAGTTCATCCGCCTCTTCCCCGCCAACCAGCGCTCGCAGATCCTGACCTACGGCGCCGCCCCGACCCCGGCGGCCCAGGCCGAGGCGCTCAAGGTGTTCAAGATGGGCAACACGGACCCGTCCGCCAAGATCATCCCCTCCTACGTCTTCGTCTACGCCTCGATGCTGCAGTTCTTCGACGCCCTCCAGCTGGCCGGACCCAACCTGACGCCCCAGAACCTCGAGGCGGCCATGCGGGCCATCCCCACCTCGCTGCCCGGCGGCGAGCTCGGCGGCTGGAGCGGGGCGGCCGGGCCGTTCGACCCGGCCTCGACCTTCCAGGTGCTGCACTGGGACAACCACGTGCGCAGCCAGGCCGACGGTCTCCTCGGCACGTACGACGTCTGCGACAACGGCACCGTGTACTCGTTCACGGGCGGGGGGCCGCAGATGCCCGCCCACACCCAGCTCGCCTGTGGGCCGGGCGTCAGCCACCCGCAACTCACCTCGGCCGCTCCCGGCGGCCCGGGGACGGTGCAGGGGGCCGCTGCCGGGCCCGGGGCCACCGGTCGCACCGCTGCGGGGAGGGTCCCATGAGGGAAGTCGGTCTCCGTCGTCTGCCCGCCCACCGCTCCGCTCGAGGGCGCTCGGGAACGGTCGCCCCCGAGCTCTGGCACCGCGCGAGGACCGGGGTCGCCGTCCTCGCCGTCCTCGCCGTCCTCTACGTCGCCACGAACGCCGTGCACCCGCTCGGCCCCGGTGTCGTCCTGAAGGGCGTCGTCACCGGCGGGCTCTCGTCGCTGGTGGCCATGGGGCTCGTCCTCATCTACCGCTCGGCGCGCATCATCAACTTCTCCCAACAGGTCATCGGCGGTCTGGCTGCCACCGTGAGCGTGCTGCTCGTGGCGGGACAGGGCTACTCCTACTGGGTCGCCGTGCCCATCGGCCTCGGGGTGGCGGTCCTGACGGGGTGGCTGGTCGAGGCGTTGTTCATCCGTCGGTTCGCCCAGGCGCCGCGGCTCATCCTGACCGTGGCGACCATCGGCATCTACCAGCTGCTGGGGGCGGCCGAGCTGGGGCTGCCCAACCTGTTCACCCTGAAGGCCGGCGCCGCCCAGACCCTCGCGACGCCGTTCACGTTCCACTTCCACCTCTCGCCGTTCAACTTCACCGGGGACGACCTCGTCGCCCTGGTGGCCGTGCCGGCGGCGCTCGTGCTGCTCTACTGGTTCTTCGTCCGGACCGACTACGGCGTGGCCATCCGTGCCGCTGCCGACTCGGGCGAGCGGGCCCTCCTGCTCGGGATCCCCGTGCGCCGGCTGAGCCGCATCACCTGGATGGTGGCGGCGGGGCTCTCGGGGGTCGGGGCCATCCTGTCCGCGCCCAAGAGCATCAGCGGCTTCGCGCTCGGCGACCTCACCAGCCCGGCGACGCTCCTCCTGCCCCTGGCCGCCGCCGTGCTGGCCGGCATGGAGTCACTGCCGGCCACCGTGGCGTGGTCGCTGGTGCTCGGCGTGGTCAACGAAGCCGTCTACGCCGTGTCCCTGCAGGCCAGCTACCAGGACGTGGCCCAGTTCGTCGTGATCATCCTCGGCCTCCTCATCGCCCGGTCGCGGCGTGACCGCCTCACCGAGGGCGCGCTCAGCGACTTCGTCGCCGTCCGCGAGGTGGCGGGAGTCCCCCACCACCTCACCCGGCTCCGAGAGGTGGTCGCCGCCCGGACCGGGCTCGTCGTGGTCCTCGTGGCGGCAGCGGCCCTCGTCCCGCTGACCTTCAGCCAGTCCAAGCAGCTGCTCGCCGCCGACGTCGCCATCTACGCCATGATCGGAGTGTCGATCGTCGTGCTGACCGGCTGGGCCGGGCAGATCAGCCTGGGCCAGTTCGCCTTCGTCGGCGTGGGCGCGGCCACGGCCGGGTCGCTGATGGTCAGCCAGCACGCCGACTTCTTCCTCGCCACGCTGGCCGCTGCCGTCGTCGGTGCCCTCGTCGCCGTGGTCATCGGCATCCCCGCCCTGCGCATCCCCGGCCTCTACCTGGCCGTCGCCACCCTGGCGTTCGCCGCCCCGGTGTCCTCGTACGTCCTCTCGTCGACGTTCTTCCCGGCGGTCAACCCGACACAGGTGCCGCGCCCGGTGCTCTTCGGCCGCTTCGACCTGGGGTCCCAGGCCACCTTCTACGAGGTGTGCCTCATCGGGCTGGTGCTCGTCGTCGTGGCCGTCCGCAACCTGCGCACGGCCAGGACCGGCCGCGTGGTCATCGCCGTGCGCGACAACGCCCGCGCCGCCTCGGCGTACGCCATCAGCCCCCTGCGCACCAAGTTGCTGGCCTTCGTCGTGTCGGGGGCGATCGCCGGCGTGGCCGGCAGCCTCTACGAGGTCAGCCTGGGCGGCATCAAGTCGGGAGGCCTGTCGCCCGACCTCTCCATCACCGTCTTCGTGATGGTCGTCATCGGTGGCCTCGGCTCGATCACCGGGGCGGTGATCGGCGCCGTCTACGTCCAGTCCGTCCAGTACTTCCTGCCGCAAGGGCTCCAGCTGCTCGCCACCGGGGCCGGTCTCCTCCTCCTGCTCCTGTTCTTCCCCGAAGGGCTCGGCGGGATCGCCTTCCGGGTGCGCGACTGGTGGCTCGCCCGGGTCGACGCTCGTCACCGCGTCGTCACCCCGCCGGCCGGCACTCCCGCGGAGCTGCCCGGTGCCGGAGGATCGCTCGGCCCGACGGCCCACGCGGCGGCGCTGCGCATCGGCGCCTTCGAGGAGCTCGAGGAGCAGGGGGACGTTGCGGCAGTCCGTGCCGCCCCGGACGCGGGCCCGCCCGCGGGGCGGCAGCCGCTGGTCGACCTCGAGGGGGTGGAGGCCGGCTACTCGAGCAGGACGCGGGTCCTCCACGACGTCGCCTTCGGTGTCGCCCAGAGCGAGGTCGTGGCCCTCCTCGGCACCAACGGTGCCGGCAAGACGACCGTGCTCAAGACGGTCGCCGGCCTGCTGCACCCCACGAAGGGGAGGGTCGACTTCGTCGGCCGGGCCCTCGGCGGGTCGAGCGCGTCCGAGCGCGTGCGCTCGGGCATCGTCACCGTGCTCGGGGGACGGGGGATCTTCCCGTCGCTGACCGTGGCCGAGAACCTGCGCCTGGCGACCTGGACGGCCCGCCGGCACCACCGCGACCCCGAGTTCGCCGAAGCGGCGGGCGAGCGGGTGCTCGCCCTCTTCCCGGTCTTGCGCACCCGGCGCAACCAGCGGGCCGGGCTCCTCTCGGGCGGGGAGCGCCAGATGCTCGCGCTGGCCCAGGCGCTCCTCTGCCGACCGAAGGTGCTCCTGATCGACGAGCTCTCCCTGGGGCTCGCCCCCAACGTCGTCCTCGAGCTCCTCGACGTCATCCGGGCGCTCGCCGCCAGTGGCGTCACCGTCGTCATCGTCGAGCAGTCGGTCAACGTGGCGACGGCCATCTCGAGCCGGGCCATCTTCATGGAGCGCGGTCGCATCCGGTTCTCGGGACCGACGCCGGACCTCTCCCAGCAGCCCCGGCTCCTCCGCTCGGTGTTCCTGCAGGCGGCCAAGCGTGCGCAGAAGCGGACGGCGTCCGCTCCCGCCCGCCTCCTCCCGGCGGACGACACCCCGTTCCTGTCGGTGTCGGGGGTCTCGAAGCACTACGGGGGGATCGCCGCCCTCTCCGACGTCAGCCTCGACGTGCAACCCGGGGAGATCGTCGGCATCATCGGCTCGAACGGGGCCGGGAAGACGACGCTCTTCGACGTGTGCTCGGGGTTCGTGGCGCCCGACCACGGGCGGGTCATGCTGCGCGGCGAGGACATCTCGTCGCTGTCGCCGGCCCGGCGGGCGGCCAAGGGTCTCGGCCGCGTCTTCCAGGATGCTCGGATCTTCCCGTCCCTGACGGTGGTCGACGTGCTCGCCACCGCCCTCGAGCGCTCGGTGCCGGTACGGGACCCGCTCGCCGAGGCGCTCGGCCTCGGCGCGGTGGCACGTTCCGAGCACGCCGTGCAGGAGCGGGTCGAGGAGCTCCTCGTCGAGATGGGCCTCGGTCGCTTCCGCGACCGCTTCGTGTCCGAGCTCTCGACGGGGACGCGCAGGGTGGTCGAGCTCGCTTGCGCCCTCGCCCACCAGCCCCGCGTCCTGCTGCTCGACGAGCCGACTGCGGGCATCGCCCAACGCGAGAGCGAGGCGCTCGCAGACCTGCTCCTCGCCCTCCGCGACCAGAGCGGTGCCGCCTTCGTCGTCATCGAGCACGACGTGCCCCTCGTGTCGTCGGTCGCCGACCGGCTGCTCTGCCTCCACGTCGGCGAGGTGATCTCCGAAGGCCCGACCTTCGAGGTGCTGAACGACCCGGCCGTGGTCGCCGCCTACCTCGGGACCGAGGACGGCCTCCACCGACGCGGCCGGCCGTCCGGCGCTGCCGTCGGGGGGCGGGAGGGTGCCGTGACGGACGCGCCGCCCGTCGATCGGCTCGTGCCCGACGACGTCGAAGTCGGGGACCGCGTCCCCGTCGGTGCCGGGGTCGGCGCCAGCGGGGCGGCGCCGGAGAGGACCGCCACGGCCCCGGTCGCACCTGCTCCGCCCGCCGGTCTGGCGGGCTTCGACGTGCCGCCGCCCCCGGCGGCCGCCCCCGCCTACGGGACGCCGCCCCCGCCGCCCCCGCCCGGCTTCACCCTGGCCTCGCCTCCACCGTCTGGAGCGCCCGGGCCGGTCGACGCCGACACCCTGTCCAGTGCAGGCGACACGCCTCCCTCCCCAGAGGGATGGCGAGGGAGGGGTGGGTGATGGAGTTCGCGCTCACCCGCAAGCAGCTCAACAAGAAGCGGGCCGATGTGGCCGCCGGTGCCGAGCACGGGGTCGCCGCGATCCCTGCCGGCGAGGTCGGAGGCGTCCCGAGCTGGAACCCGCTCGCGCCAGGCGAAGACCTGCGTGCGGAGGTCGGTCCCGGTGCCGCGCTCGTGGGCGACGGCGTGCCACCGCTGCTGCCCGAGGGGTTCGGGAGGCCCCCGGTCGCGGCGGCGCCCGTCGGAGCAGCCACGGCCCCGGTCGCGGCGGCGCCCGTCGGAGCAGCCACGGCCCCGGTCGCGCCGCCCCCGCCGGCCGGTCTGGCGGGCTTCGACGTGCCGCCGGCCCCGCCGCCCCCGGCTGTCGCCCCGGTCCCCGGGACGCCGGCCCCGCCGCCCCCGGCTGGCATCGTGGGCCTCGACGCGCCACCGCCGGGAGCCCCCGTCGCTCCGGGGTCCGAACCGACCACCCCGGGCGCGTTCGTCGCCGAGCAGCCCTCGGCGACGCGGCTTCGGGTCCGCCGCCGCGTCCCCACAGGTCAGCGGGTCGTGCAGGTGTCCCGCCGGTACGCAGGCCTCGCCGCCGTCGTGGCCGCCGTCGTGGCGGCCGCGCTGCTCGTCCCGTCGGCCCACCACGCCGCGGGCAGCCCGAGCGGCGTGCCTGCAGCCGGCCGAACCGCAGTGACGGCCACCGTCCGCTGAGCGACCGACCCCGGGGACCCGTCCCCGGCGAGGACCCGGCCCCGCGGGCTCCCCGTCAGATGGCGACGGCCTCGGCCAGCGCGGGCTCGGTGGGCTCGGGGTGCCCAAGCGCCTCGGGTGCCACCCGGGGCAGCGTGAAGCTCAGGCCGAAGGCGAGGCCGTAGACGACGAGCTCGTAGACGAGCGACAGCTCGAGGGCCCGGCGGAAGTCGGCCCGGGTGGCCAGGGGCACGGCGCTGTCGAGGACGGCCTGCTGCACCACGCGGGCCACGGCGGGAGGAGCCGCGGCGGCCTGGCGTTCGAGCGCGGTGCAGCTCGGCGGCGTCACGCTGGGGTCGATCGACGTCATCCGGTCGTCGAAGCACGTGGTGAAGCCGCGGGCCACGGCGTCGACGGCCGGCGCCGGCAGGCGCGCCGCGCTGAGCTCGGTGCGCAGGCGCGACGTGCCCAGCGCGGCAGACGGCGCCGCACTGTGGGAGAGCACCGTGAAGAAGACGACGCCGATGAGCGCGACGCCCAGGGTCGCCCCGAGCTGCTGGGTGGTCGAGAGGACGCCCGAGGCGGACCCGGCGGCCTTGGAGGTGATGCCGGCCAGGACGACGTTGATGACCGGCGGGATGACGAGCCCCACGCCGAGCCCCGACAGCAGGAGGACGGGGGTGAGCTCCCAGCTGTGGAGGTCGACGCCGACGGCGTCGACGACGGCGAGGGTGGCACCCATGCCCACGGTGACGATCGCCGTCCCGACCGACAGGATGCGAACCCCCATGCGCCCGGCGAGGCTGTTGGAGGCCGCCGAGGCGATGACGTTGCCGACGGCGAAAGGCAGCATCGTGATGCCGGCGCGCAGTGGGCTCATCGCGAAGCCCTCTTGGAGGTAGAGGCCGGACACGAAGAAGAAGCAGCTGAGGCCGCCGAAGAACACGATCTGGAAGACGACGCCCGAGACGAAGGCACGGTCGGCCGCCAGGGACGCGTGCACGATCGGGAAGCGGCCGGCCGCGCTCCTGCGGCGCTCCGTCAGGGCGAACGCCACGAAGACGGGCACGGCCGCCCCCAGCATCGCCCAGCCCCACGCCGGCCAGCCGTCCTGGCGTCCCTGGACGAGCGGGAAGACGAGGAGGAAGACCCCCAGGGTGGCGAGGAAGGCGCCGGGGAGGTCGAGACGGGGGGCGTCCGGCGCGTGCGACTCGGGGACGCGGCGGAGGGCGCCGACGATCGCCACGATGCCGATCGGGACGTTGACGTAGAAGATGGCCCGCCAGTCGACGCCCCCGATGTTGAGGGCGATCAGGGACCCGCCGATCACCGGGCCGAGGATGGTGGCGAGCCCGATGACGGCCCCCAGGACCGCGAAGGCGCGCCCCCGGTGACGGGGCGGGACGTTGACCTGGACCACGCTCAGCACCTGGGGGAACATGAGCGCGCTGAACGACCCCTGGACCACCCGCGAGACCACCAGGAACACCGCGTTCGGGGCGGCGCCGCAGGCGGCGGACGCGGCCGTGAAGCCCACCATGCCGATCACGAAGAGCCGCCGGCGTCCGAAGATGTCGCCGAGGCGCGCCCCGGTGATCAGCACCATGGCGAACGCCATCAGGTAGCCGGCCACCACGAGCTGGATCTCCGCCGAGGATGCGTCCAGCTTGGCCTGGATGGACGGGATGGCCACGTTGACGATCGAGACGTCGAGGAGCTGGACGAAGGCGGCCAGCATGACGATCGTCAGGGTCACCACCAACGACCGGTCGATCCGCTCTCCGTCGCCGCCGCCAACCGCCGTTCGTGGCACGTCAGCATGTTCACACGCCCCACCGCCCTGGTCAAAGCAGGGTCGGCTCGCCTGCACGGGATCGCGTCGCGTCCGGGCCGGCGTGGACGGCTCCGGCCGCGCTCGGTCGCGTCCGGGGGTCAGGTGATGTCGCGGCGCGCCAGTACCGCCGAGCCGGCAGCGGCGAAGACGGCGCCGTAGAGGAGCATCACGAGCGCCCCCTGCCACCAGGTGAAGAGCCCGTAGAGATGGCCCTGGCCTCGGGTCACGTCGGCAGCCGCCTCGGCGGCACCCGAGGGGACCCACCGGGCCGCCCCGTGCACCAGTGCCACGAGGATCCCCTCGAGGACGAGGAACCAGCCGAGGGAGACGATGATCGCCGCCACTTGGTTGGTGAGGAGCGACCCGACGCCCACGCCGAGCACGGCGAAGAGCGCGAAGACGAGTACGACGCCGGGGGCGACCGCCGGGACCTGGTGGGCGAGCGCACCGAAGGAGCCCCCCTTGGCGGCGAGGGCGGCGCCGCCGCCGACGAGGGTGCCCGCCAGGAGCGCCACGGCGAGGGCGGCGCCGACGAGCGCGGCGGTGAGCAGCTTGGCCCCGATGAGCCGCCAGCGACGCGGCGAGGCGAGGAACGCCGTGGTCACCGTCTTGTGCCGGAAGTCCGACGTCACGCACAGCACGCCGATGAGGAGGGCGAAGAGGTCGCACTCGTAGCAGGCGGCAGCCAGGTTGCGAAGCTGCTCGACGGTGTGGGGGACGCCGGACCCGACGAAGGTCGGGGGGCCGCCGTTCGAGGACGGCGCCACGGTGCCCCCGTGGGTCGCGAAGATGACCACGACCAGCAGGGCCGTGACGACGACGGCGAGGCCTGCGAGCACCCACGGTGCGGCCGTCGTGCGCAGCTTGAGCCACTCGGCCCGGACGAGCGCGGTCATGGCGTCGACGCCCGTGGGTCCGTCGGCCGAGCCACCGGCGACTGGGTGCCCGGCGACTGGGTGAGGCCGAGGAACACCTCCTCGAGGCGGTTCTGCTGGCGTGTCAGCTCGTAGACGACGATCTGGGCTCGGGCGAGGACCGGGCCCAGCCACTCGGGGGTCGCACCGTCCACGACTCGCTCGTCGGGTCCGACCTGACGGGCGGCCACGCCGTAGCCGGCGAGGACGGCATCGAGGCGGGCGGGCTCGGGGGTCCGGACGCGCATCCCCTGTGCGCCGCCCGCCGAGGTGGCCAGCTCGTCCAGCGTGGTCTGGAGCACGAGACGCCCGCGCGAGAGGATGACCACGTCGTCGACGGTCTCCTCCATCTCGGAGAGCAGGTGCGAGGACACGAGGACGGCCCGGCCGAGCGAAGCCTGGTAGCGCATGAACGTGCGCAGCCACTGGATCCCCTGGGGGTCCAGTCCGTTGGCCGGCTCGTCGAGGATGAGGACCCGGGGGTCGCCGAGGACCGCGGTCGCCAGCTCGAGCCGTTGGCGCATGCCCATCGAGAAGGTGCCGACCCGGCGGCGAGCCACGTCGGAGAGCCCCACCAGCTCGAGGGCGGCAGCCACCCGGTTCGCGGGGAGCCCGGCGGCCACCGCGACCGTGCGCAGGTGGTCGGCGGCCCGGCGCGTGGGGTGGAAGCTGGTGGCCTCGAGCACGGCGCCGACCTGTGAGAGGGGCCGGTCGAGGTCGCGGTATGGGACGCCGCCGAAGGTGGCCGCTCCCGACGTGGGAGCGACCAGCCCCAGCAGCATGCGCAGGGTGGTCGTCTTGCCCGAGCCGTTCGGCCCGAGGAAGCCGGTGACGCGCCCCTCGGAGACGTCGAAGGTGAGGTCGTCCACGGCCAGCACGTCCCCGAAGCGCTTCGTCAGGGACCGGACCTCGATCGCCGCGCTCACCGGCTCGCTCCGACCGCGGGCTCGGGGAGCAGGAAGCCGACGGCGACGGCGAGCTCGTCGTGGACGCGCCCCAGGTTGCTCCAGCCGTTGACCCACCCGACGAGCGCCGAGTACCAGACGTGCCCGAGGATCCGCGCCCGGTCGCCGAGGTCGGGTGGGTGGGTCTCGCCGATCGCCCGGGTGATGATCCGCTCCATGACGGTGGCGACCTGCTGTTGGCACTCGACGGCGGCCGGGTCGGGCGAGGCCAGCGCTGCGAAGACGGCGCCGACGAGCTGAGGCTGACGACCCATCGCGCGCAGCGCGCGGTCGAGTGCGTCGAGCACGCGCTCGCCGGCGGTCGCGCCGTGCGGCGGTGCCTGGGCGAGACGAGCCTCGAGCTGCTCGACCCAGTGGACCAAGGCCGCGGCGAGCAAGTGGTCCTTGCTCGTGAAGTACCGGTAGACGGTGCCCATGGCCACGTCCGCCCGAGCAGCGACGTCGCGCATCTGGACCGCCTCGTAGCCGCCCTCGAGCCCGAGTGCCATGGCGGCGTCGACCACCCGTTGGCGGCGCGCCTGCTGCGAGCGGGTCAAGGCACGCGGCGCCGGGTGGTCGGCCATGGAGGCACGATACTCGGGGAGGCCGGCTCGACCCGGGTCCGGCGCCCCCGCCGTCGGGTGCGCCCGATGCGGCTGACGGCAGGTCACCTCCGGGCGGTCCGTCCACCGGGTCCGTCACTACCATGGTGGTCCATGGTCGCTCCCGACCCCAGCTCGCGCATCGCCACGACCGACGGCCGCGTCCCCGGGCGCCGCGGGCGCGCCACCCGTCAGCGGCTGGTCGACGCCACCGCTGAGCTCCTGGTGGCCACGCCCTGGCGGTCGATCAAGGTCATCGACATCGCGCGGGCCGCCGGCACCTCGCCGGCCACCTTCTACCAGTACTTCGAGAACGTCGAGGCCGTCATCACCGTCCTCGCCGAGGGGCTGGTCGAGGAGGCCGGCGCGCTCGCCGAGCTCATCGACGGCGACTGGTCGGAGGCTGCGGGGTGGGACACCGCGGTGGCCGTCGTCCAGGGGTTCATGGACTACTGGGAACGCAACCGTGCCGTCTTCCGGGTGGTCGAGCTCGTCACCGTCGAGGGCGACCACCGGTTCCAGGGACTGCGCGTCCGAGCCCTCAACGCCGTGACCGTGACCCTGGCGAAGGTGATCGCCACGGAGGCCAAGGGCGCACCGGCCGGTGCCGACCCGATGGCGGCAGCGGGGACGCTGATCGCCATGTTGGCCCAGGTGGCCGGCCACCGCTACGGCTTCGAGTTCTGGGGGATCCGCACCGCGGCGCTCGTCGACAGCCAGGCTCGGCTCCTCCTGTGGGCCGTCACCGGTCGCGCCGCCCCCGAAGCGGCGCTGGTGGCCGGTGCCGGAGCGCAACGCCCCCGCACCGGGCCCGTCGTGGGTGGGGGAGCTGCGGCAGCACGCACTGCCCAGGTCACCCGGGCCTCCCGCGCGGCGGCAGCCCGCACGAAGGGTGTCGGCACCCCGACCGAGCACCCGACGGCGACCCGTGCCCCGAAGGCCGCCGCCACGGCCCGTGCCCCGAAGGCCGCCGCCACGGCCCGTGCCCCGAAGGCCGCCGCCACGGC
>CAZSYT010000062.1:0-19285 GCA_964610905.1 uncultured Acidimicrobiaceae bacterium
GTGCCACGGTCGGTGCGCACCGGCCCTGACCGGCCCTGACCGGCCCTGACCGGCCGATCCCGGCGAGCACCCGGGCGACGGCTCCCGGGCCGGCACGACCGCGTGGCTCGCGGCCACGGGACCCTCAGCTTCGGGGCCGGAGACGGGAGGTGAGCGCGACGAGCTCGGCGGGCCGGATCGGGTAGGCCGCCGGGTAGTCGCGACGCACCGCGTCGCCGAGCAGCGGGCTGTCGGTGGGCGCCAGGCGACGGGTGGCACCGTCGAGCACACGCAGCACGACCGCCGCGAACTCCCGCTCGGAGGCGTCCTCGTCGGCGAGCAGCGGCACGGCAGCGTCGACGGCGAGCGCGATGGAGGCGGCGTGTGCTCGCCACAGCGCCGCCTGCTGCTCCGCCGGCGGCGCCGCCACGTACTCCCTCCATGCAGCGACCGCCGACGCGCTCCCCGCCTCCACCGCCCCGGGACCTCCGACCCGGCGCGGCCCGAGGTCGGCGATGGCGACGTGGAGCACCAACAGGCCGTTCACGGCCTTCCACCACGGCGAGCCCCCTCGGTCGGCCACTCGCCCGCTGTCCACCTCCCACGCGAGGAAGTCGGCCAGGGCGGTCCCGAGGCCGAGCGCGCCGCGGCCATGCCCCGGGTGGGAGCGGAAGAACCGGTCGAAGGTCCCCACCCGCTGGGCGACGCCCGGGCGCAGGGCCTCGTCGAGGAGGTCCCCGTCGAGCAGGGCCCCGTCGAGGAGGTCCCCGTCGAGCAGGGCTGGGCCCGCTGCGGCCCTGACGGGCCGTTCCCCGCGTTCCCCGCCCCGAGGCGGTGCGGTGCTCACTCGTCCACCAGGTAGAGCATGCCGTTCGGGTCCGACGCGGCCAGCACCCCGGTGGCGAACCGGCGCCCGAGCGGCTCCCCCGGCCCCGGCTCGAAGCCGCCGACGGCGAGCGACGGGGACCAGACCGACACCATGGCCCGGTCGAGCAGCTCCCACATGGCGTCGACGGGCTCGCCGGTGTCCGGGTCGGCCGGCACGACGTGCATGTTGGGCACCGGGATGCCGACGGACTCGTCGAGGTACCAGCTCGGGTGCGAGGCCAAGATGGGGCCCGTCTCGGCCAGGCCGAACACGGTCAGCACGTCGGCTCCGGCGGCGGCGGCGACAGCGCGGCGCTCGTCGGGGTCGAACGGACCGTCCACGCCGGCGAGGATCCACCGCTCGGCCGCCCGCCCGCGGCGGCGTCCCGAGCCCGACCAGCTGTCCGCGGCGGACACCAGGCTCGACACCGTCCACTGCGGCCCGTGCTGCTCGTAGAGGTCACGAGCCTCGTCACCCGGCCGGGCGGCGAGGAGCGTGGCACCCGACACGAGCGCCGTCACGACGCCGCACAGGCCGTCCCACGTGCACGGCGACGCCATCGTCAGCCACGACGAGCCGGCGGATGGGCCCACGAAGGCGCGGAGCGCCAGCGCGCCGGCGAGCAGCGACCGCTGCGAGTGCCACACCGGCCCCGACCGGCCGGCCAGGCACACCGACGGTGCGCCGAGCTCGTCGCCCGACCTCCGCCTGACCGCACCGTCGCCGCCGGGCGCACCGGTGCCCGCCAGGCGCTGCTCGTCGGCGCCCGCGGCCACCTGCGGGTCGACCTCGAGCGTGGGCACCCCCACGTCGCCCAGGGCCTCCAGTCCCTCGCTGTCACCCACGGCAACCGCCAGCACCTGGTCGTGGAGCACGACGTCGCTGCCCCGCTCGCCCGGTGCGACGAGGAGCGACGGGCGCCCGCTGGCGAACGCCCCGAGCACGGCGACCACGCCCGCGGGGCTCGGCCCGGCACAGACGACGACCGCACCCGGCGTCGCCGCGCTGGCCTCGACGCCGGCGGCGACGCCGGCGACCCGGGCGGCCAGCTCGGCGGCGGTCAGGGTCCGCTCGTCCCACACCGCTGCCGGACGCGCCGGGTCGTGTCGAGCCGGGCGGTCGACGGCGAGGTGGACGACCGACCGCGGCGGAACGCCGAGCACCCGTGGCACACCTTCCGGCCAGTACCACGAGGGCGTGGTGGCGATGGTCTTGGGCACCTACAGCGCCTTCCCCGGTCCCGACGGATCCGGCCACACGGCCACGAGGGCTCCCGCGAGGGCGACCGCCAGCTCGACCCGGAGGAGCACGTCCATCAGCCGGATCGCCTGCAGCCGCCGGAGGCGCACCTCTCCCTCGTCCTGGCCGCGCCGCGAGCGGGCATGCGACCGTGGGTGGACGAGCAGGCCCATGGTGGCCACCAGCCCCACCAGCAGCGACCAGGCCACCCCCAGCGCCACCGTCGACCACGGGGCGGTGCTGCCGTGCCCGGTGCCCGCTGCGAGGTCGCCTCCGGCCGTGGCCCATGCCACGGCGGTGCCGGCGATGAGCGCGAGGCACGCGAGGGCCAGCCACCGGTACCGTCGGCCCATGGCCAGGCACACCGCCCCCGTCTGTCCCGGCGGGATGTGCCGCTGGAGCGGCCGCCAGACGAGCTCCATGAACAGCGCGCCCCCGACGTAGACGGCCCACTCGACGGTGAAGAGGTAGCCGAGGACGGTGCGGGTCACAGGATCCCGCCCCCGTAGGCCATCGACGCCCCGAGGAGCACGATCACGAGAGCCACGACGAGGTCCACCCGGGTGAGCCGCGACGCCCACGTGGCCGCACGCTGCATCGACTCGACCTGGCCGGCCACCGACCCCCCTCCGCCTCGCGCCGTCGCCCGGCGGGCCAGGCGGGGCCGGAGGACGAAGGTGATGAGCGCCCCGTTGACGACCAGGACGGCCCACAGTGCCATCATGGCCACGAGCGTGCGGCCGTAGCCGGTCGAGAACATCCGGCCACTGGTGACCAGGTGCTGGTCCGACAACGAGAAGAACAGGAGCATCCCGCTCACCGGGAAGAGCGCCAACGCGCCCCACACGAGCACCAGGAACCGGTCAGCCGCTCGCTGGCCCAGCACCTGGGCCTGGGCCGGGGGCACGAACCGCTGTGCGGGGCCGAGCACGAACTCCATGGCGACCGACCCGCCCACGTAGACGGCCACGGCCAGCAGGTGCAGGTACGAGGCGAGCACGCGGACCCACGTCGCCGTCATCGCTCTCCCTCGGGATGCCGGGCGGGTCGGCCCGTCGGATCGGGGACCCCGGGGTGCCACGTGGCGAAGTGGTCGACGATGGCGGGCGTCAGGCCCGCGGGGAGCCCGTCCCCCGTGAAGTACCGCTCGTAGAAGCCGGTGTCGACGTGGTGCGCCTGCACGGACAGCTTGGCCCGCACGGGGTTGACGTAGGCGGGACAACAACCGTACTTGGCGACGATGTGCTCGACGGTGGCGATCGCCGCCTCCTCGGCCCAGTCCGACAGATGGGCACGCGGGTGCTCGACCACCTCTTCGCGCAGCTCGGGGCGCCAGGGCGCGCCGGTCCCGGACCCGCCCGCCCCGCCGGCCGCGAGCACGCCGCCGGGTCCGGCGCGCAGCGCCCTCACGTAGCGCACCGCCGACGCGGCGTCGGGGAAGCGGGGCGACGGGACGACCACGGGCTCCAGCACCCCGGGCAGGCCGAGGCAGGTCGTGGTGGCGGCGGGGTTGGTGGCGGGGTCGCGGGTCAGGAAGTCGAACCCGAGGCCCGTGGCGACCTCCGGGTAGGCGCCGAGGAGGACGTCGTCGGCGTACGAGCCCATCGTCCAGGCCCCGAGGCCGAGCGCCTCGCAGGCGAGCCGGACGTTCTGCACCATGGCGCCCGCCTGGCCTGCGTGGAGGAGCAGCGCGAGCTCGTCGAAGGCGGGGATCGGGAACCCGACCTCGAGGAAACCGGGCCGGATCCACTCCTTGCACCCTGCCGGCTCGCCCGAGTCGGGGTCGAGCAGGAAGAAGCCCGACCACTCGTAGGAGACGAGCAGCTGGTTGAACCACTCGAGCCCGACGTCGCCGACGGGGAGGAACCACGTGCTCCCGGGACGGTTGAGGTTGTACTGGCCCGGCCCCATGGGCCGGACGTTGTGGGTGCCCTCGGGAGCCCCGGGCCAGGCGACGTCGGGACGGTGGTCGAGGACGCGGCGACGTCCGTCGCGGTACCACGCCAGGACCTTGGCGTAGTCGTCCGGCCCGGCGATCTCGACCGGCGACGGCGGGTCGGGCTCGGGCCGGTACGCGAACACGCCGTCGTCGTTGACGACGAACAGGTCGACGCCGAGGTCACCCGACGAGGACGGGACCGTCCGCCCGCGCCGCTGCAGCATGCCGGCGAGCGCGCCCTCGACGGGCACGTCGGCCAGCGTCAGCCCGTTCGGCCCCGCGGCAGCCCAGCACACCAGTGCCTCCTCCACCTCCGAGAGCGGGACGGGCTCGGCCACGGAGGAGAAGCGGAACGGCCCCTCGGGCTGGGTCACCGGGCGCCCGCTCGACCAGGTGAACACCTCCTCCTCGCCGGTCTCGGCCCGGTACCCGAGCCCCATGCGCCGGGTGCGCACGGTCGAGAGCAGCGAGAAGAGTGACCGCCCCTGCTCGAAGGCCTGGGCGACCAGGGCGAGCTCCTCGGGTGCGGGTGCGGCCGACCGGCGCCGGTCGTCGGCGTCCCCCGCCCCGGTCGCGCCGGCGGTCCGGGCGTCCGTCTCCGTGCGAGAGCGCCCGAGCCTCACCGGTCCCCTCCTCCGCTGGAGGACGCGCCCACCGCCGGAGCGCCCACCGCCGGCGCAGCGACGTCGGAGGGCAGCGCGGCCGGCTCGTCCAGGCGCGTCACCTCGACCAGCACGGCCCGGTCGGCAGGCACCGGCTGCCATCCGAAGGGCAGGTAGCGCAGGTGGCCGTACTTGCCCACCAGGTGCAGCCACTTGACCATGCCCGGCTCGACTTCGTTGGCCCCTTCCCAGCGGGGGAACATGTGCGGCTCGAACCCGTTGTAGACGATCACCTGCCCAGGGCGGACGCGGGGCGTGACGCGCGCCATCGCCTCGAAGGCGCCGTGGTCGTTGGCCACCCGGACGCGGTCGGCGTCCGCGACCCCGCGGGCGGCTGCGTCGTCCTCGCCCAGCACCACCAGCGGCTGGCCGCGATGGGTGCCGAGCAGGTGCCGGTTGCCCATGCCCACGGAGTGCACCGTCCAGCGAGAGTGCCCGCTGGTGAGGGCCAACGGGTACGCGCCTCCCATGCCGGGTGGCTCCTTGTGGACCGGCAGCTGCTCTCCCGCTTCGATGAACCAGGGGTGGTCGATGTAGAACTGCGCGCGACGGGTGAGCGTCGGGAACGGCAGGTGGCGCTCGACGTGCCAGCGGAAGGCGGTCAGCACCTCGTCGGGGCGTACGTCGGTCGCCACCGACAGACCGGGCGCGAACGTCCCGAGGCCCGTGAAGCGGACGCTCCCCTCGCGCCGCAGCGTCTCGACGGACGTTCCGGCCGGCAGCGTGCCCGCGTCGGACGAGTCGCGGACCCATTCGTCGAGGACGTCCTCGTCGTCGGCGAACTCCCCACCGAGGACGAAGTCCTCGCCGAGCCGACCGACGTGACGGGTCTGGCGACGGGCGTCGACGTACTCGTCGAGGCCGCGCGCTCGCGCGCGCTCCGAGATGGCCCGGGCGAGCGCGGCGAAGATCTGCCACTCCGTGCGAGCCTCCCCCCGGGGCGGGGTCGCCGCGTCCGAGAACGACAGGCGCAGGAGGTGGGTGATCGGGTACTGCACGTTGACCCGCTCGTACTGCATGGCGGCTGGGAGCACGATGTCGGCGTGGAGCGCCGTCGACGACATCCGGAAGTCGACGACGACGACCTTGTCGAGCTTGGGCCACAGGTTGTCGAGCAGCTTGGCCCTGCCGCCGCGGGCTCGGCGGAGCGGGTTCGTGCCCACCGAGAACAGCACCCGCGGCGGCGTCGAGGCGCCCGGGCGGGCGACGCCGCCCCACCAGCCGCGCCGCACGGCGTCGCGCAGGTAGCCGTCGAACGGCCTCGACATCGTCGGGTCGGACCACTCGGCGCGGTTCCACGACTCCGCGTAGCCCGCGTGGTGGAAGTTGAAGAAGACGGGTGGTGCGGACGTGCCCGAGCTCGTGGCGAGGGCGAGGAGCTGGTTGCCGATCATCTCGTCGGTGGCATCGGGGTCGCGCCCGCGCATGGTCGCCATGGCCTGGTCGATCCCGTCGAGGATCCGTGCCGTCTCCTCGACGCCCTTCCTCGTCTTCATCGAGAACAGCAGGTAGCCGTCGAGGCCAGCGAGGGCCAGTCCCTGGATGCCGGTCCCCGGCTTGCCCCAGTTCCCCGTGAGCGCCAGCACCAGGCACATGGACCGCTCCATCAGGTCACCGTGGAAGTACTTCGGCCCGTTGAACCCCTCGAGGATCTTGCACCGGGAGCCCGCCACCATCCGGGCCATCGTCCGGATCGTGGTGGCCGGCACGCCGCAGACGGCCGCGGCGTCCTCGGGTGCGTAGGCGTCGAGCACGCCTCGCAGCAGGTCCATCACCGTGGTCACCTCGGCGGTCGAGCCGTCGGCCATCGCCACCTCCCACGTGCCCGACACGACGGGGTCGAGCGCACCGAGGTCGAGCGTCGCCTTCGGCGCGGGCGTCAGCCCACCCGACCGGTCCCAGAGGTAGAACGTCTCCTCACCGCCGCCCCGCTCGAGGTCCCGGTGCCGCAGGTAGCGGCCCGTGTCGGTGCGCACCAGCAGCGGGAGGTCGGTCTGGTGCCGGACGAAGTCGACGTCCCACAGCCCCTCGTCGAGCAGCACCCTGCACATGGCGAGGGCGAGGGCGGCGTCCGTGCCCGGTCGCACGGGCACGAAGAGGTCCGAGCCGACGGCCGACGCGTTGTAGTCGGGCGCTACGGCGACCACGCGCGCCCCCCGGTAGCGCGCCTCCGAGATGAAGTGGTGGTACGGGATGGACGTGTACGCCGGGTTGGCGTGCCACAACAGGAGGACGTCGGCGAGGAACGTGTCGTCCACGGTGCTGGCGCAGGAGAACTTCCCGAACGTCAGGTGCTGGCCGACGGGCAGGTCGTTGACGAGACCGTTGGCGTCGAGGGTGACGGCTCCGAGCAAGGCGGCGAGCCGAAGGAAGGGCGCTTGGGCCAGCAGCCCGCCCTCCACGCTCTCCTCGAAGACGACGGACTCGGGTCCCCCCTCCTCGATGGCGTCGAGCACGGCGTCGGCCACCTCGGCCAGGGCGTCGTCCCACGAGATCTCCTGCCATCGTCCGCCTCCGCGCTCGCCCACCCTCCGGAGCGGCCGCAGCACGCGGTCCTCGCTCGACAGCTGGACGCTCCACGCGCCGCCCTTCTGGCAGCCGAGAGGGTTGAGGTCGGGGACGTCCCCCGCCACCGGGTCGATGGTGGCACCCTGCTCCTCGAACGCCACCTCGCCGTCGCGTGTGAAGACGCGGTACGGGCACCCGGCCAGGCAGTTGAGGCAGTGGGTGCCCCACGTGACGCGGTCCCACGTCCACCGGCGCCGGTACCCGTCCTCACTGGCCTCCTCGCCGGGGCTCGGCTGTCGGGAGGCGGGGGCGGACGGGCGCTCAGGCACCGAGGAGGCCTGCCACGTACTCGTGGTCGGCGGTGAGGAACGAGCCGAGGACGGCGAAGGCCCAGGCGAACGGCAGTCCCGCGCCCTCGGCCGCCGCACCGGCCACGAGGTCGGGCACCCACGTGAGCAGGTGGTTGGCGAGGAAGTCGCGCTGGGCACGGCGGAACGAGCCGGCGAGCCGGGCCGACGGGCTGACGGCCTCCTTGAAGCAGAGGTACTGCAGGAAGTCGAGCTCGGTCGCCAGGTGGTCGGGCGGGTGGGGCGCGTCGGGGCTGGCGGCGAGGCCGAAGTACTCGTACTCCCGGCGCACCGAGGCGAGCTCGGCGTCCCGCTCGCCACGGGCCCCGCCGAGCAGCGCGGTGCCACCGAGGAGGCGTTCGTGCTCGGCCGCGTACTGGTCCGGCCCGTCGGCGGCAGGCACGCCGTCGTCGCCACCGGCGAGGTCGAAGGGCAGCAGGGTCTCGGCCTCTGCCAGCTCCTTGGCCCACGATCCGTCTCGGGCCTTCTCGAAGCCCACGGCGGGGTCGGCGGCGAAGAAGGCGGCGAGCACCTGGTAGACGGCGCTCCGCGCCGTCGTTGCGCTCTCCTCCACCTCGACGGGTCCCGTGGCCTCGGCGGTCAGCGCCAGCCCTTGGAGCGAGTACGTGAACATGGCATCACTTCCCTTCGCGTCGCCGGAACCGGGCCCGGCCTCGATGGCTCGCCGTCAGCCCGACGCCGACGGCTCCTCGTCTGGGGCCCGCCGTCCCAGGGTGACCGCCACGCGCTCCGGAGCACGGTCGAGGGTGGCCGGGTCGGTCGTGAACGGACCGAACAGCTCCTGCCAGCGGTAGACGATCAACGTGTCGAGGAGCTCGGAGTGCTCGCCGGCACGGACGCGGGCCAGCTCGGAGCGCAGCGTGTCGAGCGCGGCGTGGACCTTGGGCCCGAAGAGCGACTCGAGGTACTCGGGGGGGATGCGCGGCGTCGTCTCGTCGATGGAGAAGTCCTCGTTCAGGCGGTACGGCGACAGCGGCGGTACGTAGAAGACGTTGGGCTCGGTGCCGTACTCCGGGTGCAGCGGCAACGCCACCTCCCACTCGTGCACCAGACGGTGGATCGGGCCCGCTGGGTCGGTGGCCGACCCCACGAAGACCAGCCGGCCTGGGCACTGGCGGGCGCACGCCGGGGCCACCCCCTCTTCGAGACGGGGGAAGCAGAGGATGCAGTGCTGGGCTACGTTGCGCGCGTAGTTGAAGTAGATCTTCTTGTACGGGCACGCCTCCATGCAGAAGCGTGCGCCCTGGCACACCGTCTCGTCGCGCAGCACGATGCCGTCCTCGTGCCGCTTGTACATGGCGCCGGACGGGCAGGCGCTGACGCAGGCCGGCTGGGTGCAGTGGTTGCACAGGCGGGGCAGGTAGAAGTAGTACGCGTTCGGATAGGTGCCCGCACCCTGGTCCTCGTCCCAGTTCATGCCCCACCTGGTGGTCCCGTCGCCGCGCTCGACGGGTCGGAGGTGGGTCGAGCTCCCCGACCCGCCGAAGAACACCTCCTGGTAGTTGAAGTCCCACCCGCCGCCGAACTCGGCCCGGGCCGGCTGGTGGCCGGGGACGGGACGCCCGTCGTCCCAGCCGCCGCCCATCGCCTCCCAGCCCTTAGGCGTCCCCTGGCCGGGCTGGGTGTTGACGCTCATCCACCACTGGTGCTCCTCGCCCTCCTCCCGCGTCCACAGCACCTTGCACGCCACGGAGCACGTCTGGCAGCCCATGCACTTGTTCAGGTCGAACACCATCGCAACCTGCCCTGGAACGTCGCTCACGAGGTCACCTCCGTCCACGTCTCGCTCACCGCGCCGATGCCGGCACGTTCGTCGTTCGACCCGTCCCAGACGACGACACCGACCCGCCGGGCCTCGTCGAGCACGCGACGAGGCCCGGAGAGCACCACCGACCAGCGGGTCCCCTCGCGCACCGAGCCCGCGGAGACCTCGTCGGGGTCGGCGTGCGGGGGCCGGAAGACGCCGGGCCCGGTCGCCACCAGGTGGCGGGCTGCAGGCAGCCCCTGCTGGGACGCCAGGCGGTCGCGCCACAGCCAGAGGTCGACGGGGTCGTCGGGCGTCCCCATGGTGCGCACGTCGGAGCTCCCGTCCCGTCGGGGGAAGAAGACCCCGCAGGCGTCGGGGAACTCGCCGGTCGGGGCCTCCGACCCGTCCCACGACAGGTGGACGAGCAGTCGGTCGTCGTGGTGCGCCACACGGAGCCAGGCGACGCCGGTGCGGCCGTAGGGACGATCGCGCCAGGCGGCGCGCACGTAGGCGTTCCGCTGGTCCTCGAGGGGAACGGCTACCAGCGGGAGGACGACGGGGCGGACGGGGCCCCAGGCCGCGTCGTCCGGCTCGATCGCTTCCTCGTCGAGGCGGACCTCGGTCAGCGCTTCCAACGCGTCACCTCCCGCTGTCGGCGACCGAAGGGTCGCGCTCGAAATCGCACGGCACGCCCCGGTCGACGGGGATCGGCTGCCACTCGGACATCGAGTAGTTGATGTGCCCGTACCCGCCGGCGAACGCGATCCACTTGACCATGCCGGCCTCGATCTCGTTCGCCCCCGCCCAGTCGACGTACTGGTGGCCGTCCCACCCGTTGTACGACACGATCTGGCCCGGCCGGACCCCCGGGGAGACCTTGGCGCGTGCCCGGAACGAGGTGATGTCGTTCCACACCCGGACCCGGTCGTCGTCGGCGACACCACGGGCCCGGGCGTCCTCCACCGACACCTCCACGACCGGTTCCCCCCGGTGGGTCTGCAGGATGACCGGGTTGGCCTGGTTCATCGAGTGGATGCTCCAGCGATTGTGGCCCGACGTCATCCGCAGCGGCTGGTCGCCGCCCGAGGGTGGGTTGGGCTTGTGCACGGGCAAGGCCTCGCCCGCCTCGAGCCACCAGGGATGGTCGATGTAGAACTGCGCCCGGCGGGCGTAGGTCGGGAACGGGTCCCCTCGTTCCACGTGGTGGCGGAACGGCACGTGCGTCCGCGCCGGCTCGAGCGGAGACGCCTGGGCGAGGGCGTAGGGGCTCGTTCCCCAGCCGATGAAGCGCTCGTAGCCGACCTCGCGCAGACGCGCCAGGTCGGTGCCCTCGGGAAGCGTGCCGATGTAGACCGAGTCGCGGATGATCTCGTCGGCCACCTGGTCCTCGCCGGTCAGGTACCCGTCGAGCGTGTAGCGGGCGACCATCTCCTCGGGGCGGAACCGCGCGCCGCGCCCGTTGCCGTACTCGGTGATCCCGCGGGCGGCCGCCCGGCGCGCCAGCGCGGCGAGGAGGAGGCGGTAGATCTCCCACTCGGGCTTCGCCTCGCCCGCCGGCGCGACCGTGCGGTCCGACAGCGTGAGCCGCATGGTGTGCGAGGTGGGGATGTGGAAGTTGACCTTCTCGTAGTGCTGGGCGGCAGGCAGCACGATGTCGGAGTTGAGGCCGGTGAAGTTGAGGCGGAAGTCGATGGACACGATCAGGTCGAGCCGGTCCCAGAGGTTGGGGCCGAGCTGGGTCTTGCCGCCACGGGTCCGGCGCAGCATGTTGCCCCCGCACTCGATCAGCACGTGTGGGGGGTCCTCGGGTCGCGGCTCGTCGAGGCCCTCCCACCAGCCCTTGGCGAGCGCTTCGTCGAGGTAGTCGTCGAACCGGCGCGGCAACGTGGGGTCGCCCCACTCCTTCCGGTTCCACCGCTCCCGATAGTTGCCCTGCCAGTACCACCAGAAGGCGGGCGGCGAGCCCCGCATCCCCATGGCACCGCCCTCGCCCCGCATCCGGCCCACGGTCCGTGACAGCTCGCGCACGGCCAGCTCGTCGGTGGTGATGCTGGGGTCGAGCTCCTTCAGGGCGGCCATCCCCGCCTCCTGTGCGGAGAGGAGCTGCTCTGCGCCCTCCACGCCCGGGAGCGTCTTGACCATGAGCGTGAACATGCCGTCCGCCATGCCGATCATCCACGACCGGATGCCCGTCCCGTGCTTGCCCCAGTTGCCGGTGACGGCCAGCAGCAGGCACATGGCCCGCTCGATCAGGTCCCCGTGGTAGTACTTGCAGGAGTTCCAGCCGAGCATGATGTTGGTGCGCCGGGTGGCGGCCTTCCGAGCCAGCATCCGGGTGACCTCGGGGTGCACCCCGCACAGCGAGTGGCTCAGCTCGGGCGTGTAGCGCTCGTCGAGGTGCCGGCGCAGCATGGCCAGCACGGGCTCCACCGTCACCGTCTGCCCGTCGGCCAACGACACCTCGAAGGCTCCCGACAGCGCCACCTTCCGGCCGTGGAGCAGCAGGTTCCCCCGGTCCGCCTCGACGAGGCCGGCGTCGAGGTCCCAGTGGTAGAGCTGGTCCTCACGGCCGGCCCCGGGGCCGGCCACGTCGCTCGCCCGCAGGTACCGCCGAGTGTCCGTGCGGACCAGGCAGGGCAGGTCCGTCTGCTCGCGGACGAAGGTCTCGTCGGCCAGGCCCTCCTCGAGGATGACCTGCACCATGGCGAGGGCAAGGGCGGCGTCGTCGCCCGGCGTCACCGGCACGTGGTAGTCGGCGTGCACGTGGGACGCGTTCAGGTCGGGCGAGATCGAGACGACCTCGGCGCCGTGGTACCGGGCTTCGAGCATGTAGTGGTAGAAGGGGATGCGGGTGAACGCCGGGTTCATGTGCCAGACGAGCACCAGCTCCGAGTGGAACCAGTCGTCGGCCGACGACACCGGGTTCCACTTGCCGAAGGTCTCGTGGAGCCCGATCGAGAAGTCGTTGAACGACGGGTGCAGGTCGAGCGCCCGCCCCCCGATCACGTTGAAGAAGCGGTCGGTCGGGAACACGGCGGCGACCTCGGGCGTGCCCTCGCGCACGATCGACTCCGGCCCCCCGGCGGCGATGGCGTCGAGCATGGAATCGGCGATCTGGTCCACCGCCTCGTCCCAGCTGATGCGCTCCCAGCGGCCACCGCCCCGCTCCCCGATCCGGCGCATGGGGTAGAGCAGGCGGTCGCCGTCGTAGAGCTGCTGGCTCCAGCACGCGCCCTTGTTGCAACCCATCGGATTGGCGTCGGGGACACCCGGCTCGACCGGCTCGAAGGTGCCGGCCGGCTCCTCCCGGACGACCCGCTCGCCGCGTGCGTAGACGCGGTAGGGGCAGTTCCCGGGGTAGCAGTCCACGCAGTGCGTCCCCCACCCCACCCTGTCCCAGCTCCACCGCGAGCGGTAGTCGTCCTCCCCCGCCCGCCTCTCCGACACGGGTACCTCTGCGACGTCGTCGAGCTGCACGCTTCCCCTCCCAGCTCCAGGCGCCCGCAGGTGGCCCGACCCACCTCCCCCTGCGACGCCGGAGCACACGTCAGAGCACTAGTTCATGTGTAGTAACTAACTCTACGTCATGTGTTCCACTCTGCCTAGGGGCCTTGCCCAAAAATGCCCGCGCGGCACCCAGGCACGATGCCGCGGCCCGCGGCCCGCGGCCCGCAACGCACCGCTCGTCGCCGTTCGCAGTGCGGGCGCCGACTGCTCGTGGCGCGCTCGGACCGGTCGCCGAGCGATGGTCGGGCAGCTCCCGACGCTGCTCTGCTCGACTGGGCAAGCCGGGTCAACAGGTCAGGTACGGGGCCGAGAACCCCGGGCCGACGGCGGGGTCGTCCACCACGCCTCTGCTGGCCGACTCGAGGACCGCCCCGAGGTGCACGACGTACCACACGCCGCGCCACGAGATGAGCGAGGCGATCCCGAACGAGCGGACAGCTCCCCCCTCCTCGTAGACGACCCGCGCGTTGGGGACCTCGTAGTAGCCGACGTCGTTCTCACAGGTACCCGGGGTCACCCAGTGGACGAGGCGGCTCGGGACGTCCACGCCGACGAGCGTCGCGCTGGAAGCGTCGGCTCCGAGCAGGGCGTGCGCCGCGGCAAGGTCGGCCGCGTACTCCGCCACCAGCCGGTCCTCGTAGTCGGCTCCCGGGTCGTAGATGGTCTTCAGCCGCAGGTAGGCGGCCTCGGGGAAGAACGCCGGCATGGCCGGGGCCACCGTCCCGGTCACCACGCCGTCCCACAGCGCCGCCATCTCGGCGTCGAACTGCGGCGTGCCCGCCGAGGGCACCGCGGTCGTCTGGGGGAGGTTGCCGGGGCTCGTGGTGGCCGTGGTCGACGGGCTCGTGGTCGGCGGGCCCGTGGCTGTCGGGGCCGTGGTCGACGGGGCCGTGGCTGTCGGCCCCGTGGCTGTCGGGGCCGTGGCTGTCGGGGCCGTGGTCGACGGGGCCGACGACAAGCCCGGCGCCTGACGGGCGACGGCGCGCCGGTCCCGGTTCGGCCGCAAGGCGGCCTGGCCACCGCTCTCCGTGGCGATGGCGGCCGCGGCTGCCCCCACCAGGACGGCAACGACGGCCGCTCCGACGACGACCCTGGGGCGGCGACGGCTCCTCGCGACCCGCATGGACCAGATGATGGCCTGTCGGCGACCTTCTCGCCCAGCCGTGGGTCGTCGCGCGCCCTCGCCAAGGGCCAGCGCTCTCCGGCCGTGCAGGCTGGGTGGGCCCGAAGACGTGGGCCGAGACGGTCAGCGCGCCCTCTTCGGCCGGTCCTGACAGTACGGTACGCCGATCGGCGCTGCGGCGGATGGCTGGCCGGGACGAGGAGAGCTCCAGTGGACGAAGGACGGCCGACGACGGCGGACGAAGAGGGGTCGGCACCACCGGACGGAGGACGGCCTCGATTCACCGTCGTCATCCCCGCCCTCGACGAGGAGCTGTACCTCGCAGACTGCCTCCGCTCCCTCGACGAACAGGACTTCGACGGCGACGTCGAGGTCATCGTGGTCGACAACAACAGCACCGACCGGACGGCGGCCATCGCCCGGTCCCACGGCGCCGTCGTGGTGCACGAGCCGCGACCGGGCGTGTGCTGGGCCCGTCAGCGGGGGACCGAGCTGGCCCGGGGCGAGGTCATCGTGTCCACGGACGCAGACACGACCTTCGACCCGAACTGGCTCGCCAGGATCGACCAGGTGCTGCACGGGCACCCGTCGTGCGTGGCCGTCGGCGGTCCGTGCGCGTTCACTGCCGACAGCCCGTTCTGGGCGAAGGTCTACCCACGCGCCCTCTTCGGGGCCGTCTGGCTCGTGCACCGGGTCACCGGACGGGTCTTCTACGTCACCGCCACCAACCTCGCCTTCCGTCGTGAGGCGTGGCCCGGCTACAACACGCAGATGACCCAGGGCGGGGACGAGGTAGACCTGCTCCGCCGCCTCAAGCGACGAGGCCCGGTGCGCTTCGATCGGCGCAACCCCACGTTCACCTCGCCGCGCCGCCTGCAACGAGGCCTCGGTTACAACCTCGTCGTCACCTTCTTCGTCTACTACCTGCTTGCCTACTGGTTGAACCGGATGACCGGGCGCCCGCTGGTCGGGACGGCGCCGGCCTTCCGCCGACAGCATCGGCCGCCGTCGCCGATCCTGTGGGCCCGCCGGCTCGTCCTCGCCTCGACGATGTGCGTCCTCGGCGCGGTCCTCCTCCGGACGGGGATCTACGTCGTGGGCCTCGTCTGATGCCGCCGCCCGGCGGACCCGGCGGACCCCTCGCAGCCGGCCGCCGGCAGGTCCCGACCCGGCGGCTGGCGGTAGGGACGGTCGGGCTTGCGGCCGCGTCCTACTGGACGCTGATGTCCCCATACTCGCAGCTGCTCGGGGCCTTCCCCTACCGCCGTCGGACGACGGAGCCGGTCGTGGCGCTCACCTTCGACGACGGACCGAACGACCCCCACACCTCGCGCCTCGCCGACCTCCTCGCCGCCGAGGGGGTGAGCGCCACCTTCTTCGCCGTCGGGGCGTGCGTGGAGCGCCACCCCGAGACCGCCCGGCGCCTCGTCCGCGACGGCCACGTGCTCGGCAGCCACGGTTACTCGCACCGGTTCCGTCGGTGCGCCGGTCGGTCGGTCCTGCGTGCCGAGGTGCGCCAGGCCGAGGACGTCTTCACCCGGCACCTCGGGGTCAGGCCCGTCCTCTTCCGGCCGCCGTGGCTGCTGCGCACGCCCGGGCTGTTCGACCTCGCGACGGAGCAGTCGTTGCGCCTCGTGTCCGGCGAGTTCGCCCACGTGCTCGAGGTGTTCCAACCCTCCCCCGAGCGCATCGCCCGCCGCGCCGTGGCCAAGGCGCGACCGGGGAGCATCATCATCTTCCACGACGGCTTCGACGCGAAGGGCGGCGACCGCACGAGCACCGTCCTCGCCGTCGAGCTCGTCGTCGCCGAGCTCCGTGCGCGCGGCTTCGGCTTCACCACCGTCGACCGCCTGCTCGGCGTGGATCCCTACCGTCCGGGGTCGGACTAGCCCGTCGGTGTCGCCGCCTCGAAGGTCGCGCGACGCACCGGCGGCACGAGCGTGACGGCCGTGGCCGGCACGAGCTGGGGCACCACCGGTGAGCGGGCCTGCCGCTCTGTCGTCCTGCAGTGAGCGACCGTGCAGCTGGACGATGGAGGCGGTCCAGCCGAGGAGGCTCACGGTGCACCAGCCCCCCGTCCGTCCGGTGGTCGGAACGGTCGGCCGCAGCCGGCTGGAACCGGTCCTCTCGACGGACGCACCACACGGTGGGAGGCTGCGCTCGTGCGGACGGCGGTGGGACGGGTGACCGAGCTCTGGCGGTACCCGGTCAAGTCCCTCGGCGGGGAGCTGCTCCCCGAGGCCTTCCTGTCGGCGCACGGCGTGAGCGGGGACCGTCGGTGGGCGGTACGCGGTGCCGACGGCAAGCTGGGGAGCGGCAAGACCACCCGTCGGTTCCGGCGCATGCCCGGCCTGCTCGGCCTCTCCTCGGTCACAGAGCCGGACGGGAGCTGCTCAGTCGTGTTCCCCGGCGGCGAGCGCCTGGCGGTCGAGGACCTGGCGACGGCCCGGAGCATCGAGGAGGTGGTCGGCGAGCCCGTCACCCTCTCCGAGGAGCGACTGGTCCCCCACCTCGACGCCGCTCCCGTCCACCTCCTCACGACGTCGGCGATGGCCTGGGTGGCGGCGCGGCAGCCTGGTCACGCGATCGAGCGGCGGCGGTTCCGTCCCAACGTCGTGGTCGACGTCGCCGAGCCGGGCCGTCCCGAGGACGACTGGGTCGGACGGCACGTGCTCGTCGGCGGGGCCGAGCTCGCCGTGCTCCAGCGGACCGAGCGGTGTGCCATGGTCACCATGGCCCAGCCGGACCTCGAGCCCGCCCCCGGCCTGCTGCGGACGCTCGAGCACGAGGCAGACACGTGCCTGGGCGCGTACGCCACCGTGGTGCGGGACGGCGCCGTGCGCACGGGTGACGCCGTGCTCCTCTGCGATTGACCGCCCCGCACGTCGGCGCACCCGGCGGGCAGGTGGCACGCCGAGGTCGCGCGGCCCGACGCCCGGCCCCACGCCGGGGAACCCACCCCGGGGAGCGCCTCCACGGCTCGAGTGAGTCGGTCGGTCAGCTTGCCCGCTCGGCTGCCAGTCGGAACACCCGGATGCGCCTCGCCGTGCGCGACCGGTAGGCGTCGTAGGTGCGGGCGACCTCGACCATCCGGGCGTAGCCCGCCTCGGCCTCCTCGCCGTCGAGGAGCGTGGCGACGGCGGGGACGTCGGTGCCGCCGATGGTGACCGTGGCGTGGGGGTCGGCGAGGAGGTTCGCCGTCCATGCCGGGTGGTGCTCCTGGCCGAAGTTCGACCCCACCACGACGAGGTCGTCGCCGTCGCGTGCGTACAGCAACGGCGTCGTGCGTGGCTGGCCGGTTCGGGCCCCGCGGGTGGTCAGCAGGAGGACGGGAGCCCCGAGCGGGCCGAGCGCCGTGTAGCGACCCCTCGAGCGCCGCAGGATCCGGCGGTCGAGCGGCGTGAGCGTTCGCACCAGCCACGAGCCTGCCCGGGTGGACGCGAAGGCGATGACCGGTGCGCGCAGCGGCGAGGACTCCGATCCCCAGCGGACGTCGGGGAAGCTCATCGCCACAGCGTGCCACGTGCGCCCGGCCTCTCGCTCCACCAAGGGACCTTCTGCCCCCGGCTCGACCAGGGGCCTTCGGCCCTGGCCGGGCTCGACGCGACGGCGCATCCTCGGTGGGCGGAGGCGGCGCGATGGCAGGTCGCATCGTGGTCGGTGTAGACGGATCGGAGCAGTCGCTCGACGCCTACCGGTGGGCGCTCGCCGAAGGGCGCCTGCGTGGCGGGCGAGTCGAGGCCGTGCTCGTCTGGCGGCGACCGCAGGACTACGGCGAGCTCATCGCCCACCCGGTCGACGACGCCGAGCCCACCCGGAACGCGGCCGACCGCCTGGCCGCCGCGGTGGCCGAGGCCGGGGACGGCCACCCCGGCGTCGACGCGACGCGGGTGGTGCTCGAAGGCGACCCGGCACGGGCCCTGTGCGAGCGTGCGGACGGTGCCGACCTCCTCGTCGTCGGGGCGCACCACCACCACCGCCTGGCCTCGGCGCTGCTCGGCTCGATCGGCTCGCGCGTGGAGCGCCACTGCCCATGCCCCCTCGTCGTCGTGCCCCACCGAGCACAGCCGGGTGCCGATCGGCCCTAGTCGGGGTCCTCCGCGCGTGGTCGAGTGTCAGGGTACCGACCGCGCGTGCACCGGTCGGGGCGGCCGTCGCCAGCCGGACCCGACGCGCACAGGAAGGGAGGGCCGATGCCGGCTGCCTCGTTCCCGTTGTTCGACGCCTTCTTGACCATCTTGTGGGTGTTCCTCTTCGTGCTGTGGATCTGGACGCTCGTGTCCATCCTCGTCGACCTCTTCCGCAGCGACGACCTGTCGGGGGTGGGCAAGGCGGCGTGGTTCCTCTTCGTCGTCTTCCTGCCCCTCCTCGGCGTGCTCGCCTACCTGCTCGTCCGCGGCGCTGGCATGGCCCAGCGGTCGGTCCGCCGGGCGCGGGCCGAGCAGGCGGCCATGGACCAGTACATCCGTCACGTCGCCGGAACGCCGAAGCCGGTCGCCGACCAGCTCGCGACGTTGACCGACCTCCACGACCGGGGCGTCCTCACCGACGAGGAGTTCACGCGCGAGAAGGACCGGCTGCTGGCCGCCTGACGCGTCCCTCCCCGGCGCCCCCGGACGTCTCAGCCCACCGTCACCGTCACGCCCGGGCTCGTCGCCGCGTGCCCGTTGGCGTCGGTGGCGGTCGCCGTGAGCGTGTAGGTGCCCGGAGGGGTGCCCGAGGCGTCCCACAGGGCGATCCAGCCGTAGGGGGTGAGAGTTCCCGTGGCGACCTGCTCGGGGCCCGGGAGCGAGCCTCCGGCGAGCGAGAAGGTGAGCCCGGTCACCGGGCTCCGGCCGTTCGCCGAGGCGTCGAGGACGACGTTCGAGCCGGACACGGTGGCCCCTGCCGAGGGCACGAGGACGGTGGCGTGCAGCGGCGCGTTGTCGACGGTCACGGTGACCGGAGCGCTCGTCGCGGTGACGCCGTCGAGGCCCGTCGCCACACTCGCGAGCTGGTAGGTGCCGTTCGGGACGTCGGTGGTGCCCCAGGCGGCCAGGTAGCCGTCGACGGTGGGCGTCCCGGTGGCGACCGTCTCGGGAGCGGTGAGCGAGCCACCGGTCAGCTGGTAGGTGACGCTCGCCACCCCACCGGGGCTCTCGGCCGAGGCGTCCAGCCACACCGAGCCGGTGAGGCTCGCTCCCGACGCAGGCAGGCCCACGACGGTGGTCGGCGGGGGCGGCAGTGCGGGGGTGCCGCTCCTCAGGAGGATGGCGCCCGTGCTGT
Organism: uncultured Acidimicrobiaceae bacterium; assembly: GCA_964610905.1. Lineage (GTDB taxonomy): Bacteria > Actinomycetota > Acidimicrobiia > Acidimicrobiales > RAAP-2 > JAJZJT01. The sequence goes on from CAZSYT010000062.1 coordinate 19,206, forward strand.
CCGTCCCGTTGTCGCTGGTGTTCGCGCCGGCGCCGTCGGCCGCACCGACGAACACCGACCCGGCCGCGGCCAGCCCCGCC
>CAZSYT010000063.1:0-18928 GCA_964610905.1 uncultured Acidimicrobiaceae bacterium
TAGAGCATCACCTTGCCAAGGTGAGGGTCGCGGGTTCGAGTCCCGTCGTCCGCTCTCGAGAAACCGCAGGTGAGGGCCGATCTTTGGGTCGGCCCTCGCTCGCGCCGCCGGGGCCCGCGGGCAGCCGGCGGGTCGTCCGCACGCTGGTCGCCCGGAGCCGGCGAGCCGGGTCGTTCGCGAGCTCGGTCGCCCGGGTACGTGGCAGGCAGCGAGGCGACGGGCCAGACTGGTCGCGTGCAGCGGAGCGGCCCGTTCCTCGTCCTGGCGGTCCTGGTCCTCGCTGCAGGGCTCGGGGCCGGGCTCGGGCTCTCGGAGGCACCTGCGGGTCCACACGCGGCTTCGGCGGCGCCACCCCGCCGTCCCGCACCGTCCACGACGGGAGGGTCCGTGCTCGTGGGCACGCGCGCCGAGGGCGCCGGCGTGCTCCGACCCAGCCTTGCGACCCTCGCCTCCGCCGTGGTCGGTGGCAGGTTCGTGGCACCGGTGACCGCGGGCGGGCTCACCGTCGACCCTGCACCGGCGACGTCGCCGGCACCCCTCGGCCTCGACCGGGCCGCCGCCGCCTCGCTCGTCGGCTACACGAACGGTGTCGGCGTCCTCGGGCCGCCCGGCGCCCGGCCGACGGTCGGCTTCGGCCTGGTGACGGTCCGGGGGGTCACCTCGCCGGCGGGCACCTCGGCCCTCGACGAGACCCCGGCGTGGGTGGGCATCGTCCTCGGGGTGAACCAGGGGGCGTTCAACTGCCCGGCGATGCGCACGGTGCCGTCGTCCGGACCCGTGGTCCCCGAGGACCGGGCCGTGCTCTTCACCGGCGAGGGCGGCCGAGGCGCCGTGCTCTACGACACCGGGGGCAGCTCGCCGTGCGGCGGTTCCCCCCGGCCGCCCTCCCTCGAGGAGGCGACGGCCACCGTGCCGGTGCGCTGGCAGCGGCAGGGCCCAGCGGGGCTTGTCACCACCGTCAGCTACCAGGCGCCCGCGTGCGCCCACCTCGAAGGGGTTTCGGCGAGCGGCAACGTCCACACGGGCGTCTACCACGCAGAGGTCGACGTCACCTTCCCCTTCGCCCGCACCGGCTGCGACGGGGTGAAGACCTTCACCACCATTGTGAGCGTGTTCCCGCCCGACGCCGGACCGGGGGCGCCGCCCCCGCCCACGACCGTCGTGCTGGTGCCGGGCACGGCGGCCGACGCCGTGCCGCCGTCGCTGGTCGGGCCCGTCCCGCCGACGGCGGCGACCACCGGGTGAGCCGGCGCCCCGCCGCCGGTCGCGGAGCCGGCGGCGGCGGACCCCCGTGACCGGCGGTCAGTCCCCGACCACGGCGAGGGCGGCCTGGGCGACCTCCATGTCCTGGGTGTAGTGGCCGCCGCTCACGCCGATGCCGCCCACGACCGTGCCGTCGACGGTGATCGGGTAGCCGCCGCCGAACACCACCAGGCGGTCGATGCCGGTGGGCGCGCCGGCGGCGAGGGGCGGGTCGTCCTTGATGAAGTCGTGCCACCCGTCGGTGGAGATGCCGAAGCCCGCCGCGGTGTACGCCTTGTCCTGGGCGATCTGGACCGAGAGCAGAGGGGCGCCGTCCATCCGGCTGAACGCCTTCAGCACGCCGCTCTCGTCGACGACGGCGACGACGAAGGCGTGCCCCATCGTCGTCGCGTGCTCCTCGGCGGCGGCGATCATCCGTCGGGCGAGCTCCGTGGACACGCACGGCTTGTCGAACGTCTGTGCCATCAGACCTCCTCGGGCTCGTCGCCAGTCTGCCCCGTGGCGAAGCGCTGCTCCAGTCCTCGGATCTCGGGGAGACCGATGAGGTCGAGGAAGTCGCCGAAGGGCACGACGCGGTCCAGTACCGGGCCCGGCGTGCCGGTCTCCCGGATCGCCGCCAGCACCTCCTGCACTGCCCGCGTGGCGGCGAGGAGCGTGCCGACGGGGAAGATGACGATGCGGAAGCCGAGCTCGGCGAGGCGCTCGCGGCCGACCGGTGGGGTCTTGCCGCCCTCGGCCCAGTTGAAGAGGAGCGGGACGTCCGAGAGCGCCGTGGCGACGGTCTCGATCTCCTCCTCGCTCTGGGGCGCCTCCACGAAGAGGACGTCGGCGCCGGCGTCGCGGTAGCGGCGGGCCCGCTCGAGGGCGGACGACAGCCCTTCGACGGCCCGGGCGTCCGTCCGGGCGATCAGGACGAAGTCGGGGTCGCTCCGAGCCTCGACGGCCGCCTCGATCTTCGCCACCATGTCGGCCGCCGGGACGAGGCGCTTCCCCTCCATGTGGCCGCACTTCTTCGGCGCCTCCTGGTCCTCGATGTGGAGGGCGGCGACGCCCGAGCGCTCGTACTCGTGCACGGTTCGGACGACGTTGACCGGGTTGCCGTACCCGGTGTCGGCGTCGGCGATCACCGGCAGGTCGACGGCGGCGGCGATGCGCCTGGCCTGGTCGACCATCTCGCTCATCGAGAGGAGGCCCACGTCGGGCCGGCCCAGGTGGGAGGCCGCCGTGCCGAAGCCGGTCATGTAGACGGCCGGGAAGCCTGCCTGCTCGACGAGTCGGGCGCTCAGGGCGTCGTAGGCACCCGGGGCGAGGACGGGCTCGTCGCCGGCGAGCAGGCGGCGGAGCCGGGTCGCGGCGCCGGGGGTGGACGTGAGGAAGGTGCTCATGGCGTGACTCCTTTCACCACAGCTTGGCCCGCCCCCGGCCGCCCCGCGCTCCCGGGCCACCGCTGCCGTCGCCCTCCCCGGGGTGGCCGGCTCCGTGCCTGCCCACGCGAGCGCCGGTGCGGACGACCACCGGCTGCCACCGGCTGCTCCCCGGCTCGCCCGGCGACGCCGGGGGGCGACAGGACGCGGCGCGGGCGAGGCCCCGGGCATGGTAGGCAGGACGCATGGAGAGCATGGAGAGACGCGCCATCGGGTCGCTGAGCGTCACGGTCGTCGGCCTCGGCACCAACAACTTCGGCATGGGCATGTCCGCGGAGGCGGTGCCCGGCGTGGTGGACGCCGCCCTGCAGGCGGGCGTCAACTTCTTCGACACGAGCGACTCCTACGGCGAGAGCGAGGAACGGCTCGGCAAGGCGCTCGGGCGACGTCGTGACGACGTGGTCATCGCCACCAAGTTCGGCAGCCCGGTGCGGGGCGAGGAGGGGACCGGGGGGGCGCGGCCCGAGTACGTGCGCCGTGCCGTCGACGCCAGCCTGCGGCGGCTGGGCACCGACCGGATCGACCTGTACCAGCTGCACCGCCCGGACCCGTCGACCCCGATCGCCGACACCTTGGGAGCCCTCGCCGAGGCGGTGCACGCCGGGAAGGTCCGCGAGATCGGCTGTTCCAACTTCTCCGCCGCGCAGCTGCGTGAGGCGGAGGCGGCTGCCGGCGACGGGCCCCGGTTCGTGAGCGTGCAGAACCACTACAACCTCTTGAACCGCGACGACGAGGCCGAGGTGCTCCCGACGTGCGCCGAGCTGGACGTCGCCTACCTCCCGTTCTTCCCGTTGGCCAGCGGGGTGCTGACCGGGAAGTACGTCCGGGGCGAGAAGCCACCCGAGGGCACGAGGCTGGAACGGTGGGGCGAGCACGCAGCGCGCGTGCTCGATGACGCCACCTTCGACAAGGTGGACGTGCTGTCCGGCTGGGCGGCCAAGCACGGGCACACGCTGCTCGACCTCGCGTTCGCGTGGCTCGCCGCCAAGCCGGCGGTCGCCTCGGTCATCGCCGGCGCCACCACGCCGGAGCAGGTGGCCGCCAACGTGTCGGCCGGTGGTTGGACGCTGTCGCCCGAGGACGTGGCCGAGGTGGACGCGCTGACCTAGCGGGTCCGGGACGACCGGTGGTCGGACCCGGCCCCGGCGCCTGTCTCGGACCCGGCGGTCGGCGGGAGCCGTCGGACCCGGTCGCCGAGCCGGACGGGCCCGCCGACGACGACGCGGGCGTTCCGCCCCCGCAGGCTGAGCTCGCGCCCGGCGCCGACGTTGACGAAGCGGAGCGCCGCCGCGCCGAAGCGGGTCGCGAACTTGTCGCAGCCGCGATGGGGCTTGGCCGTGAGCTCGACGACCGCTTCGCCGATCGTCAGGCGGGTGCCGGCCGGCAGGCGCCCCTCGCTCAGGTCGAGGTCGACGTAGAGCTGGTCGCCCGCCAGCGGGACACGGTCGGGGGAGCCGGCCACCAGGGCCGCGCACCGCGCGTTCATCAGCGTGAGCTGGGCGTCGGGGTCCGGTGAGCCGTCCGGGCGCGAGCGGCCGCTCCGGGTCGACCAGGTGTCGCCGACCAGCCCCGTCGCCGGGTCGAGCTCGCCGGAGCCGAGCACCTCGCGCTCGTCGACCGCCGGGCGGCGCACGATGAACTCGAGGACGCCATCGTCGGCGGGGGACCGCCGGACGTGGTCGAGGCCGGCCTCCAAGGACTCTGCGGTCACGTGGTGGGCGGACACGGGGACGCGGGCCATCTGCTCGTGAAGGCTACCGGGGGGTAGCGCTCGCGGACAGCGTGCCGGTCCGGCGCACCGGGGGTGGCCAGCGGGAGCCCTCGACGTCGGGACCTTCGGCTCTGCCGGTCCCGCGGGCGCCGGCGTACCGTCCGACGGGTGGACGCCCCTGGCCGCCACCGACAGCCCGGCGGACCGCGCACGGGCTCGCCGTCGAGGCCGCTGTGCCGGGGCCGCCCCGTCGGCGCGGCATGCCCCGGAGGGGCGGCACGCTCCGCCGGGGACGGGCTCCGGTGACCACCCTGCTCGACCGGTGGCAGTTCGGCGTCACGATCGTCTACCACTTCCTCTTCGTCCCGCTCACCATCGGGCTCGCCTCCCTGGTGGCGGTCATGCAGACCCTGGCCTACCGCCGGGGCGACGAGGAGTGGGACCGCCTCGCCCGCTTCTTCGGCAACCTCTTCCTCATCAACTTCGCCCTGGGCGTGGTGACCGGCATCGTCCAGGAGTTCCAGTTCGGGATGAACTGGAGCAACTACTCCGTCTTCGTCGGCAACATCTTCGGCGCTCCCCTGGCCATCGAGGGCCTGCTCGCCTTCTTCATGGAGTCGACGTTCATCGGCCTGTGGGTGTTCGGCCGGGGACGGCTGACCCCGCGCCAGCACCTGGCCTCCATCTGGCTCGTCAGCCTCGGCACCACGCTGTCGGCCCTCTTCATCCTGGCCGCAAACGCCTGGATGCAGCACCCGGTCGGGTACCGGGTCGAGAGCGGCAAGGCGGTGCTGACCGACTTCTGGGCGGTGCTCGCCAACTCGACCCTGTGGTGGGAGTTCTCCCACACCGTGCTGGCCGCGCTCGTGACGGGGGCGATGTTCCTCCTCGGCGTCGCCGCCTTCAAGCTGCTGCGCGGGGCCGACGCCGCCGCCTTCGGCCGAGCCGCCCGCCTCGGGGCCGCCGTCGCGCTGGTGGCCGTCGTCGGGGTCATCGCCACGGGCGACGGCCAGGCCCGCATCATGGACGAGCAGCAGCCGATGAAGATGGCGGCGGCCGAGGCGCTCTACAACACGTCCTCGGGGGCGAGCTTCTCCCTCATCACCGTGGGGAACCTGTCGGGCCAGCCGGTGTTCCAGGTGCGCGTCCCCCACCTGCTCAGCCTCATCGCCGACCTGTCGTGGAACGGGACCGTCCAGGGCATCAACCAGACCCAGGCCGCCGAGGCCCGCACCTACGGGCCGGGGAGCTACGTGCCGGTCATCTGGGTCACCTACTGGGGCTTCCGGCTGATGGTCGGGCTGGGCTTCCTGATCTTGGCGGTCGCAGGATGGGCGCTCGTGCTCGCCCGGCGCCGGTCCCTCGCCCGGAGCCGCTGGTTCCTCCGTGTCGCCGTCGGGTCGATCGCCGCGCCGTTCCTCGCCAACACCTTCGGGTGGCTCTTCACCGAGCTGGGACGCCAGCCGTGGGTCGTCTACGGCCTGATGAAGACCGACCAGGCGATGTCGCCGAACGTCGGGACGGCCTCGGTAGCGGTCACCCTGGCCGGCTTCACCCTGCTCTACACCGTCCTCGGTGCCGTCGAGGTCGGGCTGGTCGCACGCTTCGCCCGCCGGCCTCTCGACGGGGCCGACCACGGCGACGGGGGAGCGGGGGCCGAGCACGAGCAGACGCTCGTCTACTGAGGCCGGGGAGCGAGCCGGGACGCCGCCGGCGGACGAGGTGGGGAGGAGGAGGTGAAGACGAGATGCCCGAGCCGGTCGCCAGCCTGAACACCGCCTGGTTCTGCCTCATCGGCGTTCTGTGGACCGGCTACTTCGTCCTCGAGGGCTTCGACTTCGGCGTGGGCGTCCTCCTGCCCGTGGTGTCGCGGGACGACGTGGACCGCCGGCTGTGCCTGAACGCCATCGGCCCGACGTGGGACGCCAACGAGGTGTGGCTCATCGTCGCCGGCGGGGCCACCTTCGCCGCCTTCCCCACGTGGTACGCGACGATGTTCAGCGGCTTCTACCTCGCCCTGTTCCTCGTCCTGGCCGCGCTGATCGTGCGGGGGGTGAGCTTCGAGTTCCGGGCCAAGCGCGACAGCGCGCGCTGGCGGGCGTGGTGGGACCGGGCCCAGTTCGTCGGCAGCCTCGTCCCGGCCTTCGTGTGGGGCGTCGCCTTCACCGACCTCGTCCGCGGCCTTCCGCTCGACGCCGGGGGCCACTACACCGGCGGCCTCCTCGGCCTGCTCCACCCCGTGGCCCTCCTCGGGGGCGTGACCACCCTCGCCCTCTTTGCCCTGCACGGCGCCCGCTTTCTCGCCGCCAAGACGACCGGCGACCTGGCAGAGCGGGCGGGCCGGGCCGGACGGTGGCTGATGGTGCCGGTCGTCGTCGCCGGGGCCGGGCTGCTCGCCTGGGTGGGGGCGGACGCGCCGCGTCCGGCCCCGGCGCAGCTGCCCGGGACGGTCCCCCTCGTCCTCGGTGCCGTGGCTCTCGTGGCCGTCCTCGCCGGCGCGCCGCTCGCGCACTCGAGGCGAGACGGGTGGGCCTTCGCCGCCACGACGGCCAGCGTCGCCGCCCTCACGGCCGCCGCCTTCACCGCGCTCTTCCCGCGGGTGATGGTCTCGACCGGTCCCGGCGCCTCGCTGACCATCTGGAGCGCCGCGTCCGCCCACCTGACGCTGGTCGTCATGACCGTCGTCGCCGCCGTCTTCACGCCCTTCGTCCTCGCCTACCAGGCCTGGAGCTACCACGTCTTCCGGGCCAGGCTCACCCGCCCGCCCGAGGGGCGCGACGGGCCCGTCGCGGTCCCGTGAGCACCAGGGTGGCACCACCGGTCCCCGGCGGGCGGGGCGGCCCCGTCGACCTCCGCCTCGTGCGCCTCGCCCCGTCGTTCCGGTGGTGGCTCGTCCTCGCCGTCGCCGAGGGCGCTGCCGTCACCGCGGCCACGGTCGCCCAGGCGTGGGGACTCGCGGCGGCCGTCGCCCGACTGGCCGGGCCCGCACCCGGGTCCGGCGAGACCGGTCTGGTCGCCGTGGTGGCCGGGGCCACCCTGGCGCGGGCAGGGTCCCAGTGGGCGCTGCGACGCACCGGTGCGGCGGCGGCCGCGTCCACCAAGGCCGAGCTGCGCGCCCGGGCGTTCGACCGGCTGCTGGCCGGGGGCGGGAGGCTCCCGGTCGGCGCGCACTCGGCGGAGGTTGCGCTCGCCCTCGGCGAGGGCCTCGACCGGCTCGACGGCTACCTCGGCCGCTACGTCCCCCGCGCCGTGCTCGCCGTGCTGTCGCCGGTGCTGCTGCTCGTCGTCGTGGCCCGCCTCGACCTGCTGTCGGCCGCCGTCCTCGTCGTCGTGCTCGCGCTGCTCCCGGTGCTGCTGGCCCTGGTGGGCCTCTCCACGAGAGCCCAGGTCACCGCCCGGTGGGAGGCGCTCTCGCGGCTGTCACGCCACTTCCTCGACGCCGTCGAGGGCCTGCCGACGCTGCGCGCCTTCCAACGCGCCCGGGCCCAGCGGACCGCCCTGGCGGAGAGCTCCGAGCGGCTGGCCCGCCTCACGCTGGCCACCCTGCGGACCTCCCTGCTGTCGGCCTTCGTCCTCGAGACGGGAGCGGCCGTCGGCACCGCACTCGTGGCCGTGCCCCTCGGGCTGCGCCTGGTGGACGGCCGGCTCGGCCTCGCCACCGCGCTGACCGTGCTGCTGCTCGCACCCGAGGTCTTCCAGCCGCTCCGTGCCGCCTCGGCCGAGTACCACGCCAGCGTGGAGGGCACCGCCGCCCTCGACGCCCTCGACGGGATCCTCGGCGAGGGGAGGGCCGACGCGCCACCGCTCGCCGCCTCCGTCGTGCCGAGCGCGGCCCGGGGCGCGCCACCGGCGTCGGCCGGCTCGACCGAGCCCGGGGCGCGTCGCGTCGACGTGCCCGCTGCCCCGGGCCGAGGCGAGGCGCTCGTGGTGGCGCGCGACGTGGCCGTGACGCTGCCGGGACGCGGGGAGCCCGCCCTCTGCGACGTCGACCTGGTGGTCACCGTCGGTGAGCGGGTGGTGGTCGTCGGGCCGAGCGGGAGCGGCAAGTCGACGCTGCTCGCCGTCGTGGTTGGCCTCTGCTGGCCGTCGGCGGGCACCGTGCTCGCTGCCGGCGAGCGGCTCACGCCCGCCACCGCCGCGGCGTGGCGGGAGCGCGTGGCGTGGGTGCCCCAGCATCCCGCCTTCCTCGCCGGGTCGGTGGCGGACAACCTACGGCTCGGGGCACCCGATGCCGGTGACGCCGACCTGTGGGACGCCCTCGACCGGGCCGGCCTGGCGGACGAGGTCGCCCGGCTCCCGGGCCGGCTCGCCTTCGAGGTCGGGGAGCGGGCCGGCGTGCTGAGCGCAGGGCAACGCTCGCGCCTGGCCGTGGCCCGCGCCGTGCTCCGCCGGGGGGCCGACCTCGTGGTCCTCGACGAGCCCACGTCGCATCTCGACGAGGACGGCGAGGCAGCCCTCGTGGCGCGCCTGGGCGAGGCCGTGGCGGGCCGGACGGTCCTCGTCGCCACCCACCGCCCGGCCGTGGCCGCCCTGGCGACCCGACGGCTGTCGCTCGTCGCCGGCCACCTGGCCGGCATGGCGGGCTGCGTCACCAGCTCCACCGCAGCGGGGGACCGCCTGTCGGCGGTCCCGTCGGCCGGGCGCGAGGCCCTCGGGTCGCTCCAGCCGTGACGGACCGGCCGGGCCCCTTCCGAGCGCTCCCCCGGGGCACCGGGCGGTTAGTGTCGGCGCCGGCCCTCGGGCTCGGCGCCCTCGGCCAGCTGGCCGGGGTCGGCCTGGTGGGGACCTCGGCATGGCTGGTGGTGACGGCGTCGCTGCGCCCGCCGATCCTCACGCTGACCGCGGCCATCGCCGCCGTCCGGCTCTTCGCACTCCTGCGGGGCGGGGCCCGCTACGGCGAGCGCCTCGTCGCCCACGCCTCGGCGCTGCGCATGCTCGGGCGCCTGCGGGTGTGGGCCTTCGCCCGGCTCGAGCCGCTCGTGCCCGCCGTCGTGCCGGCCCGCCGCGGGGACGTGCTCGCCCGAGTGGTGGGTGACGTCGAGCGCGTCGGCGACCTCTCCGTCAGGGTCGCGGGCCCCCTCGCGGTGGCGTCGGCGTCGACGGCGGCCTCGATCGCCCTCGTCGCCGCCCTCGACCTCCGCGCCGGTGGCGTCCTGCTGGTCGGGTGCGCGCTCGCGGCCGGACTGGGCTTCGCCGTCCACCGCTCGGCCGGCGCAGGGCGCCTCGCCCGTCCGGCCGAGCTGCGCGGTCGGCGGGACGCCGCCCTGCTCGAGACCGTCGAAGCCGCGGCCGACCTCGTCGCCTTCGGACGCGGCAGCGAGGCGGTCGCCGCCCTCGGCCGCACCGACGCCCAGCTCGACCGGGCGACCCGGACGGCCACCGCGCCGACCGACCTCGCCGAGTCCATCGTCACCGCCGTCGCCGGGACCACGACGGCGGCTGTCGTGGTCGCCGTGGCACCGACGGCAGGGACCGCCGGGGCGCCCGGGCCGGCGGTGCTCGCCCTGTGCGCCCTGGTCGCCCTGACCGCGGTCGACGGGCTGGCCGCGCTCCCCGACGCCGTCGCCGCGGGGGCGCTCGCCCTGGCCGGGCTCACCCGGGTGACCGCGCTCGGGCGCTCCCCGGGCGTCGCCTTGGCAGTGCGGTCGAGCACCCCGGCCGGCACGCCGCACGCGCTCGCTGCGGTGCCAGTCCGGCTTGCCGCCGAGCCCGTGCCCGGCGAGCGGGGCGTCCCGGTCACCGACGCGGCGGCGCGACCGGCGCTGCTCGTGGACGACGTCACCGTCGTGCGGGACCCGTCGCGCGGCCCGGTGCTCGCCGGGCTCACCCTCGAGGTGGCCCGAGGGGAGTGCGTCGGCCTGGTGGGGCCGAGCGGTGCGGGCAAGTCCACGGTGGCGGAGCTCGTGCTCGGCTTCCTCGTCCCGACGGCCGGGAGCGTCGCGGTGCTGGGTGCCGACCCGGCGGTCGCAGCCGCCGCCGGCACGGGGCCGCCGGTGGCGTGGTCACCGCAGGAGCCCCCGGTCTTCGCGACCACGCTCCGGGCGAACCTCGCGCTCGCCCGCCCTGGCGTCGACGACGAGGACCTGCGCGCCGTCCTGTCCGTCGTCGGGCTGTCCGCCTGGCTCGACGGGCTCGAGGCCGGCCTCGACACCGTCCTGGACGAGCGCGGGAGGTCGGTGTCGGGCGGCGAGCGCCAGCGCCTCGGCGTCGCCCGGGCGGTGCTCGCAGATCGCCCGGTCCTCGTCCTCGACGAGCCCACCGCCCACCTCGACGCCTCCTCGGCTGCCGCGCTCACGGCCGCTGTGCGCGCGTCGCTCGCCGGGCGCAGCTGCCTGTGGATCACCCACGAGGCCGGCGACCGCGACGTCCTCGACCGCCTCGTCGCGCTCGAGCCGGCCGGTCAGGAGGCGGTGGGGGCGAGGTGCGCGCCGGAGCGGGACCTGGCGGTGACGACCCCGGGCACACCGCGGCCGTGGAGGCCCGTGGGCCCGTAGGGCTGCGCGAGGACGAGCTCGGCGAGGTGGTCGACGTGCGACCCCTCGGTCGGCGTCAGCCGGCCTGCCCGGGTGCCCCTCCCGCGACCTCGTACGACCACAGCTCGGAGGCCACCGACACGGGCCCCCCGTGCGGGGCCGGGCGGTCGGCCCCGGCGTGCCCGTGGGCGAAGGCGGGGGAGGCCACCCACGCGTCGAAGGCGGCGTCGTCGCGCCATCGGGTCACCACCAGCCACTGGGCGCGACCGTCGGTCGGGCGGAGCAGCTCGAAGCCCTCGAAGCCCTCTTGGCCGTCGACGGCGCCCGCGCGGGCGGCGAAGCGGCGGGCGAGCTCGTCACCGGCCCCCTCGGGGACGGTGATGGCGTTGATCTTGATCACGGTCATGCCCAGATCTCAGCAGACCATGGCCCGGTGCGCCGGACGGGGGCCCCACCCGTCGGCCGACCGGATCTGCCGCGAGGCGCCGGCCAGCACCACGGTCACCACCGGTCGTGGTGCAGGATGTCGCCATGGCACCGTCCCGGGTCGGCCGGCCCACGAGCGACGCCGGCCACCGCGGTGCCGGGGAGCCCGTGGCCGGCTCGTTCCGCGTCCACCACTGGCGTGACCGCGCCGTGGTCGCCCTCGCGCTGGCCGCCGTGGCGTCGGGGTTCGGGCAGTTCGGCGTGGTCGCCGCGCTCGGCAGCGTGGCGAAGGGCCTCGGCCAGGTCTCCCACGGCGCCACGTTGGCGGACCAAGCCGGGCTGTCGGGGACCGTCCTCGGCGTGGGCCTCGGCGTCATCCGCCTGGCGTCGCTCGGCAGCCTCGTCGTGACCGGGCTGGCCGACCGGTTCGGGCGGCGGACGATGCTGCTCGTCGCCGTGGGGGGAGGCCTGCTGGCGACGAGCGCGGCAGCGCTCAGCCCCACCTTCTGGTGGTTCGTCGTCATCTTCGCCCTGGGGCGCCCCCTGCTCAGCGCGGCCAACGCGCTGACCCAGGTCTCTGCAGCCGAGGAGACCGACGCCACCCAGCGGGCTCGGGGCGTCGCCGTGGTGACGGCCGGCTACGCCGCCGGCGCCGGCGCCGTGGCCGTGCTGCACAGCCTGGCGGCCGGTGCCCTGGGGTTCCGCGGGGTCTTCGCCCTGGCGCTCGTGCCGCTGCTCGCCGCCCCTGTGCTGTGGCGCTGGGTCGAGGAGCCGGACCGCTTCGTCAGCGCCGGCCGGTCGCCCCGGGCGGTGCCCGTGTGGGGCGCGGTGGGCCCCCGCTACCGGCCCCGTCTGCTCGCCCTCGTGGCCCTGGCCTTCGCCGTGTCGTTCGTGACCGGCCCGGCCAACAGCTTCGTCTTCCTGTACGCCCAGGACATCCTCCACCAGCGGGGGCTGGTGACGGCGGCGATGGTGGTCGGGGCCGGCGTCGCCGGCCTCGGCGGGCTGCTCGCCGGTCGGTGGCTGGCCGACCACGTGGGCCGGCGGTCGACCGGGGTGGCCGGCATGGTCGGACTGTGCACCTGCGCCGTGGTGATGTACTCGGGGGGCACGGCGCCCCTCGTGGTGGGCTACGTGGCCGGGGTGTTCGTCGGAGGCGTCTTCGCCCCTGCGATCGGCGCCCTCCTCAACGAGGAGGTCCCGACCGAGGTGCGAGCCTCGGTCGCCGGCTGGTTCGGGGCGTCGGGCGTCCTCGGCGCCGTGGCCGGCCTGGTCGTCTTCGGCGCCGTGGCCAATGTCCACGACCGGTTCTCGGTGGCCGCCGCCGTCACGTTCCTGCCCGTCGTGGCGTGCGCCGGCGTGTTCTTCCTGCTCCCCGAGACGCTCGGACGGGAGCCCGAGGAGCTGTGGGGGCAGTGACCGGCGGTGCCCGCCGGAGGTGTCCCCGGCCCCGCCGGGGGGCCAGGTCGTCGCCCGAGCGCGGCGTTGTCGACCCGTTGCGCCGCGCCGGCCCGAAGCGCCCGGCCCGGGCTCAAGGGAGGGGCGTCGGGCGCCGACACTGAGAGTGTGCAAGAGGCCCCGAGTGACCACGATGCGTCGGCCATCGGAGCCGGCGTCCCCGAGATGGGCCAGGTCTCGAACACCGTGATCGGTGCCACGCTCGGTTGGGTCCGTGAACGCACTGGGGAGGAGGGGGTACACGCGGTCCTCGAGCTCGCCGGCGAGACGACCTCGCCTGGCGAGCTCGAGGACCCGCTGCGGTGGAGCCCCTACGAGCGGGTCAAGCGGATCGTGTCGGCCGCCAGCGAGCTGTTGGAGACGCCCGACGGCGCCTTCGTGGTCGGGTCGCGGCTCTTCAGCCACTACTCGGGCAGCGAGGTCGTCGCCTTGTTGCGCGCCCTGAAGGGGCCCGAGGACGTCTTCCGGATCGTCACCGACGGGGCCACCAAGCAGTCGACCATCAACCACTTCGAGTGCGCCGAGCTCGGCGAGGACTACGCCACCGTCGTCATGACCGCCGCGCCCGGTATCGAGCTCGACCGGAGCACGTGCCGCTACATCGCCGGCGTGCTGAGCGCAGTCCCGGCCGTCTTCGGCATGGCGCCCGCCGAGGTGACCGAGTCCGAGTGCGTCCGCAACGGCGACCCCCGCTGCGTCTTCCAGGTCCAGTGGGACCCCGAGACCGCCTCCGAGCCCGACGTGCAGGTCACCTACCTGCGCCAGAAGGTCGAGGGGATGGCCCGGCGCTTCGAGAGCCTCGAGCGGATGGCCACCGAGCTGGCCGACATCGAGGACGTCGACGAGCTGCTCGACACCATCGCCTCGCGCGCCGGGGTCGCCGTGCGCGCCCCCAGCTACCTCCTCGCCGTCCGGCTGCGCGACGGCGGGCGCCTGCGCGTCCACCACCTGGGGTTCGAGAGCGCCGACGAGGCCCGCGTCCTCGCAAGGCGGCTCGAGGCCGGCCTCGTCACCGAGGGCCCGAACCGCCTGGTCGCCGAGATCGCCTCGGCGGGCCACCGCTACGGCTGCCTCGCCGTCTTCTACCCCGTGGGCCGGCACTTCTTCCCCAACGAGCGTCAGCTGCTGGTCGCCTACGCCGGGCACGCCTCGGCGGCCCTGAAGGCGGCCGACGCCCTCCTCGAAGCCCGCGAGCAGGCGCGGACGAAGCAGGTCCTCTTCGAGCTGTCCTCGGCCCTCTCGCAGGTGCACTCGAGCGCCGAGGCTGCCGAGCGCGTGGCGGCGTCGCTGCCCGCCGTGGTGGGCGCCTCGAGCGCTGCGGTGGTCCTCGTCGACCCCGTCGAGGGTGGGCGCACCATCCGGATGTGGCGGGGTGACGCCCACGCCAGTGCCGTGCGAGCCGTGCCCGACGACCGCCTCGGCCTCGTCCTCGCCGGGCTCGACCCACTGGCCCGGCCGAAGGTGGTGGGCCCGGGGCCGCTCCCCGTGCCCGGCTCGGCGTCCGAGCCGCTCGACCCGCTCGCCGCCTTTGGCTTCGCCGAAGGCGTGCTCCTCCCGATCGTGGCCCGGGGCGAGGTCCTCGGGCTCGCCCTGGTGTCCCGGCCCGCGGTGCCGGGCCACGGGCCGCGCGTCGGCGGCTCGGGGTGGCTCGACGTCGAGCTCGCCCAGCGGCTCGAGGGCGTCGTCGGGCTCGCGTCGACCGCCCTCGACAACCTCCGCCTGCTCGAGGAGGCGCGCCAGCAGGCGCTCCACGACCCACTGACCGGGCTCGCCAACCCCCGGCTCCTCGCCGACCTCGCCCGTGCCGTCCTGGCCGAACAGGACGACGACAGCCGGGCAGCCGCCCTCTTCATCGACCTCGACCGCTTCAAGGAGGTCAACGACGACCTCGGCCACCAGGTCGGCGACCTGTTGCTCGCCCAGGTGGCCGGTCGGCTCCGCGGTGCCGTCCGGTCCGGGGACACGCTCGCCCGGGTCGGCGGCGACGAGTTCGTCGTCCTCCTGCCGCGCATCCCGGCCGCCGACGAGTCGGAGGCGACGGCCGTGGCGGCGCGCTGCCTCGACGCCCTCGAGCAGCCCTTCGTCGTCGCCGGGCACCGGGTGTCCGTGGGCGCCAGCATCGGCGTGGCCGTCGCCGGCCCCCTCGACACCACCCTCGACGACCTGGTCAACCGGGCCGACCGGGCCATGTACCAGGCCAAGGCGGCGGGCCGGGCCCGGTACGCGGTCTCGGCCTGATCCCCTCGCGCCGCGCCCGTCCCCGGCGGCAGGCACCGGGGACGGGCGACGGCGAAGCCGGTGCCTCCGGGCGGTCAGCTCCCCGTCTGCCGGAGCGGGGCCAGGGCGCCGGTCACCCGCGCCAGCTCGTCGAGCATGGACGAGGCGGCAGCCGTCATCGTGTCGTTGGGCTCGACCCCGCCGTCGGGGCCGAGGAGCTCGGCCACGAACGGGAGCGAGACGGCCTCGGCGAGGGGGACCAGCTTGACGGTGGTGACCACCTGCTTGAGCATCTGGACGGCACGCGTCCCGCCCGACACGCCCCCGTAGCTCACGAACCCGACCGGCTTGTAGTGCCACTCGTGGTGGAGGAAGTCGAGCGCGTTCTTGATGACGGCGTTGAAGCCGAAGTTGTACTCGGGGACGACGAAGGCGAAGGCGTCTGCCCGTGAGACGGTGGCGCTCCACCGGCGGGTGTGCTCGTGCTCGTAGCGCCGCAGCCGGGGGTGGTGCGGCTCGTCGAAGAACGGGAGCGCCACCTCGGCGAGGTCGACGACCTCGACGGCGAAACCGCCGTGGCGGGTCGCCTCGTCGGCGAACCACCGCGCGACGGGCAGCCCGACCCGTCCCGGGCGCGTGCTGGCGATGACGATCTGGAGGGTCGGGGGCATCGGGCTCCTTCTCGGTGTGGTGCGACGGGTCGGTGGTCGCGCGACGGGTCGGTGGTCGCGCGACGGGTCGGAAGCGCCCGCCATTGTGCCCCGGCTCGCAGGCAGCTCCCTCGCGACGACGGCCGGGCGGCCCACGAGCGCGGCCGGCGGGCCGGCACTACCGTCTTCGCGCATGGCAACCTTGCTCGAGCGACGGCGACTGGGCAGGACCGAGCACCGGTCGTCGGTCGCCGTGCTCGGCTGCGCGGCGTTCACCGCGTCGAACCCCGACGAGGTCGCGGCGACCGTCGCCGCCGCCCTCGACGCCGGGGTCGACCACCTCGACGTCGCCCCGCAGTACGGGGAGGCCGAGGTGCTCCTCGGGCCGGTCCTCGAGGGCGTGCGCGACCGGTTCTTCGTCGCCTGCAAGACACTGCGCCACCGGGCCGACGGTGTCCGTGCCCAGCTCGAGGAGTCCCTCACCCGGCTGCGGTGCGACCACGTCGACCTCTACCAGCTCCATGCCGTGACCGACCTCGACGAGCTCGAGCGCCGAGCCGGCGCCGTCGCGACCATCCTCGCCGCCCGCGACGAGGGGCTGTGCCGCTTCGTCGGCATCACGGGCCACGAGCTGACCACGCCGGCCGCCCAGCTCGAGGCCGTGCGCCGGTACGACCTCGACACCGTGATGTTCCCGGTGAACCCGAGGCTGTGGGGCGAGCCCGCCTACCGCCGTGACGCCGAGGCGCTCCTCGAGGAGGCCGGCCGGCGTGACCTCGGGGTGATGGCCATCAAGGCGGTGGCGGCCCGCCCGTGGGGGGACCGGCCGCACACGGCCACGACCTGGTACGAGCCGTACCGCGACCCCGCCGAGGTGGCACGGGGCGTACGGTTCGCGCTGTCGGTCCCCGGGGTCCACGCCTTCTGCACGCCAGGCGACGTCGGGCTCCTCCGCACCGTGCTCGACGCCGCCCGCGAGGTGCGGCCACTGCCGGCGGCCGGGCGCGACGAGGCCACCCGCTCGGTGTCCGCCGAGCCTCTCATCTTCCCCATGCCGCGGGCCTGAGCAACTGACGGGCCGACGGGCGGGCCGCGTCTCCGAGGCGTCGGGCCTGGCCGCACGGGGCGGTCGGCGAGGTCGACGGTCCGCGGCGCGGGCCGCGCCCGCCACGGTGGGCCGACCGATCGGCACGGGGCCCCGTGGGGCTCGCTGTGCCCGCGCCCGGTGTGCACCCGGTGCCTCGTCGAGGGAGCCGTCCTAGATGCCCCCGACGGCGACCACGGCGGTGCCGGCGGCGACGTAGGCCGTCCCGCCGGCGATGGCGAGCGGGGGGAAGGACGTGGCCCCGGTGCCGACGGCGAGGACGGACGTCGTCGCTCCGGTCGTCGGGTCGAGGCCGACGAGGTGGCCGGTGGTGGTCACGCACCACACCCTGCCCGCGGCCACCACCGGAGCGGCGGCGACCGTCGACGGGCTCGTCCAGGCGACGCGCAGGCGCGGGCCCGGGCCGACGACCACCGCGGTGAGGCCCGAGCGGCAGGGGACGAGCACGGTCGAGCCGTCGACGGCCGTCGACCCGAGGGCCTGGCCCCGGCAGACGGCCAGCGACGCGAGCTGGCCGCCGATCCCGCCCAGGTGGGCAGCGTCGAGGAGGTAGGCGACCCCGCTCTTGCCCACCTGCACGACGTGGTCGGCGCCCACCAGGGTCGGGGACGTCGACCCGAGGTCGAGGTCCTCGGCGTTGAGCGTGGCCCACCGACGCGGGGCGAACGTCGAGCTCGGGCGGAGCCCCGGGCCGAGGGCCACCACCGAGTCGCCCTCGTCGTAGGTGGTGGTGGAAGACCCGTTGCCGGTCGCCACGAGCACCGAGCCGTCGGAGGCGACCACGGGCCCCGCGGGCGCCCAGATGGCAGCTTCGCGGCGGGCGGGCACCACGAAGGTGGTCTGGGCCCCCGCCGGCCGCTCGGGGAGCGAGACCACCATCCCCCGGTACGAGCCGCAGTCGCCGTAGAGGCCGCCGAAGGGCGCGAGCACCGACCCGCCGACGAGGGCCAGGGCGCCCCGTTGCTGCTCGGCGAGGGAGTCGACGCCAGGCAGCGAGATCCTCCGCCGCGACACGACGTGCCCGTCGGCGAGGCCGATGCCGACCAGCTGGTGGACGCCGGGCTCGGTGAAGGTGACAGCCCAGACCGTCCTCGTCGCCGGGTCGATGACCGGCGTCCCCGTGATGCCGGACGGGTCGATGTTGCCGCAGGGGAGCGCCGAGGCCGGCATCGGCGTCCCCAGGTGGTCGGTCCACTCGACCGCTCCCGTCCGTTGCGACAGGGCGGTCACGGTGTCGTGCTCGGTGGCGACGACCACGGTCCCGTCGTAGACGAGCGGCTCGGCGTAGACCTGGCCGTCGACGCCGGCGCGCCAGGTCGCAGCGGGCGACGTCACCGGGGGCTGGCCGACGGCGAGGCCCGAGCGCTGCGGGCTCCCGCCGAAGGTCGTCCACTCGTCCGACGCCCCGGCCGGACCGGGCGTCGCCGTCGCCGACGTCCTGGTGGTCCGGGTGCCCGGCGGCCCAGCCGGCGAGCGGGTGGACGAGGGTGCGCCGGCCCCCTGGGAGCAACTGGTCACGACGACGGCGAGGGCCACCGCCGCCACGACGACGACGACCCGGGGCTGCCGGCCACGCCTCCGGGCTGGGCTCAGCACGACCGCTCCACGAAGACCGCCTTCAACAGGGCGCCCCACTCGTAGGCGAAGAGGTACGCGGCATCGGCGTTCCCGAGGCTCGCCGGGTCGAGGAAGACGGTGCCGTGGAAGCAACGGTGGAGCAGGATGCCGGCGCGGGTGGCCTGGAACCGTCCGGGGACGACGAGCAGCCGGTGCCAGTGCAGGCGCGCGGCGAGCCGGGCGACGTGCTCGGCCTCGCCACGTGTGTCGACCGGGGAGGGGACGAAGCACTCGACGTCGACGTGTGCGAGCGTCGGGCACGGGATGGTCGGACGCGCCCCGAGCGAGACGACGACGGTCGAGGCGTAGCCGTCCCGAGCCAGGCGGAACGCCGTCTCGACGCGGGGCCCGGCGCCGGACAGCACGACGATGGCGTCGGCCCGCTCGGGCCCGCTCGTCGACGGCCACACGATGAGGCGGGCCGACGCGGCGACGAAGACCACGACGGCGAGGGCCAGGGCGGCGAGGGCGCGGCGCCGCCATCGGTGGCGCCGCCGGCTGCCGCCACGATGTGGCGGGGGGTGCGCCCGGTCGTGGGCGGGGCCGGCGGGGCCGGCGGGGCCGGCGGGGCCGGCGGGGCCGGT
>CAZSYT010000064.1:0-18892 GCA_964610905.1 uncultured Acidimicrobiaceae bacterium
GTCGTCCTCTTCGCGTTCGGGGACGCCCAGTTCTACGGCTCGATGGGCGGCCACCCGCTCGATGCGCCCATCGTGGGGATGGCAGCGACGGCCGACGGCAAGGGCTACTGGCTCGTGGCCTCCGACGGCGGGGTGTTCGCCTTCGGCGACGCCCCCTTCCTCGGCTCGATGGGCGGCCAGCCGCTGAACGCCCCGGTGGTCGGCATGGCCCCCGACGTGAGCACCGGGGGCTACTGGCTGGTGGCCTCCGACGGCGGGGTCTTCGCCTTCTCGGCACCGTTCCTCGGCTCGATGGGCGGCCAGCCGCTGAACGCCCCGGTGGTCGGCATCGTGGCGGGTGCCGACAGCACCGAGTACCGGCTCGTGGCCGCCGATGGAGGCGTGTTCGCCTTCGGCGGTGCCCCCTTCGACGGCTCGATGGGCGGCCACCCGCTGAACGCGCCCGTGGTCGGGATGGGCGGCTGACGCGCTCGGGGCGCCCTCCAGCCCGCTGCCGGGGACGAGCGGGTGCCGCGTAGACTCGGGTCGTGACCGAGGTGTTGGCGGTGGCCAACCAGAAGGGCGGCGTCGCCAAGACGACCACGGTGCACGCGCTCGGGGCGGCCACGGCCGAGCTGGGCCGCCGGGCGCTGGTGGTCGACCTCGACCCCCAAGCCTGCCTGACCTACTCGCTGGGCTTCGACCCCGACCGCCTCGACCGGTCCGTCCACGACGTCTTCGTCCGCCAGGTGCCGGTCGCCGAGGTGCGCCGGCCGGTGCCCGGGGTACCGCGCCTCGACGTCCTGCCGGCCACCATCGACCTCGCCGGCGCCGAGGTGCACCTGCTCACCCGCACCGGCCGCGAGCACGTGCTGGCCCGGGCGCTCGAACCGGTCCTCGGCGACTACGACCTCGTCCTCGTCGACTGCCCGCCTTCGCTCGGGGTCCTCACGATCAACGGCCTCACCGCGGCGAAGGCGGTGATCGTCCCGCTCCAGTGCGAGTCGCTCTCCCACCGGGGGGTGGGCCAGCTGCTCGAGACGATCGAGGACGTCCGGACCTTCGCCAACCCGTCGCTGGCCGTCCGGGGTGTCGTCGCCACCATGTTCGACGACCGGACTCGCCACGCCCGCCACATCCTCGAGGAAGTGGAGCGGCGCTACGGGCTGCCCGTGCTCCAGCCGCCGGTGCGCAAGTCGATCCGGTTCGCCGAGGCGCCGGCGCTCGGCAAGTCCATCCTCCAGCACGCCCCGACCTCGGCCGGTGCCGTCGCCTACCGGGAGCTCGCGCGCCAGCTCGTCGAGCCGCCGGTGGTCGCGGCGACGGCGTCGTGAGCGCGGTGGGCACCGACCTGCTGGCTGCCGCACCTCGACCCCGCCAGCGATCGGCGCAGGTCCCGTCGCGTCGTGGCGGCCACCCGATCACCTGCCCGACGTACGGGCGACGGAGCTGGACGAGTGTCCGCCTCGCTCGCTGACCTCACCTCGCTCGCGGCCGCAGCCGCCCACGCGCTCCCGGGCGGGCTCGTGGGCGACCTGCTCCGCGTGCACGGACCTGCCGCCTACGCCGTCGTCGCCGCCCTTGCCTTCGCCGAGGCCGGCCTGCTCGTCGGCTTCTTCGTCCCGGGGGAGACCGCAGTGGTGGTCGGTGGCGTGCTCGCCGGCCTCCACCAGGTCGACCTGGGCGTCATGATGGCCGTCGTGGTCGCCGCCGCGATCGTCGGCGACTCGGTCGGCTACCTCCTCGGCCGCGAGGCGGGGCCGTGGCTCGTCGACCACCGGCCCCTGCGCGGCCGGTCGGGCGTGCGCCGGACACTCGGGCTCCTCGAGCGCTACGGCGGCGCCGCCGTCTTCCTCGGGCGCTTCGTGGCCTTCGCCCGCGCCGTCATCCCGGGCCTGGCGGGCATGAGCGGCGTCCGCTACCGGGTCTTCCTCGCCTACAACGTGGCGGGAGGCCTGCTGTGGGGGGTCGGCTACACGCTGCTCGGCTACCTCGTCGGCGTGTCGTTCGAGCACCTCCTCTCACAGGTCGGCATCTGGTCCGTCGCCGCCGTGGGAACGGTCGTCGGCGCCGCCGTGGTGGCGAAGGTGGTCCACGACCGTCGGCGCCGCGCCGCTGTCGAGGACGTGCCCGAGGTGGAGCTGGCGGCGACCGTCGAGGTCGTCGACGTCGACGTCGACCTCGACCTCGACGGGAGGGGCACGGGCTCATCGGGCGAGCGGCCGGGCGCGGTGGCGCACCGTGACGGTGGCGGCTGAGCGCCGGAGCCGCCCACGCCCCGGTGGGACGCTTCGGCGCGCCGGGTCCGCCCGGAGGCTCGTCGTGGACCCGCCTCAGCTCCCGGCGGGGTAGAAGCGCGTCGGCGTCCCGTCGGCGCCCTCGGCCCGCCGGAGCCGACCGGTGCGGGCCAGCACGACACAGTGCGCGAGTGTCTCGCCGTTGGCCTGGCGCTGCATGAACGGCTCGAGGCGGTCGAAGGGGCGCGACCAGTGCAGCTTCTCGGTGATCTGCCAGGCCGTGAGGCCGGGGTCGGCCGCCACGACGGTCTCGATCTCGCCGAGGCGAGCGTGGTGGTGGGAGACGATGGCGTCCACCCGGTCGGCGAGCCCGGCGAAGCGGTACTCGTGGGCGGGCAGGACCTCGCCGGTGTCGAGCGCTCGCACCTTGGCCAGCGACGCCAGGTAGTCCCCGAGCGGGTCGGGGAACTGCTGGGTGTGGACGGAGATGTTCGGCGTGATCCGGGGGAGCACGTGGTCTCCGGCGAGGAGGAGCCGGCGCGCCTCGCTGTAGAAGCAGACGTGCCCCGGGGAGTGCCCCGGCGTCCACACCGTGCGGAGGTCCCATCCGGGCAGCGAGACCGGCGCGCCGTCCTCGAAGAGCACGTCCGGGCGGGCCATGGTGACCATCGACTTGACCACCATGGAGGCGAAGGCCAGGTCGGGCAGCTTGTCGCCTGGCACGCCCGAGTCGGCGAGCAGGCGGGTCATGTCGGCGACCAGACGGTCGGTGTCCCCGTAGCGTGACTCGAGCATGACGGCGTCGTCGGGGTGGAGGCCGATCCACGCCCCCGACACCTCGCGGACGCGGCCGGCGAGCCCGTAGTGGTCCGGGTGGATGTGGGTCACGAGCACGGCGGCCACGTCCGACAGGCTTCCGCCGGCCGTCTCGAGGCCGCGGCTCAAGGCGCCGAACGCCTCGTCGGTGTTCCAGCCGGCGTCCACGAGGGCGACGCCGCCCCTCCTCAGCTCGAGCGCGTAGACGAGCACGTAGCGCAAGGGGTTGTTGGGGATGGGCACCGGGATCGACCACAGCCCCGGTCGGACCTCCTCGACGGGCGGGAGGAGGTCGGCGTCCCAGGCCTCCTTCTGCCGCGTGCCGGTGACCGTGACCATGGGCGCACGGTACACGTGGGCCACGCACGGTGGCCACATGGTGGCGAGCCGGCGAGCTCCTCCGGGATCCGGACGACAATCGATCGGTCTCTTCAGAGATGAAATAGCAGAATAGAGCCGCGGGAAGTTGATGACCTACACTCGTGTAAGTCGTGTGGCAGCCGGCGCCTGGGACGTTCTGCCTCCGAGCCAGGCAAACGCTGAGAGTAGTGAGATGACGTGTTTGCGCTATATCTAGATCCTGGTGATCCCGATCTCAGCGCAGTACATAGTCAACCAAGCACACCCCGTGACCAACTGAGGCACCGCTGCGCCCACCATGGGCACTCGGGCGGTTCGCGGGAAATTGTTTGACGGTCGTCGGACTCGTCCATAGCATGGCAGCACATTGGAGCACTGATGGGCTCCGCTTTTGGCAGGGACTGGTTCGTCGTATTCACGGAACGCGTTCGGTGCGATCGGCCGCCGGTCACCACGGTGCCGGCACGCTGGCACCGGATCGGCGAGCGGCGAGGAGTGTCGGGTGAGCGATCACGGGGGAGCAGCGCCGGCCGACGAGCCGGCCTTCGACGCAGGGCCGGCGAACCAGCCTGCCCGGCTGCGTCGCCTTCCGGGGAGCGGCACCGGCCGCGACCGCCGCGCCTCCCGCGAGCGACCGGCCCCGAGGGCACCGGGGCGTCCGCTCGACGAGGTCGCCTGGCGTCACCGCTTCGAGCAGGTCATCTCACGGTCGCGCGACGCGTTCATCGAGGTCGACGGATCGGGCATCGTCACCGAGTGGAACCGTCGGGCGGAGGAGATCCTCGGCTGGCGGCGAGCCGAGGTGGTCGGGAGGCCGATCACCGACACGGTGCTGCGGGCCGAGTTCGTGCGCGCCGCGTTCACCGACGCCGCAACCGCCTACGCCGAGCTGATCAACCGTGCCGCGGTCCCGGGCGGCGACCGCGGCTCCGAACGCCAGGAGGTCGAGTTCGTCCACAAGGACGGCCATACCGTCATCGCCGGCGGCACCATGTTCGCGACGACGTTCGGCGGCGAGCGGCGCATCGGCGGCTTCGTCCACGACCTCTCCGAGCAACGGGCGGCCGAGCAGGCCCTCGCCCACGCCTACCTGCACGACTCGCTGACGGGGCTGCCGAACCGCGCCCTGTTCAGCTACCGCCTGGCCTACGCGGTGGCCGAGTCGCAGGGTCGCCCTGGATCGGTGGCCGTCGTGGTCCTCGACCTCGACCGGTTCAAGTCGGTCAACGACGGCCTCGGCCACGAAGCCGGCGACGACCTGCTGGTCGCCGTGGCAGAGCGCCTGCGAGCCGAGGGGCGCGATGCCGAGCTGGTCGCCCGCTTCGGCGCCGACGAGTTCCTCGCCTTCTTCACGTCGCCCGGTGGCGACGCCGAGCGCATGGCGACACGGTTCGCCACCAGGGTGCAGGCGACGCTCGGAGAGCCCTTCGTCGTCGAGGACATCGAGGTGTTCCTGGGCGCCTCGCTGGGGGTCGCCGTCTCCGACGGAGCCACCGAGGCCACCGTGCTGCTCGCGAACGCCGAGTCGGCGATGTACGAGGCGAAGCACCGGGGCGGGTCGGCGGTGGAGACGTTCGGCGAGTCGATGCGGATCGAGGTCGTCGACCGGATGACGACCGAGCACTCCCTGCACCGCGCCCTCGAGCGCAGCGAGCTCATGCTCCACTACCAGCCGGTGGTGGACATCCACGGAGACGTCCCCGTGGGCGTCGAGGCCCTCGTGCGCTGGCAGCACCCCGAGCACGGCCTGGTCGCGCCGTACCGGTTCATCCCGGTCGCCGAGGAGAGCGGGTTGATCATCCCCATCGGGGCGTGGGTCCTCGAGGAGGCCTGTCACCAGCTCCAGCAGTGGCAGAACGAGTACGCGTCCGGCATGCGGGGCTCGGTGGAGGTCAACCTCTCTGCTCGCCAGATCGACCATCCCGACATCGTCTCGACGGTCGAGCGGATCCTGTCGACCACCAGGCTCCCGGCCGCGAACCTCACACTCGAGATCACCGAGAGCGCCCTCATGCGCGACGCCGCCGGGGCGCTCGACGTGCTGCGGGCGCTGAAGGAGATCGGCGTCTCCCTCGCCATCGACGACTTCGGCACGGGGTACTCCTCGCTCAGCTACCTGCAGCGCTTCCCGCTCGACATCCTGAAGGTGGACAAGTCCTTCGTCGACGAGCTCGGCGCGGGGAGCGGCGGGGGCGAGGAGATCGTCTCCGCCGTCGTCAAGCTCGCGCACGCGCTGGGCCTCAAGGTGGTGGCCGAGGGCGTCGAGACCGAGCGGCAGCTCGACGTCCTGCGCTCCCTCGGTTGCGACTACGCCCAGGGGTACCTCTTCTCCCGCCCCGTGCCCGCCAGCGTGCTCGCCGACCGTCTCGGGCTGACCACGCCCGTCTGACGACGCCCGGGGCTGCCGGGCGGCGCGATCGGAGTTGCGTCGGGGAGACCGGATTCGAACCGGCGACCTCCTGCTCCCAAAGCAGGCGCGCTACCAAGCTGCGCCACTCCCCGGTGGCTCCCACTCTGCCATGGACGCCGCCCGCCCGTCGTCACCGTCGCGGCCCGGCGGACGGCCTCGCACCCGCCGCTCACCGTCGCGGCCCGGCGGACGGCCTCGCACCCGCCGCTCACCCGGGCGCCTCGGCCTCGCAGAGCTGCCGGAGCCGTCCGAGCGACGCGGTCGCCGACGGGCGGGCCCACCAGCCGGCGATCGCGCCCAGCCCGGGCAGCGGGGTCGAGACGACGTCGACGACCACGTCGACGTCGGAGAGGGCGGCGGCGACCCGCGCCTCGTCGGAGAGGCCGACGCCGGCGGCCCGGCTCAGCACGACCACCTCGTGCCTGTCCGCCC
Organism: uncultured Acidimicrobiaceae bacterium; assembly: GCA_964610905.1. Lineage (GTDB taxonomy): Bacteria > Actinomycetota > Acidimicrobiia > Acidimicrobiales > RAAP-2 > JAJZJT01. The sequence goes on from CAZSYT010000064.1 coordinate 6,235, forward strand.
GGGCTACGTCGACCACGTGCCGGCCCACCGTCCCCGTCCCGCCCGCCACGGCCATGCGCACGACGGACCTGCTCAACGCGGATAGGAGTTGTCCACGTTCGTCAGGCGCCGGAGATCCGGACAAGTGACAAGTAGAGTCCGGGCATGCGCGAGGGCGTGGAGTGGGCGGCGCACTGCACCGTCCTGCTCGCCCTGTTGCCCTCCGACGCCACGCTTCCCGCCGTTCGGCTGGCCGACTACCACGGGGTGCCGGCCCCGTACCTCGCCAAGTCCCTCCAGGCGCTCGCCCGGTCGGGGATCGTGGAGTCGGCCAGCGGCCGCAACGGGGGGTACCGGCTTGCCCGTCCCGCCACGGCGACCTCCCTGCTCGACGTGGTCGACGCGGTCGAGGGGGACAGGCGGGCCTTCCGCTGCACGGAGATCCGTCGACGCGGGCCATCGGCAGTGCCTGCCCGGTGCTACACGACCACGTGCACGATCGCGGCCGAGGACACATGGCGGCACCGCCTCGGGTCGGTCTCGATCGCCGAGCTGGCCGCAGCGGTGGCGACCCACGCTCCGGCCGACGCCGCCGAGAAGGCCGCGACCTGGCTCTCCGACGTCCTCGCCCGGCGATCCGGGGGCGACCGGTGACGGCGGCGCCAGTGCACCGCTACCGGGCAACCTGTACGTGGCAGGGGTCGACCGGCGGAGGCTACGGGTCGTACTCACGCGCCCACGAGGCTGCGTCGTCGCCCGCCGAGGCCGCACTGGCGCTCAGCGCCGACCCCGCCTTCGCCGGTGACCCGTCGCGGCTGAACCCCGAGCAGCTCCTGGTGGTCGCCACGTCGTCGTGCCAGCTCCTCTCGTTCCTGGCCGTCGCCGCCCGAGCCGGGGTCGACGTCGTCGCCTACGCCGACGACGCCGAGGGGCTCATGCCCGAGGGCGTGGGGCCGGTCCGGCTCACCGAGGTCCACTTGCGGCCGCGGATCACGGTGCGGCCACCGGCCACCGGCGACGTCGTCGAGGAGCTGTGCGAGCGCGCCCATCGCGAGTGCTTCGTCGCCAACACCTTGGCGTGCACGGTGACGGTCGCCCCGACCGTTACCGTCGCCGCCGCGGGCACCCGGTGACGGGCCCGCCGCGCACCGGCCGCTGGCACCGGACCGGCATGCGCGAGCGCCCGTCCCCCGGTCCGACCGGCGCGACCGGTAGCGTCGGCCCGTGATCTCCCCGGACGACGCGCACCGGTCGGCGCGCCTCGGCACCGAAGAGCCCTCTGTGCGCGTCGCCGTCTTCGACCTCGGCAGCACGTCCTTCCACCTCCTGGTGGTCGACGCGTGGCGGGACGGCACGCTCGTCCCGGTCGTGCGCCGCCGCTCTCTCCTCCACCTCGGCGCCGAGGTGGCCCGGGTCGGCGCCATCTCGGCCGAACGCTCCGCGGCCGCTCTCCGGACCCTCCGTCGCCTGCACCGCGCCGCCGAGGAGGCGGGTGCCGACGTCGTGGTGGCCATGGCGACGGCCGCGCTGCGCGAAGCGGCGAACGGCCCGGTGCTGCTCGACCGCTTCGCCGCCGTGCTGGGCGTGCCCGTCGCCCTCCTGAGCGGCGAGGAGGAAGCCCACCTCTGCCTGGTCGGGCAGCGGGCCGGAGTCTGGGTGGGCCGCCAGCCCGTCCTCGGGATCGACCTCGGAGGCGGGAGCCTCGAGGCGGGCATCTGTGACGCCACCTGCGTCTACGGCGTGGCGAGCGTGGCCCTCGGCACGGGGCGCGTCCGGGGTGAGCTGGGGACGGGTGACGTGCTCGGTGCCGAGGGTCGCCGCCGCGTCGAGGACGTCACGCTCGAGCGGGTCGTGGCGGTCGAGCGGCTGGTCGCCGACCACCCCGAGCCCGTGCAGCGGGCGATCGCCAGCGGGGGGACCGTTCGGGCCCTCGCCCGGCTCGCCCTGACCCTGCACCGCCCTCGGCCTCCGTCGGAGCTGGTGAACCGGGCACCCGTCAACCAGGTCGAGCTCCCGGCCGCCCAGGTCGCCGAGCTCGCCGACCGGCTCGTCGGCACCGACCTCGAGGCACGGCTCGCCCTCCCGGGCATGCAGGCCCGGCGGGCCGCGCACCTGCCGGTGGGCGCTGTCGTGCTCGACACCCTGCTCGGCCGGCTCGGCCTCGACCGGGTCGTGGTCAGCGAGTGGGGGCTGCGCGAAGGGGCGGTCCTCGCCGCGCTGGCGCTCGACGCCTGCCAGCCGGCGGAGCAGGCCGTCTCGGTGTGACGAGCGGGGTCAGCTGGCCATGCCGTCGGCACCGGACTGACCGGCCAGGGCGTCGGCCCCGTCGAGCATGCGCTCGACGTCCCCGGGGAGCAGCGGTGGGCTGAAGAAGAACCCCTGTGCCGTGGTGCAGCCTCGCTGCAGCAGGACGCGGCTCTGGTTCGACGTCTCGACGCCCTCCGCCACGACGTCGAGGCCCAGCCGGTGCGCCATCGCGATGATCGCGGCGACGAGCGTGCTGCTCTCGGCCTCGGGGCCGAGGACCTGCACGAACGACTCGTCGATCTTGAGGGTCGAGACGGGGAAGCTGCCGATCCGGCTCATGGACGAGTTGCCCGTCCCGAAGTCGTCGATCGAGAAGCGCACGCCGAGGCGCCGGAGCTGCTCGATGTTGCGCGGCGCGATGCCGGTCTCGTCGAGGACCACCCGCTGGGTGATCTCGAGCTCGAGCAGGGACGGGTCGAGACGAGCGGACGCCAGCGAGTGGCGCACGTTCTCGAACAGCTCCGGGTTGGCGAGGTCGAGCGAGGCCAGGTTGACGGACAGCCGGAGCGGGGGCATGCCGGTGTCGGCCCACCGGCGGACCTGCTGGCACGCCTCCTCGAGCACCCAGGTGTCGAGGGCGACGATCAGATTGCTCGCCTCGGCCACCGGGATGAACGCGTCGGGCTCGAGGACGCCACGCCGGGGGTGCCGCCACCTCACCAGGGCCTCGACGCCCACCACCTGGGTCGTCTTCAGGTCGATGTAGGGCTGGTAGAGGAGGAAGAACTCACCGTGCTCGAGGGCGGAGCGCAGCTCGCCCTCGAGGTCGTCCCCCTCGTCCACCGGCCGTTCCTCCCCGACGTACAGGTGGAACGTGTCCCGTCCGAGCGCCTTGGAGCGGTACATGGCCTCGTCGGCGTGGTTGAGGAGCTCGTCGTAGGTCGTCCCGTGCTCGGGAGCGAGGGCGATCCCGATGGAGCCGGACGCCCGGACCTCGCGCCCGAAGACGTCGTAGGGCGCGTGCAGTGCCTCCAGCGAGCGGCGCGCCAGGTGCTCGACGGCGCCGCGGTCGGAGAGGCCGGGGAGCAGGACGGCGAACTCGTCGCCCCCGAGGCGAGCCACGGTGTCCTGGCGGCGCACCGTCTCGCACAGCCGCTGCCCGACCTGGCGGATCAGCTCGTCCCCGGTGGCGTGCCCCATCGTGTCGTTGACCGACTTGAACTGGTCGAGGTCGATGAAGAACATGCAGAGGCCTTCGCCTGCCCGCCGGGCCCGGGCCAGCTCCTGGCGGACCCGGTCCTCGAGGAGCCGGCGGTTGGGGAGGCCGGTCAAGACGTCGTGCCATGCCATGTGCGAGATGCGCTCGAGGAGGCGGGCGTTCTGGAGCGAGGTGGCCGCCTGGTCGGCCAGGCCCGAGAGGCGCTCGTGGAGGTCGCGGCCGCGCGCGACCGACGCCGGAAGGGGCCTGAGGTAGTTGGCCGCGACGACGCCGAGGAACTCGTCGGCGGCGACCAGGGGGGCGATCACCGACGCCTCGGTCTCGGTCTGGCGCAGGACCTCGCGAAGGAAGGGGTCCTGGGTGGAGCGGTCGACCACGACGATCGAGCGCGTCTCGATGACGTGGCGCACGAGCGGCGTGTCGTCCGGCGTGAGGACGACGGCCGAGGGAGAGGGCGCGCCAGCGGGCTCCGCCTCTGCTTGCTCCTCTTCCTCGTCGAGAGCCGCTCGGGCCGACCCGAGCGTCGTGCGAGGCGGCTCGCGTCCGGTCGTGCGGGCCTGGACGGCGAGCTCGTTGCGAGCCGGGTCCCACAGCATGACGGTCGCGTGGTCGCAGCCCAGCACCGACGTGGCCGAGTCGGCCAGCAGCTGGGCCACGGCGTCCGTGGTGGTGAGGCGGGCCAAGGCTCCGGAGAAGTCGAGCAGGGCACGCCGGGTGGCGTCGCTCGCCCGCGCCTCCTCCAGCGCGGTCACCACGTCGAGCGCCGTCGCCGCGTAGCCGGCATAGAGGGCGAGCATGCGCCGCTCGGACTCGAAGTAGCGGACGCCTGGCGGGAAGACGGCGGCGAGCCGGCCGTAGCGGCGCCGAGACGATGCGATGTCGACGATGAGGCGCGACCCGTCGCTGTCGTCGGGCACGTCGCGCCAGAGCTCGTTGGCGAGCACCTGGGCCTCGACGTCGTCGAAGCCGTGGTGGTGGAGCTGGATCGGCGCCTCCGGCGAGGTCCGGACGACGAGGAGGTACTTGGGCGCGCTCACCGCACGCGCAGCCCGCGAGGTGATGCTGGCCAGCAGGGTGTCGATGTCCTCCTCGCCGAGGAGCTCGGCCGCCGTCGAGAACACGCCCTCGAGGCGCTCGGTCATCTGGTCGAGCTGCGAGCTCAGCTGGGCGATGCGCACCTCGGCGTCGAGCACCATGCCGGTTGCCGGCTGCGGCCCCGCAGCCGGTGGGACGGCGACGGGTGGCGGCCCCGACGCGGTGGGGACGGCGACGGGTGGCGGCCCTGTGGCCGGTGGGACGGCGACCGGTGGCGGCCCCGACGCGGTGGGGACGGCGACGGGTGGCGGCCCCGCAGCCGGTGGAGCGGCGACCGACGGCGCCTCCGTTGCGTGGGCTCCCGCGGACTCGCCTCGCTCCCACGCGGCCTCGAACAGCCTGGGGGCCGTCCCCTCGTCGACGGGCCCGCGGTCGGCGACTGCCTCCCAGCTCACCGAGTAGAGGCAGAAGCGCCCGCCCCGCGCCTGGCACTCGGACTCCGTGACCGTCGCCGGGGGTAGACCGAAGACCACGGGCACCTGCGTCAGCAGGCCGCGCGTGAAGTCGCAGAGGTGCGGGTGCCGGCTCGTGGAGCGGCCGGTGACGGCGCGCAGCACGGCGTACGTGCTGCCGTGCTCGAGGATCTCGGTCGAGGTGACCCGCACGAAGCGGTCGATCGCGGTGACGGTGTGCTCGATGAGGGCGGCGGGAGAGCCGAGGGACCGGAGCTGGTCGGCAACGGGCGTTCCCGTGTGCTGGCGCAGCATCTCCTCGCCGACGTGGAGCCCGATGGACCCGTCACCGGTGACCTGTGCGCCCGCGTGCAAGAGCGCGACGGCCTCCTCGTGCGAGCTCCACGAGGTGACGTCCTCGAGCTCGGCGGCGCTGCGGTGCTCGCCGGCGACGGCCAGCATCTGCAGCACGCCCGAGTCGCCGCTGTGCTGGCGGACGCAGCGGACCAGTACCGCGGTGAGCGCGCCCGAGATGTCCTGGTGGTCCGAACCTGCCCCGGCGGACCCCCGGAATCCGCTCGCCATCCTTCGCTGCTCACCTCCCCCTCGCCCGCGCACGGCGCCGCCGAGGTCCATACTACTCAACGTCTCGACTCCGTCACCACTGAGGGTGGTAGCCGTCGTCCGAACGGGAGATACGTCGAGGTGGTGCGGCGGCGTCCCGGACGCCGGACCGAAGCGGCCGGAGCGTGCGGAGCGGTCACGAGCGCACCCGCGTGCGGGCGCGCTCCCACCTGGATCCCCCTCGCCGCGGGCGCTGGTCGTCCTCTGCCCCTCGTGCTCTGCCCTGGCACTCTGCCCGGTGCTCGGACTCCCGGCCCGCTCCCACGAGGCACCCGGTGGGGCCTCGTGCGTCGGGCGGTGAGCCCGCGCGCCAGCGGCGACACTTCGGCGCCATGGTAGTCCTCGTTCCCGCCCGGCGCACGGGCGACCTGCGGGCATGCCGGCTCGTCCGTCCCGTAGGGTGGGCGCATGGCACTCTCCGACGTCCCCTTGCGCACCCTCGACGGCACCGAGACCTCGCTCGGAGCCTTCCGCGGCACCACGCTCCTGGTGGTGAACGTCGCCTCCAAGTGCGGGCTGACGCCGCAGTACGCGGGGCTCGAACGTCTGCAGGAGACGTACGGTGACCGAGGGTTCACCGTGCTCGGGTTCCCCTGCAACCAGTTCGCCGGTCAGGAGCCCGGCAGCGCCGAGGAGATCGCCACGTTCTGCTCGACCACCTACGGGGTCACCTTCCCCATGTTCGAGAAGCTCGAGGTCAACGGCGAGGGGCGGCACCCGCTCTACGCCGAGCTCACGGCCGTTCCCGACGGAGACGGCGAAGCCGGCGACATCCAGTGGAACTTCGAGAAGTTCGTGGTCTCGCCGGCGGGCGAGGTCCTCCGGCGGTTCCGGCCCACCGTCGACCCCGAGGCACCCGAAGTGGTCGCGACCATCGAGGGCGCTCTCCCGACCTGACCGCCCCACCCGACCGGGCCCGACGCCCCGGGACGGGTGGTCGAGGTGGTGGCATCCCCGCCGCCCGTACACTGGGCGCCATGGAGCCCGGCGGCCACCGTCGGGGATGGCTCCGGCGGCTCTTTCCCTACCTGTGGGCGCACTGGCGCGCCCTCGTGCTCGCGCTCGCCGCCTCGGCCGTCTCGATGACGGTCCTCTCGGTCGTCCCGGTCGTCCAGCGAGCGGTGATCGACGACGTCGTGGTCGCCCACCGCGGGTCCCTGGTGCCGCTCGTCCTGCTGCTCGTCGGCCTCGGGCTGTTGCGCTTCGGCACGACCTTCGTGCGTCGCTTCATGGGCGGCCGTCTCGCCTTCGACGTCCAGTACGACCTGCGCACGGCCCTCTACGACCACCTCCACCTGCTCGACCTCGGCACGTTCGACCGGCTGCAGGTCGGCCAGCTCGTGTCGCGGGCGAACGGCGACCTCTCGCTCATCCAGCAGTTGCTGGCGTGGGGGCCGCTGGTGCTGGGCAGCGTCTTGCAGCTCCTCGTCTCCCTCGGCATCATGCTCGCCCTCTCGTGGGAGCTGGGCCTGCTCGTGCTGGCGGTCCCGGTCGCGACCTTCGCCGTGGCCATGCGCATGCGAGGAGCCGTCTTCCCCTCAAGCTGGGACGCCCAGGCGTGCGAGGCGGACATGACCACTCGGGTGGAGGAGGCGGTCTCGGGGGTGCGGGTGGTCAAGGGCTTCGGCCAGGAGGGAGCCGAGCTCGGTCGCCTGGTCGCCTCGGTACGGTCGATGTTCGGCGCCCGCGTCCGCACGGTCCGCCTGCGCTCCCGCTTCAGCGCCCACCTGCAGACGATCCCGTCCCTCGGCCAGCTGCTGGTCCTCGTCGCGGGGGGCCTGCTCGCCATCCACGGCCGCCTCTCGATCGGCACGTTCGTCGCCTTCACCACGTACCTTGTCCAGCTGTCCGCACCCGCCAGGATGTTGGCCGGCATCCTCACCATCGGGCAGATGGCCCGGGCCGGGGTCGAGCGCGTCACCGAGGTCCTCGACCTCGAGCCGTCGGTGGTCGAGCAGCCAGGCGCCGCCGACCTGCCCGCCGGTCCAGGGCGGGTGACCTTCGAGGGGGTCACCTTCTCGTACCGACCCGGCCAGCCCGTCCTCGAGGACTGCTCGTTCGAGATCGCCGCGGGGGAGACGGTCGCCGTCGTCGGCCCCTCGGGCTCGGGCAAGTCGACCATCGGGCTGCTCGCCGCCCGCTTCTACGACCCGAACCAGGGCTCCGTCCTGGTCGACGGCGTCGACGTCTCGACGGTCACCCTGCCGTCGCTGCGGCGCCGGGTGGCGATGGTGTTCGAGAGCTCGTTCCTCTTCTCCTCGCCGCTGCGCGAGAACATCGCCTTCGGCCGGCCGGACGCCAGCGAGGAGGAGGTCGTGGCGGCCGCCGAGGTCGCCGGGGCCCACGGCTTCGTGGAGGCCACGCCCGACGGGTACGACACGGTGGTCGGCGAGCAGGGTCTCACGCTGTCGGGAGGGCAACGGCAGCGGGTGGCCCTGGCGCGGGCGATCCTGTCGGACCCCGACGTCCTCGTGCTCGACGACGCCACCTCGGCCGTCGACAGTCGGACCGAGGGCGCCATCCTCGGCGCGCTGGCCGACCTCCGCCGTGGCCGGACGACGATCGTGGTGGCGCACCGCCCGTCGACCCTTCAGCTGGCCGACCGGATCCTCGTGCTCGACGGAGGCCGGGTGGTCGACGAGGGAACCTACGACGAGCTCTACCGCCGCAACGCCACCTTCCGGTCGATGCTCGTCGAGGAGTCCGGCGACGGGACGGGCGCCTCCCCCCCGGCCCGGGTCGGCATCGCCCCGTCCCCGGTCGGGCTCGCCCCGGTCGCACCGGACGCGGTGCCTCGTGGCGCCGGAGGCGGCGCGGGCGGTCCGATGGGCGCCCCGGCACGACCGGTCTTCGGCGGCGGCGGCTTCGGCGGGGGCGGGGGCTTCGGGGGCGGCGGGGGCGGCGGGGGCTTCGCCGCGGTGGCCCTGCTCGGCCGACCGGCGACGGCGGAGCTCCAGCGCAGCATCGACGCCCTCCCGTCGGTGACCGACGACGCGCAGATCGACGTCGACGAGCAGGCGAGGCCACGCGAACCGTTCTCGCTGGCCCGGTTCGTGCGGCCGTGGCGCCGCCAGCTCGGCGTCGGGCTCGTCCTCGTCGCCCTCGACGCCGCGGCCACCCTGGCTGCGCCGATGCTCATCCGCTTCGGGGTCGACCGCGGCGTCGTCCGCCACTCCGTGGCCGCCCTCGTCGCCGTGTCCGCCGTCTTCGCTGCCGTCGCCCTCTTCGACTGGTGGGACATGTGGGCAGAGAACGTCGTGACGGGTCGAGGTGGCGAGCGCATGCTCGCGTCGCTCCGCGTCCGGATCTTCGCCCACCTCCAGCGCCTCGGGCTCGACTACTACGAGCGCGAGCTGTCGGGCCGCACGCTGACCCGGATGACCTCGGACGTCGACACGCTGTCCAACCTCCTCCAGACGGGGCTGGTCAACGCCCTCGTCTCCCTCGTCACGTTCGCAGGCATCGCCGCTCTCCTCTTCGTGATGGACGTCCGCCTCGCCCTGGTGACCATGGCGGTCGTCCCGCCGCTCGTGGCGGCCACCCTCTGGTTCCGGAGGGCGTCGGCGAGGGCGTACACGCGCCAACGCGAGTGGATCGCCTCGGTCAACGCCTACCTGCAGGAGAGCATGTCGGGGATCCGCGAGATCCACGCCTTCCGTCGCCACGAGCACAACCGCGCCGAGTTCCGCGAGCTCTGCGACCGCTACCTGCGGGCCGGGCTCTCGGCGGTGCGCGCCCAGACCTCCTACATGGCTTTCTCGGACCTGCTCTCGAACGTGGCGATGGCGCTCGTCCTCTACGTGGGGGGTCACCTCGTGATCGAGCGCACGCTGTCCCTCGGCGAGCTGGTCGCCTTCCTGCTCTACCTCACGCTGTTCTTCAGCCCCATCCAGCAGCTCTCCCAGGTGTTCGACTCCTACCAGCAGGCGCGGGCGGGGATCGCCAAGATCTCCACGCTGCTCGCCGAGCCGGTCATCACGCCCGAGGCCGACGAGCCCGGCGACCCCGGAGACGTGGCCGGCCACGTCCGTTTCGAGGGCGTCTCCTTCCGGTACCCCGGTTCCGACGCGTGGTCGCTCGCGGGGGTCGACCTCGACATCGCCGCCGGTGAGACGGTCGCCGTGGTCGGGGAGACGGGCGCGGGAAAGTCGACGCTGGTCAAGCTCCTTGCCCGCTTCTACGACCCGACGGCGGGGAGGGTGCTCGTCGACGGGCTCGACCTGCGCACCCTCGACCTCGGCGCCTACCGCCGCCACCTCGGTTACGTCCCTCAGGAGCCCTTCCTCTTCTCGGGGACGATCCGCTCGAACATCGCCTACGCCCGTCCCGACGCGAGCGACGACGAGGTCGAGCGGGTGGCGACCGCCGTCGGGCTCGACCGGGTGGTGGCCGGCCTGCCCGACGGCTACGACCACGCCGTCTCCGAGCGCGGCCGATCGCTGTCGGCCGGCCAGCGGCAGCTCGTCTGCCTCGCCCGCGCCCTCCTCGTCGACCCCGCGGTCCTTGTCCTCGACGAGGCCACCTCCAACCTCGACCTCTCCGTCGAGGCGCAGGTGACCCACGCCATGGAGGTGGCAGCCCGTGGTCGCACGACGATCCTGATCGCCCACCGGTTGCAGACGGCCCGGCGCGCCGACCGCATCGTCGTCGTCCACGCCGGTCGAATCGCCGAGGTGGGGACGCACGAGTCGCTGGTCGCCGCCGAGGGGTACTACGCCGCGCTCTGGCAGGCCTCGTCCAAGGGAGCGGCGTCGGTCGCGTGAGCCCCGGTCCCGATGCCCGGGCCCGCCGACCGCCGTACCCGCGACAGAGCCGCCGGTGCCGGTGGCACCGGTAGACTTCCGTACTCGTATGCGAGCGACAGCAGCGCCCGAAGAGGGCAACAAGGTCCGCCTGTCCGTCGAGCTGGACCCGGCGGAGATCGACGGTGCTCTCGACGACGTCGTGCACCGGCTGGCACGGCAGGTCCGGGTCCCGGGCTTCCGGCCCGGCAAGGTCCCCCGGCGCGTGATCGAGGCACGGATGGGCGGAGCAGCCGCCCTGCGCGACGAGGCGCTGCGAGAGGCACTGCCCGCCTTCTACGCACAGGCCGTCTCCGACACCGAGGTCGACCCGATCGACCAGCCGGAGATCGACATCACGTCAGACGACCCCTCGGGCGCCGTCCGCTTCGACGCTGTGGTGGCCGTGCGGCCCACCGTGTCGGTCGCCGGCTACCAGGGACTGGTCGTCACCGTCCCCTCGCTCGAGGTCTCCGACGACGACGTCGACGCCCAGGTCGACCGGCTCCGGGCCACCACCGGCGAGCTCGTCGAGGTCGACCGACCGGCGGTCGACGGTGACCGCGTGACCCTCGACATCCAGGGCCGTCGCCACCGTCCCGGCGGCACGGCCGCCGAGGGCACGGCCGCCGAGGGCACGGCCGCCGAGGGCACGGCCGCCGAGGGCACGGCCGATGCCGACCTCGTGGCCGAGGACTTCCTCTACGAGGTGGGCAGCGGCGGCGTGGTCGCCGAGCTCGACGAGCAGGTGCGCGGAGCGTCAGCCGGTGACGTCCGCACCTTCGAGGCCGTGCTCGGGGGTCCGGGCGAGGGAGCGGAGACGGAAGAGGGGGGGACGGACGGCCAGCCGGTGACCTTCACCGTGTCGGTCAAGGACGTGAAGGAGCTCGTCCTGCCAGAGGTGACCGACGAGTGGGCCTCGGAGGCCTCCGAGCTCGCCACCGTCGCCGAGCTTCGTGCCGACATCACCGAGCGCCTCCGCCGGGTGCGGGCCCTGCAGGCCCGCATGGCGCTGCGCCAGGAGACGGAGCAGGCGATCATCGAGCTGGTGGCCGAAGAGGTGCCCGAGGTGCTCGTCGAAGCCGAGCTGCGCGAGCGGGTCCACGACCTGGAGCACCGCCTCGAGCACCAGGGCATGGCCATCGACCAGTTCGTGGCCGCCACCGGACGCACGGAGCAGGAGCTCGTCGAGGACCTCCGTGCCTCCGCCCTCGCGGGCGTCAAGCTCGACCTCGCCCTGCGGGCCGTCGCCGACGCCGAGGCGATCGAGGTCGACGACGAGGAGCTCGAGGGTGAGCTCGCCGCCATGGCCGAGCGCCTCGGCATGCCCACCGAACGGGTCCGTGCCGAGCTCGAACGGGGAGGGCGCCTCCCGACGGTACGCTCGGAGCAGCGCAAGGCGAAGGCCATGCGCTGGTTGCTCGACACGGTGCAACTGGTCGACGAGGACGGGAACCCGGTGCCGAGGGACGTCCTCGAGGCCGGCGAGGACGAGGAGGACTCCGAGTGAGCACGACCCAGGCAGTCAGCCCGTTGGACGCCCAGGCCTACAGCGTGCCCTGGGTGGTCGAGTCGACCAGTCGCGGCGAGCGCAACTACGACCTCTACTCGCGGCTCCTGCGCGAGCGCATCATCTTCCTCGGCACCCCGATCAACGACGCCGTGGCGAACCTCGTCTGCGCCCAGCTGCTCTTCCTCGAGTCGGAGGAGTCGGACAAGGACATCCACCTCTACATCAACTCGCCCGGCGGCGACATCACGGCGCTCTTCGCCATCTACGACACGATGAAGTACATCAAGCCCGACACGTCGACGTTCTGCTTCGGCCAGGCGGCCTCGGCGGCCGCCGTCCTGCTGGGCGCCGGGACGCGTGGGAAGCGGTTCGCCCTCCCGCACGCTCGCATCCTCCTGCACCAGCCCTTCGGCGGCGTCGAGGGACAGGCGAGCGACATCGAGCTGCAGGCGAAGGAGATCCTCCGCATGCGCGACCTGCTCAACGGCATGCTGGCGTCCGACACCGGCCAGCTTGTCGAGAAGGTCTCGAAGGACACCGACCGTGACTTCATCATGACGGCCGAGGAGGCCGTCTCCTACGGCCTGGTCGACGAGGTCATCACCGCACGCGACGCGCTGCCGGCCGAGGCGGTCGGGGCTGCCTGAGCGGCGAACGGGTCGGCCGGCCGGCCCGGGCGGGTAGGGTTTTCAGGCACCATCCAGCGGACGAAGGACAAGGGGAACCGAGGTGGCCAAGTTCGGAGACGGGGGGGACCTGGTGAAGTGCAGCTTCTGCGGCAAGTCGCAGAAGCAGGTGAAGAAGCTCA